>NZ_JBNPOQ010000009.1:0-130685 GCF_050315235.1 Bariatricus sp. SGI.019 | reverse complement strand
CGAAACGTTATAAAACGCCATATATAAAAGTTGAAAATATAAAATAAAAAATGCTCGGAAGCCTTATTCTATAAAGCTTTCGAGCTATATCAGTTCATAACTAACTGCAAAAGTGTGGAAAATCAACCTTTTCTTGCCATCTATGGCACAGTGTGCTATATTAAATAATTGGATATCATGGGTGTATTATATAAAAAAATAATACACAGATTGGAGGTATTAATATGGTTTATACATGGGACATTACTATTCCGGAACTGACAGCTGACGACCCCCGCAAAGCCTATGTCTACCTACCGGAATCTTGTCATACAGATTCAGATCAACGTTATCCAGTTTTATACATGTTTGATGGACACAATGTGTTTTTTGATTCACATGCTACCTATGGCAAGAGCTGGGGAATGAAAGAATATATGGATGCCACATCCACTCCTCTGATCATTGCTGCGGTAGAATGTAATCATAGTCCGAACAATGGACGGCTGGAAGAATATTCACCATATTCTTTCAACGATTCCCGTTTTGGAAAAGTTATTGGCCGTGGCAGAACGACAATGGAATGGCTGATTCATACATTTAAAGAAGAAATTGACGAACGCTTTCCTACCCAGCCAGATCGTGAGCATACTTTTATCGCGGGAAGTTCTATGGGTGGTCTGATGAGCCTGTACGCTGTATTAGAATATAATCGCTACTTCTCTCGTGCAGCCTGTCTCTCCCCATCCCTCTGGGTAGATATTCAAAGAATCGAGCAATTGACCAAACGGTCAAAGATCCAACCAGATACGGTTGTTTACATGGATTATGGTTCCAGAGAGATTCATTTCCATCCAAACATGTTACAACAATTTGGAAAAGTGGCATCTCTGCTTTTAAAACGTCATGTGATGCTTGACTGTCGGATTGTTCCCGGCGGAGATCACTGCGAAGCGAGCTGGGAAAAGCAGATTCCATTTTTCATGAATACTCTGCTATACCAGAAATAACAGGAGGAAACTTATGAAAGTACAATATTTTAAGCAATTCAGCCCAGCGCTTAATAAAGATATGGAATGTAAGGTCTATGGACATGCCGGTCGTCCGGTGCTCTTCATTCCTTGTCAGAACGGCCGATTCTTTGATTTTGAGAATTTTCATATGACTGACATATGGGCACCATGGATTGATTCTGGAGAAGTCATGGTATTTTCCATTGATACGATCGATCAGGAAACATGGTCTAATGAAGAAGGGGATCCTCGATGGAGAATCTGCCGCTACGAGGACTGGATACGCTATATCACGGATGAGATGGTTCCATTTATGCGTGATATGGTGAATGAATGCAATGGCTGGACCGGCTATCCGGGTGTATTGGTCTTCGGCTGTAGTCTTGGGGCAACTCACGCCGCTAACCTGTATTTCCGACGTCCGGATCTCTTTGACAGACTATTAGCATTAAGCGGAATCTATACTGCAGAATATGGATTCGGTTCTTACATGGATGATCTTGTCTATAACAATTCACCAATTCATTATCTGGCAAATATGCCATTAGATCATCCTTACATTTCTATGTATAATGAACAAAAGTCAGCCATCTGTGTTGGGCAGGGAGCATGGGAACTTCCGGATTCTACCAGACAGTTGGATGGTATTCTGAAAAACAAGGGTATCCATACATGGGTAGATTATTGGGGAATGGACTGCTACCATGACTGGATCTGGTGGTACAAACAAGTCACTTATTTTGTACCATATTTGTTAGATTAGAGGGGTTTCTTTTTCTATGTAACGTTATAGTTCAACAAAAGAAAGCGAGTAAACACAAATGACAAAGAATTTTATATTTATTTCTCCAAACTTTCCTACAAACTACTGGCAGTTTTGTGCGGAATTAAAGAAAAATGGTCTTAATGTTCTGGGTATTGGCGATCAGCCTTACGATGAATTATCTCAGGAATTAAAAAACAGTTTGAATGAGTATTACAAAGTAAACAGTCTGGAAAATTATGATGAAGTATACCGTGCCGTTGCATTTTTTACTTATAAATACGGACGGATCGACTGGCTGGAGTCTAACAATGAATACTGGCTGGAACGTGATGCAATGTTGCGTACAGATTTTAATATCTCCAGCGGTTTCCACACAGAAGACATGCCTCGTATTAAATACAAATCAAAGATGAAAGAATTCTACACGAAGGCTGGAATCCCGGTAGCCCGCTATCATCTGGTTGACAATGTCGAAAATTGTCAGGATTTTATTAAGCTCGTTGGTTATCCAGTCATTGTAAAACCAGACAATGGTGTTGGCGCATCCCATACCTTTAAGCTTTCATCTGACCAAGATCTTCTTCGGTTCTTTAATGAGAAAGTAGCTGATACACAATACATCATGGAGGAGTTTATCGACGCAGAAGTTAATTCTTACGATGCTGTCATCGATTCTAATGGCGATCCAATGTTCGAGACGGGTAACGTAACTCCAGATTCAATCATGGATATCGTCAATAATTCTGATAACTCTATCTATCATATTGTGAAAAATCTTTCTGAGGATGTACGTACTGCCGGACGTGCTACTGTAAAAAGCTTCGGTGTAAAAAGCCGTTTCGTTCATTTTGAATTCTTCCGTCTTCTAAAGGATCACGACGGAATGGGCAAGAAAGGCGATGTTGTGGCTCTGGAAGTTAACATGCGTCCTTGCGGCGGATTTTCTCCTGATATGATGAATTACGCTAACAGTACCAATGTATACAAGATCTGGGCGGATATGATCGCCTTTGATCACTCCACTCTGCCAGACGGCAAACATGCTTACTGTGCTTATGCCGGGCGTCGAGATGGAAAAGATTTCGTGCTGAGTCATGAAGAAATTCTTGAAAAATATGGTGATAACCTGAAGATGGTCGACCGGATTCCTGATGTATTGTCCGGTGCGATGGGTAATCAGATGTATGTTGCGGTATTCAATACTAAGAAAGAAATGGATAGCTTCTATAAGAATGTCTTGAAATGTAATTAATCGACAAATACATTTAAATTATTCTAAGCCTGTCATGCTACAAAAAGCTGACAGGCTTATACATTTAAAAATCATCATATCTTATTCTTTACTATCCAACTTAAGGCTCAATGGGTTTATTTCACCAGTATCTGGATTATACCACCAAAACTCATTCTTATCATTTACAAAATAGTATTTTCCTTTTACAAGTTTATGATAATTGGACGGATCAATACTTTCAAGAAATCGCTGATAATTCCATTAGAACAATTACGTCAGCATGAGCTTACTGCTTTTCTGTTTATGACATGAGGGTGAAAGATATCAGGGCCAGACACATAAAGGGATGCATGGCGGGAGGATATAGAATTGAAACCAAAGGAAAGAAAAAAGGTGAAAAGATTTTTCCTACCGCAGGGACGAAAGCTAGAATCAAGTCGCTTTTTAATCTTATGCTTGATTATGTACCCGGATACAAAATTGTAGACAAGAACTATGCTAGAACATTTGAAATTTCTAATGATATCAGTAAAGAGAAAGAAGAAGCAACAAGAACACATATTCCATTTACCGATGATGAGATGAACATTCTCTGGAAAAACGTAGGGAAAGTAAGATACGTAGATTAGATTATAATGCAATGTTATATGGGATGGAGACCGAAGAACTTGCTGCTTTAAGATTAGATGTAATCAATCTTGAAAAGTGGTACATGAAAGCCGGAATAAAAACGCCAGCTGGCAAACAACGCATAGTTCCAATTCATACCAAAATCATAGAACTCTTAAAGAATAATTATGATTTTGCCGCTTCTATAGGAAGCGAATATTTGCTAAATAACAAAGGGCAGACTCATGCCGGATCATAGAAACTTACTTACGACAAATATGCGAATAGATTTAAGAAAGTAACCGGCGAACTTCATCTCAACCCGGAACATCGTCCTCATGATCCGAGAAAAACATTTGTAACCAGATGTAAAAAAACGAATGTCGATGAATATGCACTAAAAGAAATGGTAAGACACTCAATAAAAGATATTACAGAATCAACTTACACAGTCCGTGATTTAGAATGGTTAAGATAAAATCTTGAAAAACTAAAGTAAGTGGGAGAAAATCCATCATCTCCCACTTTAAATATATTAACAAATATACGTTAACAAATAAATAACAAATGTATTAGCATTTATTGATTTTTTAAAATGTTAAAACATTCTAAAAATACTGATTTTACGCTATTAATTAGAATCTTCCAGCTTTAGCGGCTTCCTCTACGGAAACTGCAACTGCAACAGTCATACCAACCATCGGGTTGTTACCTGCTCCGATTAAGCCCATCATCTCAACATGGGCTGGAACGGATGAAGAACCTGCAAACTGTGCATCAGAGTGCATACGTCCTAAAGTATCTGTCATACCATAAGAAGCTGGACCTGCAGCCATGTTATCTGGATGAAGTGTACGTCCTGTACCACCGCCGGATGCTACTGAGAAGTACTTCTTGCCCTGCTCGATACATTCTTTCTTGTATGTACCTGCAACTGGATGCTGGAAACGTGTTGGGTTGGTAGAGTTACCTGTGATAGATACGTCTACGCCTTCTTTGTGCATGATGGCAACACCTTCACGTACATCATTCGCCCCATAGCAGTTAACTTTAGAACGAAGTCCGTCAGAGTAAGCGATTCTCTGAACTTCTTTCAGTTCTCCTGTATAGTAATCATATTCTGTCTGAACATATGTAAATCCGTTAATTCTGGAAATGATCTTTGCAGCATCCTTTCCAAGTCCGTTCAAGATAACACGAAGTGGTTTCTTACGAACTTTGTTTGCCTTCTCTGCAATACCGATTGCACCTTCAGCTGCTGCGAATGACTCGTGACCAGCTAAGAATGCGAAACAATCTGTGTCTTCTTCCAGAAGCATCTTTCCTAAGTTACCATGTCCAAGACCAACTTTACGCTGATCTGCTACAGAACCTGGGATACAGAAAGCCTGCAGGCCTTCTCCGATTGCTGCTGCTGCATCAGCTGCTGTCTTACATCCCTTTTTAATTGCAATTGCTGCACCTACTGTATATGCCCAACATGCATTTTCGAAACAGATTGGCTGAATACCTTTTACCTGATTGTATACATCAAGGCCGGCATCCTTTGTAATCTTCTCTGCTTCTTCGATGGAAGCAATACCATAGCTTCCTAATACTTCATTGATTTTATCAATTCTTCTTTCATATGATTCAAATAAAGCCATTTACTTGTCCTCCTGATTTTTTTGTTACCTTTTGAATCTTCCCACGAACACACATGAACCTCGTTCATGTGGCGCGTTGCGCCTTCAAAGCCTGTCCCGGTCTACCGATTTCATACAAGCATGAATCATCTGACCAGGTCATCCTTCTCTGTCCGCTTATCGCGTCTATTCTTTTCTAGGATCAATAATCTTTACTGCGTCTGCAACACGTCCATACTGTCCTTTTGCCTTTTCCCAAGCATCGTTAGGTGTATCACCAGCTTTGATGAAGTCAGTGAATTTTCCAAGGCTTACGAACTGATATCCGATAATCTCATCGTTCTCATCCAAAGCAATACCTGTTACATAACCTTCAGCCATTTCAAGATAACGAGGACCTTTTGCTAATGTTCCGTACATTGTACCAACCTGAGAACGAAGTCCTTTTCCAAGGTCTTCCAAACCAGCACCAATTGCAAGTCCATCTTCTGAAAATGCACTCTGAGTTCTTCCATATACAATCTGAAGGAACAATTCTCTCATTGCTGTATTAATAGCATCACAGACAAGGTCTGTATTCAATGCCTCTAAAATAGTTTTTCCTGGAAGGATTTCAGATGCCATGGCTGCTGAGTGAGTCATTCCTGAACATCCGATTGTCTCAACAAGAGCTTCCTGAATAATACCATCTTTAACATTTAAAGTAAGTTTACATGCACCCTGCTGAGGAGCACACCAGCCAATACCGTGTGTAAAACCAGAAATATCTTTTACTTCTTTAGCCTGTACCCATTTTGCTTCTTCCGGAATCGGAGCTGGTCCGTGATTCGCACCCTGAGCCACCGGACACATCATTTCTACTTCATGTGAATAAATCATTTTAAAACTCCTTTCAACTATGTATGATTTTTCTGTCGTAGGGCTTGTTATATCTTTAACACCATACTTATTTATATTTTCTCACATTATTCTACATTCGTCAATTGTTTTTCATTTGGGTACACCACATTTTTCAAAAGGGGACGTAGTAAAACCAAAAAATACTACGTCCCCTTTTTTTACATTTTTGCTGTCACCCACGAAAATCCCAAATCATGGGAATCATCTTTTTTATAATTTAAATCGTATCCTACCTGAACTCCTTCTTCATCCATGTAATAATTGACAATGTAAACGCCATCAAGGCTGTCGCCTTCCAGGGTTTTTTTGATTTCTTCTTTGCTTAATTCTGACAGGAAGCTGTCGTTTTTTGTTTCGTCACGCATATTTTGAAGCCATTGATCAATCACTTCATCGTTGATATCTACCAGATCTTTTAATTGGTATGTTTCTCCAGTTTTGGGATTGATATTGCATGTTCTGAGATGCTGGGAATAATATTGGCTTCCGCCTTCGTAATTATAATCTTCATAGGCGATACTTATTAGGTCATCTGACGCATAACATACTTTATATTTTGCATAGCTTATCAGCATAGGATTTTTTTCGCTGATCACTCTTTCTTTTATCGTATTAGAAGGATTATTATAGATTTCATTTACTGTCTGCATTGCACAATTCTTCAATGCTTTATTTACTTTTTCTTCTATGTCGGCATCTGGTAATCCATGAACGACCGGATATGTTACATTGAATTCAATCAACATAGATTCCTTTTCTCGATCAGAAAATGAGTATGTATCTTCCGTTATTTCATACGACAAATTTTCTTCGATTTTTTCTGGAATTGATTCAATTCCTTGTAGATTTTCTTCATCTGTTGAATCTTCTTTTTCTTCATTTGGAAGATCATATTCGTGATTTGGCTCTTCTGCAAATTCTTCATAAATGTCTGGAACATCATAGATATTCTTCTGTATACTTTTTAGCAGTTTGACTTCACCAACAAACAGTCCGATAACTATGACCATACATATAATACTTACAATAATAATCGGTTTTTTAGATTTCTTTTTTACAGGTCTTACCAACCCAGGAATCACATACATTTCTAATGGAACAGAACGAATACCATTTACTACTTGTTCTTCCGCAGTCACATGCATTCCCAGATGTATATATTTTTGCACTGCCTGTGGCGCTGAATTTACAGTAATTGTTTTGACACAAAGCTGCTGAGCACAATAATTATAAACACACTGAAACAGCATCCGACCAATGCCTTTTCCTCGATACTGTTTTCTTACAAAGAACAGACTGATATGTCCATCGTTTTTGACTGCGATTGTACCGCATAATTCTGTACCTTGAAATGCACCAAAGAAGAATATTTCTCTTCTTTGGCACATTGTATAAATGTTGTCATATTTGATGAACTTCTGGAACTCAGCAACACCTTCCGGAGTATAAGAAGGTGCAATTTCATCTGCAAATACATCCCATACAAGATGAAGTGCCGGCAGCAGCTCGTATTGTTGCAGCATTCTTATTTCCATGATTCAACCTCCTTAGGCATGATACTTCAATAATTCCTCACGAAGTAATGTCAAAGCCCTTGCGACCGCATATTCACGATTCTTGTCGCGATTGCCAGTAAAATAAAATTCTTCTACCCTGACATGCCCTTTTACATAACATCCTACGTATACAAGTCCAACTGGCTTTTCTTTGGTTCCGCCACCAGGTCCTGCGATACCGGTCACACTTAGAGCTGCATCTGCCCCTGTAGCTTCCGCGACGCCACGCACCATCTCACAGGCTGTCTGTGGACTGACTGCTCCATATTGCATCAAAGTCTCTCTTTTTACCTTCAGCAGACGTTCTTTTGCATCATTAGAATAAGTAATATAACCTTCCTTATATACATTCGATGCTCCTGCTACATTCAAGATCCTGCCTGCAAGAAGCCCTCCGGTACAAGACTCAGCAGTTGTGACCGATAGTTTCTTCTCTTCAAGTATTCTCACAATTGCCTCTTCCAGAGAGATATTTTCTTCCGTGGTATAGATCTTATCGCCAAACCGATGGAATAATTCTTCCATTACAGGAGCAATTAATGCGTTAGCAGCTTCCTCATCTGCTGCTTTGGCAGTTACCCTGAGATGTACTTCTCCAGTCTTAGCATAGGGTGCGATCGTTGGATTCGTCTGTGTATCCATCAGATCGGCAATCATCGTTTCCACTTTGCTCTCTCCGATGGAACATATTTTTATCATTTTCGAATAGATTCCTTCAGGCTGCAGACGATTCAAGTAAGGTGCAATGTCTCTTTCAAACATCGGCTTAATCTCATTTGGCGGTCCAGGAAGAAGAATTGCAATCTTGCCATTCTCTTCTAATATGAGTCCTGGTGCTGTTCCGTTATGATTGTCAACCACGATTGCACCGTCAGGGACCAATGCCTGCTTCCAATTGTTTGGAGTTACTTGGTTACTGTGTACCTGGCGAAAATATTCTTGGATTCTTTCTTTTGTATGTGTATCTTCACGTAGCTCTTTTCCAAATACCTTTGCTGTTACTTCTTTTGTCAGATCATCCTTTGTTGGACCAAGACCTCCGCTTAGAATAACGATATCTGCCCTGGAAAGTGCTAGACGGACCGTATCTTCCAAACGTTCTTCGTTATCTCCTACTACACTCTGATGAAAACAAGATAACCCCAACATTGCACATTTTTCCGCAAGATAGGCTGCATTCGTATTGATAATATTACCTAATAGAATCTCTGTCCCTACGGAAATCAGTTCTACTGTCATTTTTACATGCCTCCCTGTGTCAATACCTGTACGTTCTTTGCAATATAATCAACCAAAGATATGATTGTCAATATTAAGGATGCCCATATCAACACAGTTCCAATCACGTCAAATACACCTCCGAGATCCATGATCAATACAATAATCATAAACATCTGAGAAACGGTCTTAAATTTCCCCCAGTAACTGGCAGCGATCACAATTCCGTTATCTGATGCCACAAGGCGGAATCCACTGATAATAAATTCTCTGGCAATTATGATAATTACAAACCAGGCCTGAAGTTTCCCTGATGGAATCATACAGATCATTGCAGAACATACCAACAGCTTATCTGCCAATGGATCCATAAACTTCCCAAAATTTGTCACCAGATTTCTTGCACGGGCAATCTTTCCATCCAACATATCTGTAAGGCTTGCCACACAGAAAATCACCAGGGCGATCCACTTATTCGCAGATCCACCTACATCTGTCAGCATAAAAAACACAAAAAAAGGTACCATAATTATTCTTAATACAGTTAATTTATTTGGTAAATTCATTACATCAACTCTCCTATCAAATCATATTCTAATGCTCCAGTTACTTTTACCTTAGCAAAATCACCGGACATCAGTTCTTCATCAGTATTTATAAAGATCAGCCCATCTACATTTGGTGCATCCTTGTAGGTCCGTCCTACATAAGCATTTTCATCAGCAACTTTTCCTTCTATCATGACAAGAACTTCTTGTCCAATCATATCTTCTGCCTGATCAAATACAATATCCTGCTGCAATTCCATCAGTTCTGCCTGACGTTCTTGCTTCACTTCTTCTGATATCTGATCCGACATCTCCGCTGCCGGTGTATCTTCTTCCGGCGAATAAGTAAACACTCCCAGACGGTCAAATTCCATCTCATCTACAAACTCCATCAATTCCTCATGCTGTTCCTGTGTCTCACCGGGGAATCCGGTAATCAGAGTAGTACGAAGAGCAATATCCGGAATCTCCTGGCGAAGTTTTCTTACAATCTTCTTCAGCTGCTGTTTCGAAGTTCTTCTTCCCATTCGTTTTAAGATAGTGTCATTCGCATGTTGAATCGGAAGATCAAGATAATGACAGATTTTCTTTTCTTCTTTCATTACTTGAATTAATGCATCATCAATTTCTTCTGGGTAACAATACAAAATCCGAATCCATCGGATACCATTTATTTTACATAATTCACGCAACAACTTACTCAGAGACTTTTCCCCATAAAGATCCTTTCCATATAAAGTCGTCTCCTGTGCTACCAAGATCAGTTCCTTTACTCCCTGTTCAGCCAATTCTTCTGCTTCTTTTAAAAGCCTTTCCATTGGTACACTTCGGTAATTGCCGCGAATCTTTGGAATGATACAATAAGTACAATGCTTATCACATCCTTCTGCAATCTTTAAATATGCATAATGGCCGCCCGTTGTTACCAATCTCTTTACATCTACTAAAGGCAATGCATCAACATCTGCCAATTCCAAATGTCCATTACCTGCAAGGGCTTCCTCCACTGTCTCTACAATTTTATCATAAGATGTTGTTCCAAGCACAGCATCTACTTCTGGTATCTCTTCCAGAATTTCTTTCTGATACCTCTGAGCAAGACATCCAGTCACAATCAATGCCTTCAATCTTCCCTTCGTCTTATACTGCGCCATTTCCAGAATCGTCTGTATACTCTCTTCCTTTGCATCATGGATAAAACAACAAGTATTGACCACAATAACATCTGCCAATGTCTCATCATCTACCATCTGATATCCTTTTGCATCTAAAAGTCCAAGCATTACTTCCGAATCCACAAGATTCTTATCGCAGCCAAGAGATATAAATAATATATTCATTCTTTCCTCCTCCCAATTATTGTGAAGAAAGGCAGATACCTCACGGCATCTGCCTTATATTCACGTCAAACCGTATATGATTCTCTTACTCTTCTTCTCCAACCACTTTAATCTTGGCCTGATTCAGTTCATCAATAGCGATAGATAACGGTTTTTCGCTGTCCTTCACAGGCACAAGCGGCATAGCTCCGTCAATAATCTCTCTTGCTCTCTTGGCAGTAGCCATAACAATAGAATAACGGCTGTTAACAACTTTTGTTTCGCCTTCTTCTACATCCTTATTTACTACCTTCATTAAATCTGTGTAAGATGGGTGTAACATACACTATTCTCCTTTCAATTCTGCTTTCATATTCTCTATAAATTCTATATTACGAAAACTTCTTCTGTGTTCTCCCTGGATAATCCGATGCATCTGTTCAACACAATCCTGAAGTACATCATTAATGATCAGATAATCATACTGATCCATGCCCTCAGCCTCTTCTTTGGCACGGTTCATACGGAAATCAATCACATCCATGGTCTCCGTTCCTCGTCCTACCAGACGATTGCGTAATTCCTTTGCAGTCGGTGGTGTCACGAACAATAACAACGTCTCCGGAAACTTCTCTTTCACTTTCAAGGCCCCTTGAATCTCTATCTCAAGGATAACATCCTTCCCAGCATCTAACTGTTCTTCTACATATGCTCGCGGCGTCCCATAATAATTATCCACGTATCTAGCATACTCTATCAATTCATCTTTCGCAATCATTTTTTCAAATTCTTCCACTGTTTTGAAAAAATATTCACGACCATCTTCTTCACCCGGACGCGGATTTCTTGTAGTGGCAGATATGGACAACGCATAATTATCGTACTGACGCATCATTTCTTTCATAATGGTCCCTTTACCGGAACCAGAAAATCCAGATACAACAATAAGAATTCCTTTTTCCCTCATGAATTTATCCCCTCTTTTCACTACTCAATATTCTGAATCTGTTCTCTGACCTTTTCAATCTCTGTTTTTAAATCAATTCCAATATTGGAGATTTCCAGATCATTCGCTTTTGACAGAATCGTATTCGCCTCTCGATTCATCTCCTGCGCAATAAAATCAAGCTTACGTCCAATTCCACTTTCCTCAGACTGGAGTGTCTCTTTCATATGTAAGATATGGCTGCGGAGTCTGACCACTTCCTCATCTGTACATATCTTATCCGCAAATATCACTACTTCTGCAGCAATCCTCCCCTCTTCAATCTGAGTATCCTCTAACAATTCATGTACCTTCGTCTCAAGCTTTTCTCGGTACTCAGCCACAATCTGCGGAGAACGTTCCTCAATAACGTCCACCAGTTTCAACATACCGTCTAGCTTATTGATAATATCCGTCTTCAGGTTCTCACCCTCCAACGCTCTGGTCTCAACAAACTGCTTGATCGCACCATCCAGAGCCTTTTTCAGTCCATTCCACAATTCTTCTTCATCCATCAGCTGCTCTTCCATTGTCAACACTTCCGGATATCGTGACAGTGTAGAAACACGAATATCATTTTCCAGAGAAAACGATTCCTCCATCTTCTTAAAATAGGTCAGATATTCCTCTGCAAGCTTCTCATTATACTTCAAAGAAACCTGACTTTCAGACAAATCCTCATAGGTAATAAAAATGTCAACCTTACCTCGCTGAACACTTTTCTTTAATAAATTACGAATTGCACTTTCAAAAAAATTCAGTTTCTTTGGCATACGAATATTGGCATCAAGATAACGATGGTTTACCCCCTTCATCTCCACAGTAAACTTCCGCTCCCCATCAGACACCTCACAGCGTCCAAATCCTGTCATACTTTTTATCATATTATGGACCTCTTCTAATTCTAATATATTTGTAACAATCGGCACTTACGCCATTGTTTATTATAAGTCATTTGGCAAATCCCGTCAACTATGTTATGATATAGCAATGAACAGTGCAAAAACACTTAGGAACATAAAATCCTGCCAGCAGGATTTTATGAGACTATGTGTTTTTATAGGGCGAATGCCCTCAGCGAAAGAACTTTGTTCTTGAGCTGGCACTGTGGGCCCTATCTGGTCTGCATAGGGCGAATGCCCTCAGCGAAAGAACTTTGTTCTTGAGCTGGCACTGTGGGCCCTATCTGGTCTGCATAGGGCAAATGCACTACGGACTTTATCTTAGTAGAAAGGAACCATATTATGGCATTTGACGGAATAACTGTTGCTGCAATCGTTCAGGAATTACAATCGAACCTTGTCGATGGGCGAATTGCCAAGATTGCCCAGCCGGAACCTGACGAATTGCTGCTTACAATCAAGACACCACAAGGACAAAAGCGCCTCTATATCTCGGCCAGCGCTTCCCTTCCTTTGATATATTTAACCGACGAGAACAAACCAAGTCCTATGACTGCGCCTAATTTTTGTATGCTTCTTCGGAAACATATTGGTAACGGGCGCATCACTTGTATTTCTCAACCTAAATTAGAACGAATTATTCATCTGGATATTGAACACTTGGATGAACTTGGTGATCTGTGCAAGAAAAAACTTATTATAGAAATCATGGGAAAGCACAGTAATATCATCTTTTGTGATGATAATGGAATGATTATTGATAGCATTAAGCATGTATCGGCTCAAATGAGTTCCATTCGTGAAGTATTGCCGGGACGCCAATACTTCATTCCTGATACAATGTCAAAACAAGATCCCTTAACTGTAGATCTCGAAGCTTTTATCACGATTCTACAAAATAAACCAATGCCTCTCAGTAAGACAATCTATACCAGCTTTACTGGTATAAGTCCTGTTGTTGCAGAGGAAATCTGTTATCTGGGTGCTTTAGACTCAGGAATAAGCGCTAATAATCTTTCCAAAGATGTACTGACTCATTTATATCGACAATTTATCTATTATATAGAAGATGTTAAATCCGGCAATTTCCATCCAACAATCTATTATAATAGAAATGAACCGAAAGAATTCAGTGCTCTCCCCCTTTCTCATTATCAAGAGTACACAGAAAAAGAATATGATTCTATCTCAAAAGTGCTTGCTACGTATTATTCTACTAAGAACACATTGACCCGCATTCACCAGAAAAGCGCTGATTTACGTCACGTAGTTCAGACTTCGCTGGAACGGAATCGTAAAAAATACGATCTTCAGACAAAACAGTTAAAAGATACGGAAAACCGTGAAAAATATAAAGTATATGGTGAATTAATCAACACTTATGGTTACAATCTTCCCTCTGGCTCAAAGGAATTAACTGCGCTAAATTATTACACGAACCAGGAGATTACCATCCCTTTGGATCCTACCAAAACACCACAAGAAAATTCACAGAAATATTTTGGGAAATATAACAAACAAAAGAGAACTTACGAAGCACTGACAGGACTGATTCAAGAAACCGCAGATGATATTCAATATCTAGAATCTATTAGCAACTCTCTTGATATTGCCAGGAGCGAGGCAGATCTCGCACAGATTAAAGAAGAACTCATACAAACCGGCTATATCCGCAGGAAATATTCTAAAAAGAAGGTTAAGCTTACCAGTAGGCCAATGCATTATATCTCCAGCGATGGCTATCATATGTATGTAGGAAAGAATAATCTCCAGAATGACGAACTGACCTTTTCTTTTGCCTCTGGAAACGACTGGTGGTTCCATGCGAAAGGTGCTCCGGGATCTCACGTGATCGTAAAAACCAACGGTGATGAACTTCCGGATTGTACATTTGAAGAAGCAGGGCGATTAGCTGCATACTACTCTAAGAACCGTGGCAGTGATAAAGTAGAGATTGACTACGTAGAGAAAAAACATGTCAAAAAACCTAACGGTGCCAAACCTGGCTTTGTGGTATACTATACGAACTATTCTCTAATGATTGATTCTGATATATCCAATATAAAAGCTGTGCAAGATTAACTGCACAGCTTTTTCAGATTATCCGATACGTACGGATCTTTTTATCTTTCTCATTACTATGAATCCTGTCACATCTGCCAACAGCCATCCGATTGGAATTGCCCACCAGATTCCCCATACTCCAATCTCTGGAACAGGAGCCAGTATATATGCCAATACGACTCGTGTGCCCAGAGATATCACCGTCAAGACTACTGACATCTCCGGCTTTCCGATAGAACGATAATATCCATATAGAAGGAACAGGATTCCAATGCCACAGTAGAAACTTCCCTCTACCCGAAGATATCCTACACCGACCTGAATAATCTCCTTCTCCTGCGGACTGATGAATATCATCATCAGATAAGCCGCAAAAATAAATACCATTACAGACACGATGATACAAAAAAGCACAGATATCATAACTGCTGAACGGACGCCCTTTTTTACTCTGTCCTCTTTTCCCGCGCCATGGTTTTGCGAAATGAAGATAGAGAAAGCATTACTGAATTCCTGTGCCGGCATGTATGCAAAAGAATCTATTTTTACTGCCGCTGCAAAAGCCGCCATAACAATCGTTCCAAAACTGTTCACCAGACCCTGAATCAGCAAAATTCCGAAATTCATCACAGATTGCTGGATACTGGATGCAAAAGAATATCTCGCCATTTCCGGCATCCGTCCCATAGACTGGCGTGCCCTTCGAATGCTGATTCGAATCCCAGGCTCTTTCCACCATGTATATATGGCAATTCCGATTCCTGCAGCTATCTGTGAAAATACAGTGGCAAATGCTGCTCCTTCAATTCCCCAATGCAATTTCATGACAAATATCACATCCAGAAGAACATTCAATACAGAGGAAATTCCCAGAAACCAAAGTGGTGTCACAGAATCACCCACTGCACGGAGTAAAAACGCATAATAATTATATAAGAACACAAAGAAGATTCCCCAGAAGATGCTCCAGACGTAATCATGCATCATACCCATTAAAGAATCTGGAATATTTAAGAATCTAAAGATAAAATCTATCTTTACAAAGACCAGGATATTCATCAGTACAGATATTCCACCGACTAAAAGGAAAGATGCCACTATTCCATCCTTCAGCCGCTCATAATCCCTTTTTCCATAATAAAACGAAAATAACGTTCCACTTCCCATACACATTCCTATTAATATAGAAGTCAAAAACGTCATCAAAGTATAGGCAGCTCCTACAGCTGCCAATGCCTCAGCGCCAAGGACCTGCCCTACGATTATCGTATCCACGATATTATAACACTGTTGTAACAGATTTCCCAATATCATCGGTCCCGAGAACAACAGCATTGTTTTCGAGACATTTCCTTCTGTCAGATTCTTCCCCATAACTCTATCTTGACTCTCATCTTATACCTTTTGTTTTTTACTGAGTTCCTGCCAGATAGTCAATGAACTGCTGTGCAGTTCTTCCAGACAATCCACCGTGGCTTAATTCCCACTTATTAGCCTCCAACAGAAGCTTTTCCTCTGGCATCTCAATACCATTCTTTGCTGCCAGCTGGCGTACGATTTCCTGGAATTCCTTCTTGTCCGGTTTTCCAAAATAAATAGTCACACCAAATCTTGCAACCAACGACAGTTTCTCTTGCACGGTATCATTGGTGTGAAGTTCCTCATCCCGATCTTCCTTATCCTTAAAGGTCTCACGAATCAGATGTCTTCTATTAGAAGTTGCATAGATCAGAACATTCTCTGGCTTTCTTTCCAGACCTCCCTCAATTACTGCTTTCAGATATTTGTACTCAATTTCAAACTCTTCAAAAGAGAGATCGTCCATATAGATAATGAACTTATAATTACGGTTTTTGATCTGTGCGATCACATCATTCAGATCCTGAAACTGATGCTTATACACTTCAATCATTCGAAGTCCCTGATCATAATACTGATTCAAAATAGCCTTAATGGATGAAGATTTACCAGTCCCCGCATCACCGAACAACAGGCAGTTATTCGCCTTTCTTCCTTCTACAAATGCCTTGGTATTGTCTATCAATTTCTTTTTTGCAAGTTCATAACCAATCAAATCGTCCAAATGTACATGTGCAATATTTGTAATTGGAACGATCTGTGCACCTTCTTCTGTATGTTCAACACGAAATGCCTTATGAAGTCCAAGCTTACCTACCCCAAATTCTTTATAAAACTGTGTAAGAGTTGCCTTAAATTCCTCTACATCTTTTGTCTTTGCAAGGCTTCTGCTAAGATCACAGATTCTGTCACGGACTCTTCGATTAAATACCTTACCATACCCACTAGTTCCCTGATATTCCATCAGAATTGACAGACATTTGGCATCCAGTGCCTCTTCCAACTCCTTAAAATTATAATCAAATAATTCTTTAAAAATGGCAAAATCATGTAAAGCTACCTGATTAATGCTTCCTTCCACTTCTCCAACAATTTCACAAGAAGTACTGTAAGCATTTTCATGGCTTGCCAACAGATAGGTCAGATAATTGTGCCACAGATTTCCTTCAAATCCATGACTCACTGCCATTTCCAATATCTCATTGACAGACTCGAATAATAATCCTTTCAAGTCTTCCTGATTGTAATAATCGTTGTCATAATTTTCCATAAGAAACGTCATATCCTGAAGAATCTGTCCGTCTTCCATATGTTTGTATAGCATCAATTCATTTGTTCTCATCTTCGTCACTCCCTGGTATTTCTCTATATGTCATCTTCCGCTTAGTAATTTCCTAAGATTTTAAGACTGCGACTCTCTTCTCTCAGTCCGCGGATTGCATTTTTCACAGCCGCATCAGCAAGGTTACCTTCAAAATCAACGAAGAAACGGTATTCCCAGTTTCTTCCCTCAATTGGTCTGGACTCAATCTTGCTCATGTTCAGATCATTATAGATAAAATGCGAAAGTAAATGGTACAAAGATCCGCTTTCGTGAGGCACTTCAAAGCAGATACTGATCTTCTTCGCATCTTTCAAAAATATCTTCTGATTTGTAACAACGATAAATCTTGTAAAATTATTTGGATTATCATTGATATTATCTTCGAGGAGCTCCAGTCCATGTACCTTTGCAGCATATGCACTGCAGACCGCCGCCTGAGTCATATCCTGTTCATCAAGGATCTTCTTTGCGGCAATCGCGGTGTTTGCAACACTGATCTGCTGCCAATCACTATGTTCATCCAGATATCTGGATGCCTGCATCAATGCAACACCTTTCGAATATACCCGTTCAATATCTGACAATTTCGTTCCTGGGAGTCCGGACAACGTGTGCGTGATCGGAATAATGGTTTCTGCTACGATATAATTTTCAAATTCTACCAGCAGATCATACATCTCATCTACAGCTCCGGCTGTTGTATTTTCAATTGGAAGCACTGCAAAGTCAGCTGCCCCCTCTTCGATAGACTCCATGGCATCTCGAAATGTCCGCACATAAAAGCTATTGCAGTTTTCTCCAAAATAATCTTGCATTGCAGCCTGACTATAAGCTCCTTCTGTACCCGGGAAAACAATTCTTGCATGTTCTGCATTCAGGCTGTCTACCTCAATAAATGGAAGACGGCCAAGTGCTCCGGCTTCCACCAGCTGCTGATATTGTTTCTTACGACTGATAGACATCAACTGTTCAAATATTTCCCGAATCCCTTTTTTATTAAAATCCGTAGTTGCTTTTGCTGCTACATTCTGTAATTTATCATGTTCCCGCTGACGGTCAAATACCTTAATCCCGTTACGAATCTTATATTCTCCCACCTCTTCGGTAAGTTTTGATCTTTGCTCATATAACTCTACGATCTGATCATCTACCTGATCTAATTTCTCTCTTAATTCCTCTAATGTCGACATCTGGCAATCTCCTTTACACAAACTAATCTGTATTATAATACATTTTTCGCATAAAATCCACCTTCCATTGGCATACTTATTGTTATGAGACACAATTTTTTAACTTGTGGAACTGCTGGCTGGTGCATGGAAATCCTTTTTACCGGCCTTCGTTCTCTTCGTGAAGACAATCCGAAACTTACTGGGAATACTTCTATCTGGATGTTCCCCATCTACGGAATGGCTAGCTTTCTATCTCCAATCTGCAGGCGATTAAAAGGAAAGAGTATATGGTTAAGAGGAGGGGTCTATACATGTTGTATTTTTATTGGAGAATATGTCACAGGCTCTTTTCTGAAGAAACATAATGCCTGCCCATGGGATTATAGTAATGCTCCGTTAAATATTGATGGTCTGATACGACTGGACTATGCACCTCTATGGTTCGGCGCTGGACTGTTGTTCGAAAAAATTCTCAACAAACATTGAAAATCTTTCGCATTTATTATATGATGTATGAAAGATTTTCGATGTGGGAGGTTATTATGAGACACTTGATGAGTCCACTGGATTTTTCCGTGGAAGAACTAGACAAATTAATGGATCTGGCGGTTGATATTGAAGCCAATCCAACGAAATACGCGCATGCCTGTGAGGGGAAGAAATTAGCGACCCTCTTCTATGAACCAAGTACAAGAACAAGATTAAGTCATGAAGCTGCCATGTTGAATCTGGGCGGGAGCATTCTCGGATTTTCATCTGCAGATTCCAGTTCTGCCGCCAAGGGAGAAAGTGTATCCGATACCATCCGTATGATTTCCTGTTATGCAGATATCTGTGCAATGCGCCACCCAAAAGAAGGCGCACCTATGGTAGCCAGCAAGCATGCTACAATCCCTGTAATCAATGCAGGCGATGGCGGGCATCAGCATCCGACCCAGACACTGACCGATTTATTGACCATTCGTTGTCTAAAAGGTCATCTCGACAATATGACCATTGGTCTTTGTGGGGACTTGAAGTTTGGCCGTACGGTTCACTCTTTGATTCATGCATTAGTCAGATATCCGGGCATCAGATTTGTTTTGATTTCACCGGAAGAATTAAGACTTCCAAGCTATATCCGCTCCGATGTTCTGGACAAGAATCATATTCCATATGAAGAAGTTGTTCGTCTGGAGGATGCAATTCCGAATCTGGATCTACTCTATATGACTCGTGTACAGAAAGAACGTTTCTTCAACGAAGAAGACTATGTAAGAATGAAGGACTTCTATATTCTGGATGCCAAGAAAATGCAGCTGGCCAAAGAAGACATGTATGTTCTCCACCCACTGCCACGTGTCAATGAGATCTCTGTTGAAGTTGACGATGATCCAAGAGCAGCTTATTTTAGGCAGTCCCAGTATGGTGTATATATTCGTATGGCATTGATATTGACATTGTTAGAAATCGAAGTATAGGGGGATATGAACATGGTAAATAACACTTTGAATGTAGGACGTATTGAAGAGGGATTTGTATTAGATCATATTCAGGCCGGCAAAAGTATGGAAATCTATAAATACCTTCACTTAGATAAATTAGACTGCTGTGTTGCTATTATTAAAAACGCAAAAAGCAGTAAAATGGGCAAAAAAGACATTATGAAGATTGAATGCCCAATTGATTTTATTGACCTGGATGTATTAGGATTCATCGACCACAATATCACGATTAATATTATTAAGGATTCTGAGATTGTAGAGAAGAAATCCCTGCATCTTCCAAAAAAGATTACGAACATCATCCGATGCAAGAATCCAAGATGCATTACCTCTATTGAGCAGGAATTGGACCACGTATTCGTATTGACCGATCCTGAAAAAGAAATCTATCGATGCATGTACTGTGAAGAAAAATACGATGGCAATCGAAAATAAAAAGCAAGCAAGACGATAAGCCGGGTTATGTCGTTGAGTAATCATCTATCTAGACCCACCGTTGCCGATGGGTTCCAGCGACCTACCTAAGACGTGACGGGCCGCCACATTGTCTTTATCCGGTCTTGCTTCGGATGGGGTTTACATATGCCCCTGCTGTTACCAGCAAGGCGGTAGTCTCTTACACTGCCTTTCCACCCTTACCTGTGCAGAAGGAGTCTTCTGCACGGGCGGTTCATTTCTATTGCACTTTCCTTGGAGTCGCCTCCACCGGACGTTATCCGGCATCCTGCCCTGTGAAGCCCGGACTTTCCTCACCTGCTGCCTTTCGGCACTTACAGCTGCGATTACTTGTCTTACTTGCCTTGGTTACTATATCACATCTTATTTTAAAATACAATTCTTATTTTGCAATTCCCTCATCCACGATCAGATCATTCCCATCAGCCGCCGTTGTCGCCAATGTATCACATCGTTCATTCTGAGGATGTCCATCATGACCTTTTACCCAGATAAATGTAACATGATGAGGTTCCTTTGCTTTTAATAAACGTTTCCACAGATCGACATTCTTGACCGGTTCATTCTTTCCCCTCTTCCATCCCTTTTTCATCCATCCGTCAATCCAATGCTGATTAAATGCATCCACGACATATTTGGAATCTGAGTAAAGTTCTACCTCACATGACCGGTTCAAAGCTTCCAGCCCGGCTATCACTGCCATCAGTTCCATCCGGTTATTCGTGGTACGCTGATATCCCTGGGAGATTTCTTTTGTGTGCAGTTCTCCTCTTGAGTCTACATATTCCAGAACTGTTCCATATCCTCCTGGTCCATCCGGATTCCCCCGGGCAGCGCCATCTGTATATATTTTTACCTGCATTTACATACTCCTTTCAAACACCTGTTGTGGTCGGATCACATGCATCACTCGATTTTTGTATTCTTCCGCAGCCGGATTCTCCATCAAACGTTCATATATATCATAATCTTCCCACATATGCATAGGGAAGATACATCTTGTATCCGTATGCTTCATAAAATAATCAAGTCCCCAGTAATATTGTTCGCCCTGCCTCGGATCCAGCGGCACAAAAGCCACATCTATCCTCTCTCCCTCTATCTTCCCGATCTCATTCTGAAACATTCGCTTCATCATCAGATTATAAGTTTCACTTTCCTCTTCCCAGTGCCACCAGTTCAGATCTCCGGCATGATAGATCACTTTGTCACGAAAGCGTACAAAGAACGCTACACCCTCATCGGTAGAGCGAAGCGTTCTAATCTGTAACTCATCTACTTGTATTTCCTGACGAGGCCCTATATAAATAGTCTTGCCATCCGGTCCTTCCGCCATAATATCATCTGACAAAATATATTGTATATTCTTATACCTGTCTGCCCATTGGAAAATTTCTTTTTTAAAATGATCATAATGAACATGGCTGGCAAATACATAGATTTTCTTTTCTTCTGTAATTGGAGGAAGATATCCTTTATAATAATCAAAGATCAGGACAATATCTTTCTCTTCCACCACATATCCACTATGGTTCAAATAAGTAATACGCATTCTTTTAAGCCTCTCCCTGAATGACATCTACTGCATGCATGATCTCTGGAAGCAGATAACGGAGACTTTCCTTAACTGCCTGCGGCTTACCCGGCAGATTAACAATCAATACATCCTTACGGATACCAGCTGTACTTCTATTCAGCATAGAACGCTTTGTCAGCTGCATGGTATGGGCACGCATAGCTTCCGGAATGCCAAGCAGCGGTCTTTCTACCACATCCATGGTTGCTTCCGGTGTACAGTCTTCCGGACCGCATCCAGCTCCGCCTGTCGTCAGGACAAGGTCTGTCAGATGCCCATCTGCCAATCTCTCCATGACTGTTGATAACACTTCTCTATCTGTTGGAAGAGCTCTCATAAATACAATCTCAAGTCCTGCTTCTTCCACGATCTTCTTAATCACTTCTCCACTCTTATTTTCTTCATTTCCTCTGTATATATCAGTGTTCGCTGTGATAATCGCAACTCTCATATTGTACCTCCATCTAATTTTTCATCAGTGTTCATATATTTTATATATTATATCTTTTACAGAAATAATGCAATGATAACCGTGCAAATTCCAGCAACCCCCATTGCGACTCCGCTGACTGCACCTTCTACTTCTCCAATCTCGAGTGCTTTCGCCGTTCCTATTGCATGACTTGCGGTCCCAAAAGCAACACCTGTTGCCACTGGATCTTTGAGACGAAATAATTTGATCAAAAACGGATGGATGATTGCACCGACAGTTCCACAGATGATCACTGCCATCATCGTGATGGATTTTAATCCGCCTAATTGCTCCGATACATCCAGGGCAATCGCCGTGGTCACAGACTTTGGAAGTAGCGAATATATCATCTCCTCATGCATTACCAGCATACGGCACAAGATTACTGTACTTCCCATCGACAAGATGCTTCCAAGCAGGCATCCGATTACAATTGGGAAAAATTGTTCTTTCAGAACCGCCCGCTGCCTGTAGATGGACAACCCAAGCATCGCAGTCACCGGTACAAGAAACATGGATACAAATTGTGCTCCTTCCATATAATCATCGTAAGAGATATGTAACACCTTCATCACAAGAACACAGATTACCATGGCAATCAAAAGCGGATTTGCAATCGGTGATTTTATTTTCTTCGACACCTGTCCGCCGATATAGAAGGAAAAGACAGTTAACAACACACCAAACAAAGGATTTGACCAGATTTCACTCATGATTCTTTTCTCCTTTTTCTCCTATTTTTTTCATACAGATCTGAACAGCCCTCACAGATGCATAGGTTCCAAGGAATGTCAGAACCAATGAGATCATCACAACCACAACAAACCCTACGATCTGCCCTTTTAAAAGTTCTAGATCCTCAATCATTCCTATTGACAACGGCACAAAGACTAACGCCATATTGGACAGCAGAAAATCTCCTGTCTCCTGAATCTGTTCTTCTTTTAGTGTCTTTGTTCCTAGTAACAATGCAAGTATCAATATCGCCATGACACTGCTTGGAAATGTAATCGGAAGCAGCGAAACGATAAACTCTGCTATAAGACAAAGACACAAAATAATACTTAATTGCTTTAATATTTTTCTATGCATATTCTTTCTCCCTGCTTTTATCATTTGCATCACATTAGATTGAACGCACTGTAACAGTATAACATAAAAACAGCGCCAAGTTCTACCCCTGGCGCCATTTCTGTATTCACTTTCTCGAAATCTGATCCATAGATTTCCAATGTTACATTGCTTTATGATACAGCATCTCAATATCTTTTAATGTAGACTGTCTTGGATTAGCAGCAATATTACCACTCTTCATTGCATCTGCCGCCATCTGTGGAATCTTATCTTCTGTCACACCAACCTCTGATAATGTCTTTGGAATTCCAAGATCCGCATTCAGCTTCTTAATCTCTTCTACCAGCATCTCCGGTCTGAAATCAGAAACAGGTTCCTTTTTCTCACGGATGTAATTGTAGATCTTTTCATACCGGCCGTGATCTGCAAGTGCATTATATTCTACAATGACTGGAAGAAGAATCGAATTCGCCACGCCATGTGGAACACCGAAGAACGCACTGACCGGATGGGACATAGCATGGACATTGCCAAGTCTTGCCCATGCAAATGCAATACCAGCGAACATACTTCCTGACATCATCGCGCAGGCAGCTTCTTCATCTTGACGGTTTGCGACGAATCGGCGGATATTTCCTCCTATCAGCTCCATAGCTTTTTCTGCCATCGCATCTGAGAATGGAGATGCTCCCAGAGAAGTATATGCTTCCCAGGCATGGATCAGCGCATCAATACCACAAGATGCTGCAATTGATGGTGGTACAGACATGATCATCTCTGGATCCAGCAATGCGTATTTTGGAAGCAACTCGTAACTGAATACTGTTAATTTATAATTTCTGGAGGTATCCGTAATAACAGAAAATGCAGTAACCTCGCTTCCGGTTCCTGCCGTAGTTGGAATCGCAATGATTGGTTCAATGGAACCTGGTACCAGATGTGCGCCTTCATATTCCACAATAGATCCACCATACCTTGCCAGTACACCAACTGCTTTCGCCACATCCATCGGACTTCCTCCACCTAATGCTACAATACTGGTCGCTCCAGACTCTTTATATATCTTCGTTGCCGCATCCACCATATCAACCGTTGGATTCGGTAAAATATCAAGGAATGTGCAAGTCTCAATTCCCGCATCTTCAACAATTTTCTGAATCTTCTCAACAACTCCTAATTTTTCCAGGCCATGGTCAGAAATAATCATCATTTTTTTAGAACCACATTTTTCCAGCAATTCTGGCAGTCTCTTTAATGAGCCCATTCCAAACACGATGTCCTGAGGTACTTTAAACGTATAATCCTTCATTTTCCAATCTCCTTTGTTCCTTCAATTTAACATAAAAAGGAGTCACATAGAAACATGTGACTCCTTTGTCATGACTATTATACTACTTTTCTCCTCAGATTCAAGTCCTTTTTCCACAGATGCATGCGAAAGTTCTGTGGCATACATCCTTACATTTTCTCTTAATTCCATGTTTCATTACACGGAAGATTCCCCACATACCGGATTCTACATCCCATTTCAGACTTCCGGACCGATATAGGTAATCTCCCGGACAGGAAGCACCCTCTTTCAATTCCAGATTGAATGTATTTCCGATGCTGACTGCTCCTTGTACAGAGATGATTCTGGAATGAGAATCCTCTGGCTGCTCCTTCCACTCATGTCCATGTATGCAAAATCCAACATTTCTAGGTTTATCAGCCGGCATCATCGTACGGAAGATGACTCGATCTCCTGCATAAGCTCTGAATAACGGGGTTGCCGGATCACCATGAACTTTACTGCTGAATATCTTCGCAATTCTTGAATCCCGTTTTAGTCTGTTTGCATATCTTTCCGAGCGATAATTGTATCCCTTTTCTCCTGTATCTTCTGCATCTACTTCTTCCCTTTCGCCTGCTGCTGTCTGAATCAGCTTATTCTCTTTATCCAGCAGACGAATTCCGTTTTGTACCAATACTACACACTCGCGGAAATGCTCTGCATCCGGCGGCGCAATGACAGCTTCTTCATCATAGATTGCTTTCTTAAGAGATGAATTCTGATACCACTTTGATCCTGCCGGTTCGATTAAAATTGTTCCGAATAATCCATGATATCTGTGATTTCTCATGTCGCCAAAAGACTGAATGATACATGCACCATATTCTCGGTCTGCATACCAGAGATACTTCTTACTTTCCCCAATTCCTACTGTCTGTTCTCGATTGTTATATCCTATATTGACACCAGAGTCATATAGCGGATCATATTGTAGGAACTGCGGATTCAGTGAAACGCGCATTGATGGCCTGTGGGCAATATCCAATGGTACTTTCGGATAATCATAATATGTAACTGGTTTTCTCGGATCAAACAGATTGTGAAGCGTTACTTCAATCCAGTCACCTGCGTTTGCCCTTAGAATCAAAGGTCTTGGTCTTTGCTTTCCAGTCAGAACTCGTTCTGCATCATCAATCGGAACAAAAAGTAGTCCATCGGGATCATGATCTCCGTATTCATTATATAGAATATTCTTTTGAATTGCTGCAACTTCATAACGGCGTATGACAGCATTTCTTCCAGGACATGGCGGAAGTGGAAGGATCTGATTTTTCTCCTTGCATAATGGCTTCAGACATTTTTCCTGATGCTGATACACACGGATAATTCCCCATAATCCTAACCAGACATCGTCAATTCCACCAAAATAATACAGATAATCCCCCGGACCATATGACTTTGTAATCCGAATATTGAATGCTTCTGATATCCCCAGTGTCTGAGAAGCTACATCTGGTGACACGATATCTGCAACTTCTTTTTTCCAAGACATCCCAGTAATATTAAGAGCATGCTGTTCTTCATGAGCCCCATCCAGCAGGCGGATCATCAATTCATCTCCCGGATACGTCTCCAAAACTGGCGTTACTGGATCCCCATGAACATAAGAACTAAAAATATAAGCTGGATCATTATTTCCAGAAAGTCTCTCCCGCATTGGTTCACAGCGGTAATTAATTCCCATCACTCCAGGATCATCATGAGATCCAGGAACTTCCGGTGGATTCAGCGCTTTTCCCTTCTTATCAAAAAGCAATGCAAAGTCATGGACAAATAAAGCATACTCTCGGAACGATGTTCCATCACGCCTGCGTATGACTGCTTTGGTACCATATGGCAATATTTCTCCTGTACGTATATCGTGAAATGTTGCACCTGCTTCTTCTATGACTAAAGCGCCAAACACTCCATGCTGCTGGTGTGAATTTGCGAATAGATGATCATGGAAGAATACCGTTCTTAACTCCGTATTAGCAAAGAAACGTTCTATCAATGTCTCATACTGTCTTGCTCCTGCAATATTATTCCATCCATTCGCTGCTCCATCAGATACAATCGTGTCGAATTTTACCAGATGAATATGGTATCCCACGATATCCGTTTTTGTCTCCATCTGGAATGGACTCGCATTTAAATATTCCGGCAGAAGATTTGTCAATCTCACTTCAATACAATCACCTGCATTTGCCCGGATGACAAGCGGTTCTACCTGAATCTGTTCTTTTTCTACTTTTCGAATATAGGATTCCAATCCTCCATGTTTTTCCAGTTCTTCCTTCATTACAAAGAATCTTCCCTGGGGATCATGCCATCCGTAACGATTGTATACTACCTTCGCCTGTACCAGCGCAATCTCAAAAATCTTCACCTTTTCATCCGTTTCTCCCCAACATTCACATCCATCATCTCCAGGGGAACGAGCATCGGTATAACATGGACAGGTATCTGTATAGAGCGCTCCAGGCTCAAAGTCTTCTACAAAATTCGCCCGTTCCAGTTCTGTTGGCTCAATCTGGTTATCACCTTCATTATCAACGATTCCCAACGGTGGTTGCAATGGTCTTTCTCCCGATTCACCTTGAATAAAATTCGGATATCCCGGATGTTCCTTTTCTTTCTTTGGCGGAAGAACTCTGTCTTTTAATGGCTGTAATGGCGGGATAACCGTTCCGTCTGGCAGGCATCCTGTTCCATCCTGCAGTCTGTCATAGATTCTCCACAAGGTCCACATTCCTTCATGGAAATGCGGATACAAATGGCAATGGAAAATGACATCCCCAATCGTTCTGTTCAGACTCCCTGCTCCGTGCAAGATATCCAACGTATAACATTCCTGAGGACTGATGGAAATAGAATCTATGATCGTAGAATTCGGATTTTGTCCTTCCAGTCTCCACTGATGATTGTGCAGATGGAATACATGCGTCTCTTTGATTCCTCCATGAACCAGACGGATCTTCGCCGGATCCCCTACATACGCCTTCAGGATCGGTGGCGCCGGATCTCCATAGACCCAGGAACTCATGGAAATATCTTCTCCCGTATCTGCATGTTCTTCTGTCAGCGGCATTCGGTTCCTCATGGGTTCTGCACGATAGCTGATTGCTGTTGTAGCAGAGGGAAGCCCTGTATGAGGATCTTTCGGCTGATTACCATCTTTGTCTTTGATTTCCAGTTCATCATGGAAAAATACCGCATATTCCCGAAAAGCAGGTTTCCAGGGATGATAGATATCTGCAAACAATCCACTTTCCAGCTCTTTTCCGCTCTCTGGGTCCAGCCATCTGGATTCTGCTTCTTCCACAATAATCGCACCAAATAATCCATGTACATTCGTACCATCTTCACTACTTCTGGTATCTCCCATATCCTGAAACAGATAGACTCCTTCTCGATCTGCATACCATGTATATAAAATCTGATTCTGCGTTGTTGTATCCTTATTATATCCTACACTGGCGCCATCCGAAGTCTGAACGTCATAAGCCAGTCCCTGTACATGTATAGACAATGGCCGATTCAACGAATGAGAGAAAATAATCTCTACTTTCTCTCCTACATTTGCCCGGATAACCAGCGGCTTCACTTCTTCATAAGGCTGTGGAATATCTTTCTGAAAATTCCGGATTGCATTTTTGCGTATTCGATCTGCATCCTTCTTTAACACATAGAGAAGACCATTTGGGTCATGATCTCCATATTTATTATATACAATCGGAATTTCTATCGCCTCTATCTCATAGCAGCGGACTTTTCTGCGCAATGAGTAATCACATAATTCCAACATCTTTTAGTAGGTCCTTTCCATTCCACATTCCAAGATTCGGATATAGTGATTGGCTTCCCGTAACACATGGTCCGCCAATAATGGTAATATGAGGGATGCAATCTCACAATTCAGAATACCTTCTGCTCCTGCCTCTTTGAATTTTCGATACTTTAATGTCTCTTCCAGAGATTTTCTCCGTATCCCATCCATCGCCTTACAATTCTGCGTCCTTGCCATTTCAAGTAATTCGCCATATTCCACTGCAAAATGATCTGCCGATTCGATTAATTCTGTCTCTGTCGGGTCGAGAAGTCCCCGGATAAACCATGCATGTTCCATCATGATCTGATTCCAGAACATCTCCTGATCTCTGATTTTTTTATAGGATACTCGCTGATCTTCAACCAAGTCAGTCAAAATTGACCGGTACAATTTTGCTTCCCTTAAAATGTGCTGGATTAACAATGGATAATTAAATGTAAATAAACATCCTTCCTCCACTTCTCTTAAGATACTTTCCTTAAATCCTATCAATTCATCCAACAAATGAATAGCCTTTCGATTCAACTGATCGATCGAACGTATCATTCTTTTGTGTCTATTGCCAGAACAATCTGCTTCAAGCTGTTGTTCTGCCATTGTAATTCTATGGTCAATCGAAATTCCCGTTAACTGACTAGTTCTTCTCTCTGCCTGAAGTGTGAACTGTGTGACCAGTTCTTGTGATTTCAATATCTCATGGTTCATCAGGCCACAATTAAACTGCATGACCTGACGCAACAGATTCTCGAACTCATTACGCAGTCGGTCTGCTCTTTGAATCCACTGTGTTTCTTTGCATGGGAATCCTGCCTCAAGAAACAATGCGTGTTCCTTCATGATTCTTGCAAAAAACAGGTGTGTTTCTATTGATAATGTTACATAATTTTCCATCATCTTGCATATTCCTGTTATTTATTTTTCTCTATAATATATGTAGGAATCTATAAAGTGTCAGATGATGATGCATACCAGTCCGCCATTACTGTCATTTACAATTTTCTGCATGGTATCCTGAAGTTTTTCCTGACTTTCATCATTGATCATTGCCATCTTATTCCTCATTCCATCCATTACCAGTTCTTCAATGGATTTTCCAAAGATATTCGTTCCCCAGATACCTCCTTCCCGCTCCTTTGTATCTTTAATATATCGTATCAAATCTTCTGCTTGCTGTTCACTTCCCACGATCGGTGCTATTTCTGTCTCAATATTAGCCCGGATCAGATGAATAGATGGAGCCTCTGAATGAATCTTAACTCCGTATTTGTTACCTTGTTTAATAATCGTCGGTTCTTCTAATGTAATCTCTTCTTTTTTCGGGCAGACCATCCCATACCCTTTCATCTTTACAGCAGAAAATGCATCTCGTACTCCTTCATATTCTGCTTTTAACTCCGACAGACTTTTCATTGTCGAAATCAATTCATATTGTCCGGCTATATGTGTCCCTGTCAATTCACTCAACATCTCATAATAAAACTTCTCTGCTACAGCAATCCGAACTTTAACACATCCCGTATCCATTTCGATACAATCTACTTTCATATCTTCTATATATGAACTGTCTGGTTTCTCAATTCCGGCCGCAGCATCTTTAATCTCGCAAAAATGACCCATAACATTTTTTATATGTACCAACATATCTTGCTTAATTTTATGATCTCTCGAGAGCATCTCTGTCCATTTCGGAATATAGAATTGAATTTCTGATATTGGGAATTCATAGAGCACAGCCTCCATAATCCGCATAATATCTTCTTCTTTTAACTGTTCACAATTCACCGGTAATGCACATACCCCCATCTGTTTTTCCCATTCTTCTACAGTCTGCTTTGCCTCATCCCCATATGGCTTCTTAGAATTAACCAGTACAATAAATGGCTTGCCAATACTCTGCAACTCCCGGATTGTTTTCTCGGTTCCGTCACGATAATTTTCTTTTGGAATATCTGTAATTGAGCCATCTGTTGTCACTACTATTCCTATCGTTGCATGATCATGAATCACCTTTCTGGTTCCGATGGCTGCTGCTTTTGTAAAGGGAATCTCATGATCGAACCAAGGCGTTTTTACCTGTCTTTCTTCATTCCCCTCAATATGTCCTGATGCTCCTTCTACCATATATCCCACACAATCAATCAAACGCACCTTCACTGTGACATCATCTGACACCTGAATTTCGGCCGCTTCCTTAGGAACGAATTTGGGTTCTGTTGTCATAATAGTACGTCCAGAAGCAGACTGCGGCAATTCATCCCTTGTCCGTTCTTTGCCATGCTCATCCTTCATATGTGGTAATACCAGAACATCCATAAATCGTTTGATAAATGTTGATTTTCCCGTCCGCACCGGTCCTACAACTCCTATGTATATCTCTCCGTTGGTCCTTGCCTGTATATCTTTGTATAAATGATACTGATCCATTGTCCTGACTCCTTTACGTCTATGCTGTTAGAATATATGCGGTCTATTTTTGATTTAGACTAAGAAAATCAGCTGGAAATATCTGGATAAACGCAAGATTTTCAATCAAAAATTATTACATTTATCAATACATTTTACCCAATTCTGGCATTAATAATAGAACTAATTGTTGGGGCAATAAAATTCGTGGATTTTATTTTAAGTTCATGTTAAGATATGCTCAAACAAATGACGAAAGGGGAAGTCTTATGAATCTATATCATTTAAGATATTTTGTAACACTGGCCCACTTAGAACATTACACGAAAGCAGCGGAGATATTATCAATCACTCAACCAAGTCTCAGTCATGCCATCTCTTCTCTCGAAAAAGAACTTGGGGTAAAATTATTCGAAAAAGATGGTCGCAATGTTGTTCTGACCAAATGCGGGCAGGCATTCCTAGATGATGTTGAACATTCGCTCTGTATACTGGATTCATGTATTAACAAGTTACAAATGACGGGAAGCGGTGAAGGACATATTGACATCGCCATGCTTCCTTCTCTCAGTACTATTGTTTCTCGCCATGCAAAAGATTTTCTAGATTCACAACCGGATAAAGGAATTGACTTCTATTTTCATACATCTACCGGATTGACTTCAGATATTCTTCATGGATTAAAAAAACGCCGCTATGATATCGCTTTCTGTACACTGCAGGAAAATGAACCTTTGATTGATTTTGTTCCAATTTCCAAACAAAAGCTGGTGCTCATTGTACCCAAAGGTCATCCCTTGGAAAATCGAGATTCTGTAGATCTTGCAGAAACTCTCCCTTATCCTCAGATTATGTTCTCAAAAGAAAGTGGACTAGAACCTGTGATAGACAAATTATTCGAAGATTGTGGCGGACGTCCCAAAGTTGCCTACTCCATAGGCGACGACCAGATTGTGGCAGATCTTGTAAGTGCTGGATTTGGAATCGCAATTATTCCACACATGCCAACATTAAATAATATGCCAGTTAAAATCATTGAGATTACAAATTCCACCTGGGAGCGTATTTTTTACATGGCAACTTTAAAAAATGTATATCAGGCACCTATTGTTCATGAATTCAAACAGTTCATAGAAAAAAAGAACGGAGGTCTTTAAAAACCTCCGTTCTTTTTATTCTTTCCAAGGTAAAGCAGTATGTTCAGCTTTACTATCTCGAAGCATAAGTTCGTTCACAGCTTCTCTTGGATCTTTATTTTCAAATAATACTTCATTTACTTTATTGATGATTGGAAGCGAAACATCATATTTTTCTCCTAATTTTACAGCTGCTTTCGTAGAATATACACCTTCAACCACCATCTTGACTTCATCCATTGCCTCCTGCATACTCATTCCCTGACCTATAAGGTAACCTGCCTTTCGGTTACGGCTATGCACACTGGCACATGTTACGATCAGATCACCGATACCTGTAAGTCCTGTAAAACTTTCAATTGCACCGCCCATCTTAACACCGAGTCTTGCAATCTCTGCAATTCCTCTGGTAATAAGAGCTGCTTTTGTGTTATCACCATATCCCAATCCATCTGCAATTCCAGCTGCCAGAGCAATAACATTCTTAAGTGAACCACCTAGTTCCATTCCCAGAATATCCGGGCTTGTATATACACGGAACACTTCACTCATAAACATTTCCTGAAGATAATCTGCCGTCTTCTTAGTTCTTGCCCCAATGACAACCGTTGTCGGAAGGCCTCTTCCTACTTCCTCTGCATGGCTCGGTCCTGACAATACTGCCACATCTGCCTGAGGTATCTCTTCCTCAATCTGCTGCGAAAGAGTCATTAATGTACTTTCTTCGATTCCTTTTGCCACATCCACGATGATCTGTCCTTCTGCAATAAAAGGACACATATTACGAGAAGTACTTCTTGTAAATGGAGACGGAACCGCAAGAACCACAAAATCTTTTCCCTTTACAGTGCTTTCGATATCCGTTGTGAACATCATATCTTCTGGAATCTTAACGCCAGGAAGTTTACTTTCATGTTCCCTCTTTTCCGAAAGCATCTTTACCTCATCTTCATTGATTGACCAGACCGTTACCTGATGACCATTTTTGTGGAGCAAAAGTGCCAAAGCAGTTCCCCAGCTTCCTGCTCCCATAATGCCTACATTTGCCATAATCGTATCCGTTCCTTTCTTTTATTACTTATTTATTTTTTCCGACGCTTAATTTATTCTCCGTGCCAGATAATAATCTTTGAATATTTGCTCTATGTTTAAAGAAGGCTGACAGCATCAAGAACGCAACAATCGCATACATCTCACAGAGATAATTCGCTGCCACTCCAAATCCTCCCATCTGTCCATATACCACAACTTCCACAAGATATATAATAACAACCGCAAGAGAACCTAATGAAACATATCTTGTTACGCCTACAATTGCTACAAATGCCACCAGACAAATCAGTACCATCCACACATTTGTTGTACTGACCAGAAGCCCTGCTGTTGCCGCAATTCCTTTTCCTCCTTTAAATTTGAGATAAAATGGGTAGTTATGCCCAAGAACTGCCCCCATACCTGCATACATTGCAAGAAGCGGTATCATATCGGCATGGGTCTTGCCATAAAGGAGGTGAACTATAACCACAGCAAACACGCATTTAAAACAATCGCCAAGGAAGGTAACCAAGCCTGCTTTCCAACCCATTGTGCGAAGCGCATTGGTTGTCCCGGCATTGCCGCTTCCCTGTTTACGAATATCAATATTATGCATCTTCCCATATATATATCCTGTCTGAAATAATCCAAACACATATCCGATCATTACACATATCAAACGTTCCATAACTAGTGATCCTTTTCCTTTCTTTCTCGAATAAAGAATTTCAGAGACGTTCCTCTGAATCCGAATGCCTCTCGAATCTTATTCTCAAGATATCTTGTATATGAGAAATGCATCAATTCTTTGTCATTTACAAATATAACGAATGTTGGCGGTTTAACTGACACCTGCGTAATATAATATAGTTTTAGTCTCTTTCCTTTGTCAGAAGGAGGCTGCTGCATCGCTACTGCCTCCGCCATGATTTCATTAAGGACACCCGTTGCTACACGCATGGTCTGATTTTCAATAATCATATCAATCATATCATACAATTTAGGCAGACGCTGCCCTGTCTGTGCAGAAACATACATGATTTCGGCATATGGCATAAAAGACAGCACACGCCGAATCTCATTCTCATATTCCCGCATGGTCTTATCATTCTTCTCAATAGCATCCCACTTATTGACAACTATGATAATCCCTTTTCCGCGTTCATGGGCAATTCCTGCAATCTTTGCATCCTGTTCTGTGACACCTTCTGTGGCATCAATGACCACCAGCACCACATCTGCCCGTTCTACAGCAGTTACCGTGCGGATAATGCTATAACGTTCAATTTCTTCTTTAATCTTATTCTTTCTTCGAAGACCTGCCGTATCGATAAAAACATATTCTTTTCCATCGTGAACAATCTCTGTATCAATTGCATCTCTGGTTGTTCCGGCTACATTGGATACAATGACTCTCTGTTCACCTAATAACTTATTAATGATCGATGACTTTCCAACATTGGGCTTACCTACGATTGCTACTCTCGGACGTTCATCCTCTTCTTCTTCCCCAGAATGTTCTGAAAAATACTTTGCCACCTCATCCAGCATATCTCCCATTCCAAGTCTGGATGCTGCTGATATTGGCATCGGGTCTCCAATCCCGAGATTATAAAATTCATAGACATCCGGCATAAACTTGTCAAAATTGTCGACTTTATTTACTGCCAGAACAATTGGTTTTCCAGATCTTCTTAACATATCTGCAACTTTAGAATCTGAATCCACAAGTCCCTGACGGACATCTGTCAAAAATATGATTACATCAGCAGTATCAATCGCAATCTGTGCCTGTTCTCTCATCTGTGATAAGATGATATCTTTACTCTCCGGTTCAATACCACCGGTATCAATCAAGGTAAATTCTTTATCCAGCCAGGAAACATCTGCATAAATTCGGTCTCTGGTCACACCAGGCGTATCTTTCACAATTGAGATCATCTCACCGGCTAAAACATTAAAAAGAGTTGATTTTCCGACATTCGGTCTCCCCACAATAGCCACAACTGGTTTACTCATGTTAAAACTCCTATTCTAATATCTCATTGACAATAACATCTATAAAATCTTGTCCGCTTGATTTTACAATATCTGCCCGCACTTGTAAAGCATCTTCCACCTGCGCAAGCGTAATATCATCCAAAAACACCTCTTCCTGACTGCGGAACATGTTACATGGCAACAATAATCTGTCCCCCAGCTTTTGATTCTGTAACTGATGAATCAAATCCTGACCTGTAATCAATCCGGACACTGTAATCAATTCTCCGAAAAAATCATTGCGAATCGGATAGACATGTATTTGGGTATTGGAATACTTCTCTTCTATCCTGGAAGCCATCTTTTGTATATATGGATATGCCAGAAACCCTGTTGCAATTGAAAGTTCCCTGTCGCGATCATCCCCATCTACTTTTTCATAAGCTTCTTCGAATTCATTTTCCAACAACCGCAACATTCCCACACCATTCTCCAGCTGCAGATATCCATCATACCGCTCTTCTTCTGGCATCTCTTCTCCTGCTAAAATATACCATTCATCTCCGGCATGAATAAAATGGATTCCATATTCTTCGTAGAACTTGTCCTGCCACCTATGGATCGTATCTAAGATCTTGACTGCATCCTCACGGGTAAATGGTTCCAAAGGATACAGACCCTCTCTGTATTTGGTAAGCCCTACCGGTACAACAGATACGCTTTGCAGGCACGGAACATATTTTGATAAATCTCGAATGCTTCTTTCTAACTCCTCGCCATCATTAATTCCTTTACATAATACAATCTGCCCATTCATCTGAATCCCGCTCTCATACAGTGTATCCACTTTTTTTAAAGCATCTCCGGCGAAACGGTTATGGAGCATCTTACAACGCAGCTCTGGATTTGTTGTCTGAAAAGAGATATTAATTGGCTCCAAATGATAACGAACAATACGTTCTATATCATGATCACTCATATTTGTCAGTGTCACATAATTCCCCTGTAAAAAAGAAAGTCTGGAGTCATCATCTTTAAAATATAAGGTATCTCGCATTCCCTCCGGCATCTGATCAATGAAACAGAACATGCATTTATTATGGCAAGAGCGATATTCATCCATCAACCCCTGTTCAAACTCAATTCCCAAATCTTCTTCGTAATCTTTCTCTATCTCAAGTTCCCATTCTTCACCATTTGGCTTTTCAATCAAAAGAACTAACTCTTCATCATTAACATAAAAATGATAATCGAACACATCTTCAATTTCATTATTATTTATAGAAATTAATTTATCTCCTGCCTCAATTCCTAATTCATCTGCAATGCTTCCCGGCAAGACATCTTTTATTATATGCTCATGCTTCATACATTTGCTCCTTATGAACTTTTGTCATTACTATAGCACACCTTCTTCAAATAGTCCAATCTGTAGTTGACCTTTTTATAGTAAAAGTGATATAAATAACTTAGAACATAATATAAAATTCTAAAATACAGGAGATTACTATGCCGAATATTAAATTAATGGAAAATGCGCTTCCGATAGCGCCATTAAAAATTGCTGCTCTTGATTCATGTAAAGACCTTGGACAAAAAGTCAATGATTATATCGTTCAATTTAGGCAGCAGACATTAAAAGAATCTTTGGATTCCCCTCTTTTTTCCAGTTATCAGTTAGATAACTATCTGGTCAAATGTAATTGTCCGCGTTTTGGTTCTGGAGAAGCCAAGGGACTAATTAGTGAATCCATTCGAGGAAAAGACCTGTTCATCATGGTTGATGTATGTAATTACAGCCTGACTTACAAGGTAAATGGACATCTTAATCACATGTCTCCGGACGATCATTATCAAGACTTAAAACGTATTATCTCGGCTGCTAACGGTAAAGCACATCGTCTAAATGTCATTATGCCATTCTTATATGAAAGCCGCCAACATAAACGTACCAAACGTGAATCTCTAGATTGTGCTCTGGCACTCCAGGAATTGATTGATATGGGCGTCGATAACATTCTTACATTCGATGCGCATGATCCTAGAGTGCAGAATTCCATCCCACTACATGGATTCGATAACTTTAATCCTCCGTATCAGTTCATGAAAGCCCTTCTGCGTGCAGAACCGGAGTTAATTGTAGATAAAGAACACTTAATGATCGTCAGCCCTGATGAGGGTGCAATGCATCGTGCGGTATATTTTTCTAACGTACTGGGTGTCAACATGGGTATGTTTTACAAGCGTCGTGACTACTCTACTATCATCAACGGCAAAAACCCAATCGTTGCACATGAATTTTTGGGAGATGATATTCATGGTAAAGATATCATTATAATTGACGACATGATATCTTCCGGTGAAAGTATGCTTGATGTTGCAAGACAGATCAAAGAACGCGGAGCAAGCCGTGTGTTTGTCTGCACCACTTTTGGATTATTCACAGAAGGTTTCGATATTTTCGACGATTATTATAACAATGGTTACATCGACCGTGTGATTACGACCAATCTCACATATCTGCCTCCGGTAGCTTATGAAAAACCATATTTTGTAGTTGCAGATATGAGCAAATTCATCGCATTAATCATTGATGCACTAAACCATGATATTTCCATTGGAGCTGTGTTGAACCCAACAGATAAGATTCATGCACTGTTAAAAAAGCATAATGAGTCATTGGGAATTTAGATGAGTTAGTTGGTGATTGGGTGTGTACGACGAGAGGATGGATGGGATGGTTGCCATTGCGGAGTCCTTCGCTAAGAATCCATAACAGGAAAAGAAGCAGATATTTTGTGATCAGGCTGATTCACCCCGAAATCTTGATGATTTCGAGGCTCAGCAGCCTTCTCAGATTTGGCTTGAAGCCAAATCTTCACACATAATATCTGCTTCTTTTCCTGTAACGGATTCTAGCGCTTGTCCAACGAATGGCAACCATCCCATCCATCTTCTCGCCTGACATCCCCCAAGTCCGCAACTTCCTCATCTGGGAGAATTCCTGCGCGTCATGCAGAGGGAAAGATCATAGTAAAGATATTATCAAAAAACTGGCAGAATAACTAACTGATTCTTCCATTGAAATAATGATGAATAGTATAAAAACATCGTTCCCCATTGCGCTTCGCGCCAGGAATTTCCCCAGATGAGTTCGTTCAGTAATTGGGAATGTCAGGCGCAAGGGAGCTGGATAGACTGTTCTGTATCCGTCTATCCAAGCGATAGAATCCGTTACATAAAAAAGAGTTGCAATTCCGTGTGAGAATTTGGCATCCAGCCAAATTCGAAAGGACTGCTGAATCGAGAAATTATCCAAATTTCTCGGTGAATCAGTCCGGTCACGAAATTGCAACTCTTTTTTATGTTATGGATTCTTGGCGAAGGATATCGGATACAGAACAGTCTATCCAACTCCCTTGCGCCGCACACACCCAATCACCAACTAACTCATCTAAATTCCTATCTTAAAACACGAACCCGCAATACTTCTCCTACTTTTTTCAGATCTTTTACAACTTTCTCCGGCACATCTGAATCAATATCAATCATCGTATATGCGTATCCACCTTTACTCTTGTTAGTCATATCTGCAATGTTCATGTTGTCGTCTGCAAGAATCTTGGTAAACTGTCCAATCATATTTGGAACGTTGTGATGAAGGAGAAGAATTCTTGTATTTTCTCCTCTGTATCCCATGTCACAATCCGGGTAATTTACAGAGTTTTTGATGTTGCCATGCTCAAGATAATTTCTCAGTTCTTTTACTGCCATCTTTGCGCAATTATCTTCTGATTCTTCTGTAGAAGCGCCAAGATGCGGTATCACAATTGCTCCTTTCACTCCTGCTGTAATAGGTGTCGGGAAATCAGATACATAATGTTTTACATGCCCGGATACCAGTGCATCTACCATTGCCTCTTCATCAACCAGAACATTTCTTGCAAAATTCAGAACAACAACACCCTTTTTCATAAGACCGATTGCATTTTTATCAATCATTCCTTTGGTACTGTCAAGTGCTGGCACATGAATTGTAATATAGTCACAATCCTTATACAATTCATCTACCGTCTTCGCATGATGGATGTTTCTGGATAATTTCCATGCCGATTCAACAGATACATATGGATCATATCCGTATACGTCCATTCCAAGATTCGTTGCTGCATTCGCTACCAATACACCGATAGCTCCCAGACCAATAACACCTAACTTCTTACCCTCGAGTTCGCATCCGGCAAATGCTTTCTTGGCTTTTTCGGCATCTTTGGCGATATTGCCATCTTCTTCATTTTCCTGCACCCAGTTGATTCCTCCAATGATATCCCTGGATGCCAGAAGCATTCCGGCAATAACCAACTCTTTTACCCCATTTGCATTGGCACCTGGAGTGTTAAATACAACAATTCCTTCCTCAGCACATTTATCCAGAGGAATATTATTAACTCCTGCCCCTGCTCTTGCAATTGCCTTTAACTCAGGTGCAAATTCCATTTCATGCATTCCTGCACTTCTTACCAAAATAGCATCTGCATCTTCTGCTGCGCTTACTGGTGCATAATTTTCTGTAAATTCTTCCAATCCTATGCCAGAAATTGGATTTAAGCAATGATATTTATACATGATTATAAATTCTCCTCCTCAAACTTCTTCATAAATGCTACTAATGTTTCTACACCTTCTACAGGCATTGCATTATAAATACTTGCACGCATTCCACCTACTGTACGATGGCCTTTCAGATTCTCTAATCCAGCTTCTTTAGCTTCTTTTACGAATTTTGCATCCAGGTCAGCGTCGCCAGTCACAAATGGTACATTCATGAGAGAACGATCTTTTGGCACAACTGTTCCCTTGAACAGTTTGCTTTGATCCAGAAAATCATAGAGAATCTTTGCCTTCTTTTCATTGTGCTCTTTCATTGCTTCAAGACCACCTTGTTTTTTTAGCCATTTAAATACCTTTCCGCAGATATAAATGCCATAAGCCGGCGGTGTATTGTATAAAGAACCTGCATCTGCATGTGTCTTATACTTCAACATTGTCGGTGTTCCTGGAAGAACATCATCTGTAATCAGATCTTCTCTGATAATCACGATAACAGTACCTGCAGGTCCTACGTTCTTCTGGACACCTCCATATACGACTCCGTATTTTGTAACATCTATTGGCTCTGATAGGAAGCATGAGGATACATCTGCTACCAGAATCTTACCTTTTGTATTTGGAAGTTCTTTGTACTTAGTTCCATAGATTGTATTATTCTCACAGATATATACGTAATCTGCATCTTCTGATATTGGCAGATCAGAGCAATCTGGGATATAACTGAATGTCTTATCTGCAGAAGATGCGACAATATTTACTTTTCCATATTTTTCTGCCTCGGCAGCGGCTTTTTTCGCCCACTGACCTGTTACGATATAATCTGCCACGCCATTTTTCATTAAATTCATTGGAATCATGGCAAACTGCTGAGATGCTCCGCCTTGCAGGAATAATACCTTATAATTATCCGGTATATTCATCAACTTGCGGATATCAGCCTCTGCAGTTTCAATAATCTCCTGAAACGCTTTCGAGCGGTGACTCATTTCCATCACGGACATTCCTGTTCCATTATAATCTAACATCTCTTCTGCTGCTTCTCTTAATACCTCTTCCGGTAAGACTGCCGGTCCTGCTGAAAAATTGTACACTCTGCTCATTTCAAGTTCCTCCATTTTCTTTATTAGTTATTTTTTTCCTTCAAGTCTTTTTCATCAAACGCTTCACTGATGGCTGCTCCCGGTGCGACCATTGGCCATACCTTTTCGTCACAGTCGATCTGACAGTCAATGACTACTGGTTTTCCAAGAGACAGGGCTTTTTTAAACGCTTCTTTAAATTCATCTCTCGTAGTCGCTCTTAATCCAACTGCACCCATAGCTTCAGCAAGTTTTACAAAATCTACAGCATCATTCAAAACTGTCGCCGAATATCTCTGTTCATAGAATAGATTCTGCCATTGACGTACCATTCCGAGTACATGGTTATTGATTACAACTTGAATAACCGGAATATTATGCCGTACAGCTGTTGCAATTTCATTCATGTTCATACGGAAACAACCATCTCCGGCGATATTCACTACTGTCTTGTCTGGCATTCCTGTCTTGGCACCCAAGGATGCTCCAAGACCATACCCCATTGTTCCAAGACCTCCGGAAGTCAACAATGTTCTCGGTTTTGTATATTTATAAAACTGTGCTGCCCACATCTGATGCTGTCCTACTTCTGTTACAATAATTGCATCTCCCTGAGTCTGACGATAGATTTCTTCCACAACATACGGTCCTGTTAACATATCTGGATGATAAGATAATGGATAACGCTTCTTATAATCCATGATCTTTTCTATCCATTCTGGGTGGCTCTGCTGTTCCAGACGTTCATTGAGAATACTGAGAACAACTTTGATATCTCCTACCACCCCATCTGTAATCAGAACATTCTTATTCATTTCTGCCGCATCTACATCAAACTGTAAGATTTTAGCATTTTTGGCAAATTTTTTTGCATTTCCTGTTACACGGTCACTGAATCTTGCACCGATTACTATCAATAAATCACATTCGCTAACTCCATAATTGGACGTCTTAGTTCCATGCATTCCCAACATTCCTGTATATAATGGATCTGTTCCCGGGAAGGCTCCTTTTCCCATCAAGGAATCTGTAACTGGTGCATCTACTTTTTTTACAAATGTATAAAGTTCTTCACTGGCACCAGATAATACAGCTCCGCCACCAACAAATATGTATGGTTTCTTTGCCTTGGATATCATTTTCAATGCAGATTGGATATCTTCTTCGCAAATATCAGTGGATGGTACTACCGGTTTAATCTCTGCTTTTTTATACTCAGCCTTGTTTGCAGTCACATCCTTTGGAATATCAATCAAAACTGGACCTGGTCTTCCTTTTTTGGCAATAACAAATGCCTTACGTATGGTATCTGCAAGATTTTTTACATCTTTGACAATGAAATTATGCTTTGTAATCGGCATAGTAATTCCAGCAATATCGATCTCTTGAAAACTATCTTTTCCAAGAAGTGATACTCCAACATTACAAGTAATAGCTACAATCGGAATAGAATCCATATATGCTGTAGCAATTCCTGTAACCAGGTTGGTAGCTCCCGGCCCACTGGTGGCAAAACATACACCAACTTTTCCGGTTGCTCTTGCATATCCATCTGCAGCATGAGCTGCTCCTTGCTCGTGTGAGGTCAGGATATGGGTGATCTCATCACTATGTTTATATAATTCATCGTATACATTCAAAATTGCTCCGCCTGGATATCCAAATACGGTATCCACGCCTTGTTCTTTCAAACATTCGATTACGATCTGTGATCCTGTCAATTGCATACCTTAAGCTCTCCTGTTCTATCTATAGTATCTTTTCTTAATTCTTTGGTATTTCCAGAATTGCCCCACGGTTTCCGGATGTCACCATAGATGCATATCTTGCCAGATAACCAGTTGTTACTTTTGGCTCTCTTGGTTTCCATGCTTCTTTTCTCTTTGCCAGCTCTTCATCAGAAACATCGATTTCTAACTTCAGGTTAGGAATGTCAATCTTGATAATATCGCCTTCTTCTACCAATGCGATTGGTCCACCGACTGCCGCTTCCGGTGACACATGACCGATAGATGCTCCTCTGGATGCTCCGCTAAATCGGCCGTCTGTAATTAATGCCACACTAGAACCAAGACCCATTCCTGCAATTGCAGAAGTCGGATTTAACATTTCTCTCATACCCGGTCCGCCTTTTGGCCCTTCATAGCGAATAACAACAACATCACCAGCGACAATCTTACCGCCTTTGATTGCATCAATTGCATCTTCTTCACAATCAAATACTCTTGCAGGTCCTTCGTGCACTAACATCTCTTCCACTACTGCAGAACGTTTTACAACGCTTCCATCCGGCGCAAGATTTCCTTTTAATACTGCAAGACCGCCAGTCTGAGAATAAGGGTTATCGATTGGACGAATAACTTCCGGGTTCTTATTGACTGCATCTTTGATATTTTCACCTACTGTCTTACCGGTAACGGTCATACATTCTGTATGAAGGAGACCTTTCTTGTTCAATTCATTCATAACGGCATAAACACCACCAGCTTCGTTAAGATCTTCCATATAAGTTGGGCCAGCCGGTGCGAGGTGACACAAATTTGGAGTCTTCTCACTGATTCCATTTGCAAAATCGATTTCAAAGTCCATGCCAATTTCATGTGCAATTGCTGGAAGATGCAACATACTATTTGTTGAACATCCCAATGCCATATCCACAGTTAACGCATTTAAAATTGCATCCTCTGTCATAATATCTCTCGGACAAATATTCTTCTCCCAAAGTTCCATAACCTTCATGCCTGCTTGTTTTGCAAGGCGGATTCTTTCTGAATATACCGCTGGAATAGTACCATTTCCACCAAGGCCCATACCCAACACTTCCGTCAGACAATTCATGCTGTTCGCAGTATACATACCGGAACAAGAACCACATGTCGGACAAACTTTATTTTCAAATTCACACAATCCCTCATCCGAAAGGGTACCCGCTGCATTTGCTCCAACTGCTTCAAACATACTGGAAAGGCTTCTCTTCTGTCCCATTACATGTCCAGCCAGCATTGGACCACCGCTCACAAAAATTGTCGGCACATTAATTCTGGCTGCAGCCATCAAAAGTCCTGGCACATTCTTATCACAATTCGGTACCATGACCAATGCATCAAACTGATGTGCCATTGCCATAGCTTCCGTAGAATCCGCGATAAGATCTCTGGTGACCAGAGAATACTTCATACCAATATGTCCCATCGCAATTCCATCACATACTGCAATTGCCGGAAATACAATTGGCGTTCCCCCTGCCATGGCAACTCCCTGCTTGACTGCATTCACGATTTTATCCAGGTTCATATGCCCCGGAACGATCTCATTATAAGAGCTGACAATACCTACTAACGGTCTCTCCATCTCCTCTTTTGTAAGCCCCAATGCGTTAAATAAAGAACGATGAGGCGCCTGCTGTTTCCCTTTTGTAACTGTATCACTTCTCATATCTATCCTCCTGGGGACGTAGTATTTTTAAAAAATACTACGTCCCTATATTAATTTTGTGGTGTACCTAAATGTTAAATGCCCTGTACCTAAATGTAACTTGCAATCAGATCTCCCATCTCGACTGTACCGATTTGTTTCTTTCCATCAGACATAATATCAATGGTCCGATATCCTTTTTTCAGCACTTTTTGGACTGCTGCTTCAATTGCATCTGCTTCCTGATCTAAATCAAAACTGAAGCGTAGCATCATAGCTGCAGATAGAATGGTTGCAATCGGATTGGCAATTCCTTTACCCGCAATATCTGGTGCAGATCCACCGCTTGGTTCGTAAAGACCGAATTTGGTCTCGTTAAGGCTTGCACTTGCAAGCATTCCGATGGATCCAGTAACCATACTTGCTTCGTCAGACAGAATATCGCCAAACATATTTTCTGTCAGTACTACGTCAAACTGTTTTGGATCTTTTACAAGCTGCATTGCACAGTTATCAACTAACATATGTTCCAATGTCACTTCTGGATATTCTGTGGCAACTTCTTCTACAATTTTTCTCCAGAGTCTGGAAGAATCTAACACATTTGCCTTATCAACACTGGTCACTTTTTTTCTTCTTTTCATCGCAATATCAAAACCACGTTTGGCAATACGACGAATCTCATTTTCATTATATGTAAGGGAATCGTACGCCGTCATAACGCCATTTTTTTCAACAGTCTTTCTTTCACCGAAATAGAGACCACCCGTCAATTCTCTCATGATCATCAGGTCAAAACCACCTTCTGTAATCTCTTCTTTTAACGGGCATGCACCTTTTAATTCATCGTACAAAATTGCAGGTCTTAAGTTAGCAAATAGATTCAGTTCCTTGCGAATTCTTAAAAGGCCTGCTTCAGGTCTTTTGGATGGTTCCAACTGATACCATGGTGAAGTCTTGGCATCTCCCCCAATGGATCCCATCAACACTGCATCACAGGATTTCGCCGTTGCTACTGTCTCATCTGTAAGCGGCTCCCCATGTACATCTATAGATGCTCCTCCCATTAAAAGTTGTGTGTAGTCACAGGTATGTCCGTATACTTCTGCAACTTTATCCAACACTTTCATGGCTTCCGCTACAATCTCCGGTCCGATTCCATCCCCTTTAATAACTCCAATTTTCAGATTCATAATTCTCATCCTTCCTAAGACAAAAAATCTTTACCACTTATATTATCTTATTTCTATTCATGTTTCAAGACTTTAATTGACTAAATTGTCGATTCAATGTCGATTCATGCAGTTTTTACATCTTAGAAATAGATATTTATCAGAAATTGTTTATAATTATAATGTAAGTCAAGTATATTTATGCAAATTCAATCAGTAAAATCCTTTTCATCTTTACATTACTCAATAGCAGGGTCTTTCATCTGATATAATCGCGTCCATTCTTTCGTCTCATCATTTCGTTGCACTTCTGACTGATGCTGATAAAGAAATCTGACCAATTCATAACAATTGATCCAGATCTCATTATCTCCTTCTCGCTGTGATTCATCAAATATTAATTGAAGACCAAAATGCAAATGATATTCATCAATGTTATTTACATTTTCTTCTGTACTGTATCCAGTCCTTCCAATATATCCAATGACATCTCCTGCCTGCACAATATCTCCTTTTTTTAATCCCTCCGCATAAGGACGGTTCTGCCTGAGATGTGCATAATAATAGTAACGTCTGCCATCAAAGCTATTGATTCCGACACGCCATCCACCATATTGATTCCATCCAAGCTCTTCCACATACCCTGATTCCACCGCAATCACCGGTGTTCCGACTTGCCCCATCATATCATGTCCCAGATGATTTCTCTGATATCCATAACTTCTAGACACCCCAAAATCATCATAATCAGAATATGGGAATCCTTTTGCAATAGGGTGAAACCCTTTAAGACCATATACTTTTTTCCAAACCTTTTCAGTTGTTTTATCTTCTTTAGGCTGTTCCATCTCATAGACCCCTACCAAGCCATCCAGCACAGCACCATAAGCTTCCCGGTAATAGTCAAAATACTGCATATTTTTTGACAGTTCATTAACTGAAATCTTTCCCTCGACTAACAAATCTGCGATTTCTTTCATATCCTTTGATTGATAATTTGAAAAATCACCACCATATTTTGCCCCCAAATATGCCAATAGCTCCACCCAGTTCAGATGAATCTTCTCCCCATAAGTCTTTACATCGTATTCATAGGCCTGTTTCATTGCATCACAAGTTACATTAAATTCCACCCACTGAATAAAAGTTTTATTCTCATCCTTCATCAAATCCACAGTCTCTACAGTTCTCGATTGCGATATCTGATAACTATATATGCCACTCACCATAACTATCAGACACAACATCACAATAATCCTCTGCTTCTTCATTCCAATTCCTACACGCTCTCATTCTTATCACAATACTTTATGCTCAAAGATGTAAGAATATTTAATTGGGGACGGAGGAAATTTAAATTTCCTCCGTCCCCAATATCAGATTTGCATTCTTTATCCGCTCCTGTGTTGGCGGAGCAATATCTTTCAACTCATATTCTATTCCAAGTTCTTTCCATTTGTATACTCCTAAAGTATGGTATGGAAGTACTTCTACTTTTTCTACATTATCAAGTGTTTCAATAAATTGATGTAGTTTCATCAGATACTCGTCTTTATCATTTCGTTCTGGTACTAATACGTGTCTGATCCAGACTGGTTTTTTAATATCAGACAAGTACTTCGCCAGGTCCAAAATATTTTCATTAGTACATCCGGTGAGGATTCTATGCTGCTCATCATCTATATGCTTAACGTCCAACAGAATCAAATCGGTGTACTCCATGAGTTTTTGAAATTTGTCAAAGAATGGCTCTTCTCTTGTAAATGGATTACCGCTGGTATCCAACGTTGTGTGAATTCCTTTTGCTTTCGCCTTCTGAAATAACTCTGACAAAAAATCTATTTGCAAGAGGGGTTCTCCTCCACTGACGGTAATACCTCCCGTACTTCCCCAGTAAGAACGGTATCTTAATGCCCTTTCAATCAGTTCGTCTGCTGTATAGATCGTCCCCGACTGCAGATTCCAGGTATCCGGATTATGACAGAACTGGCAGCGCATGGCACAGCCGGCCGTAAATATCACAAATCGGACGCCTGGTCCATCTACAGATCCAAAGCTTTCCAAAGAATGAACATATCCTTTTGTCATTATCTTGCCCTTTTTAACCATAGTTTCAAGTTTACATTTGTATATAATTACATTTCCTTATGGCATGTTCTTGCAATAACATCCATCTGCTGCTCACGTGTCAGGTCAATGAATTTTACAGCATATCCTGATACTCGGATCGTGAAATTAGCATATTCTGGTTTTTCCGGATGCTCCATAGCGTCAATCAATTTCTCTGTACCAAATACGTTCACGTTCAGATGATGAGCTCCTTGTCTGAAATATCCATCCATTACATTTACCAGATTCTCTGTACGCTCTTTGTCATCGTGTCCCAGCGCACCTGGACTAATGGTCTGTGTATTAGATATACCATCCAGCGCAAGTTCATATGGAAGCTTAGCTACAGAATTCAATGATGCAAGAAGTCCGTTCTTTTCCGCACCATAAGATGGGTTGGCACCTGGCGCAAGCGGCTCACCAGCTTTTCTTCCGTCTGGGAGAGATCCTGTTGCCTTACCGTATACAACATTGGATGTAATCGTAAGAATAGAAGTTGTTGGTTCAGAATCTCTGTATGTATGGCATTTGCTCAGTTTATGCATAAATGTCTTCAGAATCCAGATTGCAATATCATCGGCACGGTCATCATCATTCCCGTATCTTGGGAATTCTCCTTCTGGCTCAAATCCTATGGCAAGACCATTCTCATCACGAAGCACTTTTACTTTCGCATACTTAATAGCACTCAGAGAATCTACCACATGTGAGAATCCTGCAATTCCTGTTGCAAATGTACGTCTGACATCTGTATCAATCAACGCCATTTCAGCTGCTTCATAGTAATACTTATCATGCATATAATGAATCATATTCAAGGTATCTACATATAATTTTGACAGCCATTCCATCATTGCATCATATTTTTCCATTACTTCATCATAGTCAAGATATTCAGCTGTAATCGGCTGATATGCCGGTCCTACCTGCTGTTTTGATTTTTCATCGATACCACCGTTAATTGCATATAACAGGCATTTTGCGAGGTTCGCACGTGCACCAAAGAACTGAATCTCTTTTCCGGTCTGAGTCGCAGATACGCAACAACAGATACTGTAATCATCTCCCCATACCGGACGCATTACATCATCATTTTCATACTGAATAGAACTGGTCGTCACGGAAATATGCGCTGCATACTTCTTGAAGTTTTCAGGCAATCTCTCAGAATAGAGAACCGTCAGGTTCGGCTCTGGTGATGGTCCCATATTTTCCAATGTATGGAGGAAACGGTAGTCATTCTTTGTTACCATAGAACGTCCATCCTGTCCCAGACCTGCCACTTCCAGAGTTGCCCATACCGGGTCTCCAGAGAACAATTCATTATAAGAAGGAATTCTTGCGAATTTAACCATTCTGAATTTCATGACCATATGGTCAATTAATTCCTGTGCTTCCGCTTCTGTCAAAGTTCCATTCTGAAGATCTCTTTCAATATAAATGTCCAGGAAAGTAGAAATACGCCCAACACTCATGGCCGCACCATTCTGAGTCTTGATTGCTGCAAGATATCCAAAATACAACCACTGTACTGCTTCCTTTGCATCTTTCGCAGGTTTAGAAATATCGAATCCATATACAGCTGCCATTTCTTTCATCTGCTCCAAAGCACGGATCTGATCTGCAATCTCTTCACGAAGGCGGAAATCCGTTCCTTTCATTCCATGTCTTGCGTAACGCTCAAAATCATAATGTTTCTTCTCAATCAGAAAATCAATACCATACAAAGCTACTCGACGATAATCACCAACAATACGTCCTCTTCCATATGTGTCCGGAAGACCTGTTATAATCTTATTATGACGCGCCTTCTTCATCTCAGGTGTATAGATATCAAATACTCCCTGATTATGTGTTTTATGATATTTTGTAAAAATCTCATGAAGCTTCTCGCTTGGTTGATACCCATAGGTAGTACAAGCCTGCTCTGCCATCTTGATTCCCCCATAAGGCATAAATGCTCTCTTAAGAGGTTTATCTGTCTGCAGGCCTACCACCTTTTCCAAATCCTTTAACTCTTCACTAATGTAGCCAGGTCCATATGCAGTAAGTCCTGATACAATCTCTGTCTCCATATCAAGAACGCCGCCCTTTGCACGCTCTTCTTTTTGCAGTTCCTGCAACTTACCCCATAACTGATTCGTTGCATCTGTCGGACCAACCAGAAAAGACTCATCTCCTTCATAAGGTTTGTAATTATTCTGAATAAAATCACGGACGTCAACAGAATTTCTCCAATTTTTGCCTTCAAATCCTATCCACTGTTCACATTGTCTCATTGACTTTTATCCCCTTTCTTTCTCTACTTATTACCGTTTGCCCGCACAGTATATTATCTTGTGAAAAAAATATCAATGGGATTATAGACAGTAATTATCATTTAAAGCTATGTATCTAATTTTGTGCAATCTACAGGGGAACAGGAATTTTCCCAAAAATCCTTTCGCACCTCCTTCAAAGCAACAAAAAAAGACCCCTTTTGATTAAGGGTCTTTTTACGTTTTCCTTTTATTCTGCTGAAGCTTTTTCTACTTGTGCTATTGCTGCTTTCTGCATTGGGATACGGCAATTCCTGTTGCTTCCGAATTCTACAATGACATCTTCTTCGCTGATATCAATAATAACACCATAGAAACCACTTGTTGTCAATACTGTATCTCCGACTTCCATCTCTGAGATCATTGCCTGAACTCTTTTCTGCTCCTTTTTCTGTGGCCTTATAAAAATAAACCAAAAACCACCAAAAATAACTGCATATACAATAATCAGTAATACCCAGCTTCCACCTGAACTTTGTGATGCTAATGCGTACATATTAATTCCTCCTAATATCTTTAAACACTATTGCTATCATACACAATATTGCAACTTTCATCAAGTAATTTTCTTGAATTCATCATTTTTTATGCTTCTTTTTTCAACATACTGGCAATTTTTCTTTTTTTATACTCCTGATAATTTCCTTCATCAATGGCCTGACGAATCTCTTCCATCATTGTATTGTAGAAATACAAATTGTGAAGTACGCATAAGCGCATCCCCAGCATCTCTTTTGCCTTCAGCAAATGTCTGATATATGCCCGAGAATAAGTACGACATGCAGGGCATTGGCAACCTTCTTCTATTGGACTGTCATCCAACTCATATTTTGCATTAAATAGATTAAGTTTACCTTGATTGGTATATACATGCCCATGGCGGCCATTCCTGCTTGGATAAACACAGTCAAAAAAATCAACACCACGATCAACAGCTTCTAATATATTCACCGGAGTTCCTACCCCCATAAGATAGGTTGGCTTATCTACCGGAAGATACGGAACAACTGCATCCAGAATTCGATACATATCTTCGTGAGACTCTCCAACAGCCAGCCCTCCGACAGCATATCCATCAAGATTCAATTCTGCAATTTCCTGTGCATGACGAATACGGATATCTTCATAAATACCACCCTGATTAATTCCAAATAACATCTGATGTTGATTAATCGTATCCGGCAGTTGATTCAGCCTATCCATCTCTTCTTTACACCGTTTCAGCCATCGTGTTGTTCTGTCTACAGAATTTTCAATATACTCTTTTTCCGCTACACTTGAAGGGCACTCATCAAATGCCATGGCAATGGTAGAGGCCAGATTCGATTGAATCTGCATACTCTGCTCCGGTCCCATGAAGATCTTTCTTCCATCAATATGAGAATTAAAATAAACACCTTCTTCTTTAATTCTTCTAAGTCCTGCCAGAGAAAAAACCTGGAATCCGCCGGAATCGGTCAAAATCGGCTTGTCCCAGACCATAAACTTATGAAGTCCTCCTAACTTTTTCACCACTTCATCTCCAGGTCGAACATGAAGATGATATGTATTAGAAAGCTCTACCTGCGTTTTAATTTCTTGCAGATCAGTCGTAGAAACTGCACCCTTGATTGCAGCCGCTGTTCCCACATTCATAAATACAGGGGTCTCAATGACCCCATGCACTGTATGTAATCTTCCTCTTTTGGCAAGACCATCTCTTTTTATCAATTCATACATGGTCTTTTCCTCATTCTTCAAAATATTCTATTTAATAATGGCAAACTACTGGAGTTCCCGCTGATATCAGGTTATACAATTGTCCGGCTACATCATATGGCAAATTCACACACCCATGTGAGCCATTTGTTAAATACCTTGATCCTCCAAATGACGATTGCCAGGTAGCATCATGGAAGCCAATTCCTCCATTAAACGGCATCCAATATTTCACCGGAGTCTCATATTCATATGTTCCATCCGGCTTTTTTGTACCTCTTAAAGTCTGATCTAATGCTTTATAAGCCAGAGTATAGACACCCTGCGGGGTTCCATTTCCTCTATTAGGGTTACCAGTTACAACACCAGACTGTAGAACCACCTGACCATCCTGTATAAAATACATTTGCTGTGCAGTAAGATCCACCTCTGCGTATGTACTCCCTACATCATTTCCTTCATGGCTGGCTGCACGACTGACATAATTAGGCTCTCTTGTCACTGTCTCACCATTTTGAATATTCGCAATCAATGCATTATACTCTGCTTCCTGATCAATCTTCCATCCATAACTTCCACCTTCAACTGTTACCACATTACCGGTCGCTGTAGTAAAGTTTCTTGGTTTTCCTTTGGTATCATACTTATTCGCCAGAGACTGTACATATGCCCTGACAGCCCCTTCATCAAAAGTTACATTCATATCTGCATCCACACTCACCCATTGAGATATAACAGATGCATCCACTACTTCAGTATAAGGGTTAAAATCATAAGTAATATTAGCTCCAAGATAACTGTTCATAGCATCTTTTGCAGCAATGACTTCCTCTGAATCAGACAGAAATCTAGGCAATATATAACATCCTGTCTCATAGAGATCCAGTGTTGGCTGAAATCCATTAATCGCTTCTTCTACTTTTTCACTGAATACTTCTATATTGATCTGAGTCCCCACAACCTCAGGGACAACTACAAATTGATCATTTTGAAATTCCGGATGTGCATCTACAGAAACTGTCTGATTCTCTTCCTTCATGCACTCAAGATTACTAATAATAGCAGACAACGCATCTGCATCGTATTTCACACCAACTTCTGCTTCAATCTCCGGATGATTCCATAAAGATGTAATCCACAAGAAATTATCCTGCTCTTTCACAAGTTTTTTTAATTCATCTCCAGGCACATATTCCAAAGAAATATCAGAACCATTGATTTCTTCTCTATCACCATCAGATTCTTCCAACGTCAGAACATAATCTTTTACTTGTTGTTCCATATATGCTTCTACCTGACTAACATTTTTCAACGAAAAATCTATACCGTTAATCTTTGTATAAAACATAAAATGATTATTAAAGAAAATTGCAAATCCAACATATATAAGCAGCAAAACACAAAAAATGCTTCCAATTATAATTGCAGCAGTTTTTTTGTGCTTTTTCTTTCTGGCCGCTTTCTCCTCCATATCTGCCTGATCATCATCTTCTTCCTCATCTGAATCTTCAAAATCATCATCTTCTTCTAATTCTTCTGTTGTAGAAGAATCGTCATCAGAAGGTATATCATCGCTATCCATATATATTTCTTCATTTTTATCTTCCGTTTCTTGAAAAGCTTCTGAATTGTTGAGATCTTCAAAAATTTCTTTCATGGTCTCCTCTACAATCTCATCAGCTTTTTTATCTCTATCTTCCATTCACCTTACACCTCAATAATAATTATCATGTCATTTTATTATAATATGCATATATTCAAAAGTACAGAAAAAAATGCAAAAAATAAATGAAGATTTCCTGAAGAGAATACAATTGCTGGTTGTGTTTTTTTTCTATTCTATAATATAATGGACTATGTGAAAATAAAACATCTGATTATATAGAATAAAAAAGGAGATTTATCTATGGCAGGATCAACATATGGAACATTATTTACAATCACAACCTGGGGAGAATCTCACGGACCAGCAATTGGTGTAGTTGTTGACGGATGTCCTGCAGGACTCCCCCTCACTCTAGAGGATATACAGCAGTTCTTAGATCGACGGAAACCTGGGCAGAGTAAGTTCACGACCGCCCGAAACGAATCCGATCAAGTGGAAATACTTTCTGGTATTTTTGAAGGATACACAACAGGTACCCCAATTTCCTTAATTGTCCACAATGAAGATCAACGTTCTCGAGATTATGGCATAATCAAAGACTGCTATCGTCCCGGACATGCCGATTATACTTTTGACTGCAAATATGGATTTCGTGATTATCGCGGTGGCGGAAGGACTTCTGGAAGAGAAACTATTGGTCGCGTTGCCGCTGGTGCAATTGCTTCAAAGATATTGGAACAGCTCGGAATTCATATTACTACTTATACGAAAGCTATCGGTAATATTGTAATCCCTGAATCTGACTACGACTACACATGTATTTCCAACAACAAGCTCTATATGCCGAATGAGAAATATGCTGAAATCGCAAGTGAATATTTAGAGAATTGCATGAAAAGTCAGGATTCTTCCGGAGGCATTATTGAGTGCATAATCAACGGAATGCCAGTGGGAATTGGAGACCCTGTCTTCCACAAACTAGACGCCAGACTCGCACAGGCTATCATGTCAATCGGAGCTGTAAAAGGAGTCGAAATTGGCGATGGATTCCAGGCCTCCGTTTCAAAAGGAAGCTGTAATAATGATGCTTTCTATTCCGAAGATGGAAAAGTTACTAAGAAGACGAATCACGCCGGAGGTACATTGGGTGGTTTAAGCGATGGAAGTCCTATCATTTTAAGGGCAGCAATCAAGCCAACACCTTCTATCTCCCAGGAGCAAGAAACCATTGATAAAAATCTACAAAATACCCTTATTGCTATCACCGGTCGTCACGATCCTGTAATTGTTCCAAGAGCCGTTGTTGTCGTTGAATCAATGGCAGCTATTACACTTGTCGATCTACTGATGACAAATATGGCTTCACGTATGGATCACCTGAGAACAATTTATCATTCCAACGATTAATACCAATGTTTAACATTCAAAAAGCTCTGATAGATGCACTGATCCGTCAGAGCTTTTTATTATAACACTCGTCTTAATTATACGTGAAAACAGCCTCCACCGATAAATTCACGCAGAAGTGAATTTGTCGGCACATTTTCACTTCCTATTCCTACAAAATAATCCAGAAATTTCAACAAACGTTTTGCTTCCTGATATTCCGGTACATCCGGGCTGATTCCAAACAATAAAGGTTCTACATAGATTTTCAACACTGCTAATTCATAAATCAACGCAGAATTAAACATCACATCTGCCTCTTCTTGATATGGGAATATGTTCCTCTCTTCTCCTCTTCTTACGGACGGCCACATATTGATTGTTTTTTGAGCAGAGGCTCCTCTGGTACGTGCATCTCTTACAATCCTTCTGAGAAGCCGTCCATCCGTCGTCGGAATACGATTATGCTCATCAATATTTAATTGCGTCAACGCACTGATATAAATCCGGAACTTATTTTCATCCGGAAGATGTTCTGTTAATTTGGGATTCAGGCAATGAATCCCTTCAATCACAAGGACATCGTTTGGTCCAAGTTTCTTCGTTTTTGTTCCATATTCCTTATGACCTGTCACAAAATTAAAATTCGGAATCACTACTTCTTTTCCGGCAAGCAGATCCTGCAACTGCTGATTAAACAATTTTACATCTACAGCCTCCAGGCATTCATAATCATAGGCCCCCGTCTCGTCTCTTGGGTTCTCCTCTCTTTCCACAAAATAATTGTCTACTGCAATAGGATGTGGTACCAGACCATTCGCCCGAAGCTGAACAGACAGGCGATGAGAAAATGTTGTTTTTCCAGAGGAAGAAGGACCCGCAATCAATATAAATTTCAATTCTGGTCGCTTGGCAATCTGCGCGGCAATCTCGGCTATCTTCTTCTCTTGAAGTGCCTCCTGCACCAAAACCGTCTCATGCACATCACTTTTGGTAATTTTATCATTCAATGCACCGACCGTCTCAATCCCTTGCATATCGCCCCACTTCGTTGACTCTTTTAATACCTGGAATAATTTATTCTGTGGTTCAAAAGGGGGAACAACTTTTGGCGCAGACTGTTCAGGCATCTGAATCACGAATCCCTCATCATACAGAAATAATTTGAAATATTTGAGATAGCCAGCGCTTGGCACCATATATCCATAATAATAATCTTCAAACTCATTCATACTATAGATATTTACTTTCGAGACGCGGCGATAACGGAACAACCTTTCTTTATCATACATCCCATGTTGACCAAAAAGAGCGATTGCCTCTGAAGTATGAATCGTACGCTTATTAATAGGCATATCCATAGAAACCATTTCCTGCATTCTCGCTTCGACCCGCGCTAAAAATTCTTGATTTAGGTTCACATTTCCTTCAATCGTACAATAATACCCTTTGCTGACAGAATAGTGAATCCTTACTTTTTTTATTGTGTCCACCTCTGCTACATCATAGATGGCTTTCACCAGCATTAAACTCATACTTCTCTTATACGTCTTGTGTCCAATAGGGTCTCCAGTCGTCTCAAATCGTATGATGCAGTCTTCTTTCAGCGTTTTGAAAAGTTCCTGCAATCTTCCGTTCACAAACACAAGAACAATATCATTCTCATATTGCTCCTGCCATTCTTCCGCAATCTGCCGATAAGTCGTCCCAGACTCATACTGCCGGATTTCATCTCCAATCTGAACGTTATACATTTCCTTTTCCATTGCGCGCCTCCTTTTTGCTCACTAAGCTCTATACCATTTGAAAAGGATGCCGGACAGGTGCGGCTATCACTTCCACTCCCTCCAGATTCTTTTCCAGATATTGTTTCATATCCTCTATAAATATATGTTCTATTCCATAATGTCCAGCATCAATCACAGCAAGTCCCTGTGCATTTGCGTCAATTCCCTCATGATGTCCAATATCACCAGTAATCAATACATCTGCATTTCTTTTCAACGCTTCTGGAATTACACTTTTTCCTGAGCCCGGACAAATAGCAATTCTCTGCACCTTCTGTCCAAGCTCTCCAAATACTTTCACTTCGTTTAACTGAAAAGCTTCTTTCACTTTCTGGCAACAAACCTGCAAAGTAATTGGAGATGTAAGTTCTGTAATTCTTCCAATTCCTTCCAGCAGATTTGTTTCAGGGTCTTCTGCCGTAACTTCCAGAACTTCTGCCTCTTTAAACTGCATTTTTTCTCCAGATAACGCTGCCATTCCCTTTACATCATAATTCGTATGCATCGCATAATAGGATATGTCATTCTGAATTAATTTTATGATACGTCTTCCAATAAAATCTTGATTATTGATTCTCTTCAAGCCACTAAAAATTAACGGATGGTGGGTTATCAACATATCTGCATGGTATGCAGAAGCCGCATCAATCACTTCATCTGTTGCATCCAGCGCCACATAGATACGCTGTACTTCCTTGTCATCTCTGCCAGCCAAAAGTCCCACATTGTCCCATTCCAGTGCATATGCTCTGGAATAAGCATTTTCAATGATTTTTATAATCTCTTTGCAAATCATCGTTGTATCTGCCCCTCCTTGAATAATCACTTCTTTTCGCGAAAATATCCCAGCGCCTGATCAATCAGGATAATTTCTTTTCGCATCTCTTCCATTCGAGCGGCTGCACTCTCACTGTTTTTTCTTTTTTCCAACTGACGAAATATACTTTCTCTAATTGCCATCTCCCTGTGAAGGTATTTTTCCAAGACAGGATGTCTCTGCTGCAGCAAGCATCTTCCATAAAGACATTCACACCTAGTGTAAGGCTGAACTTCCCCATGAACCACCTTCATCATAGGGTAGAACTTTCCATCTTCCTCCACCATATCTTCCGCAATAATCTTAAGATGGTTCGTGGCCAGATATTCTCGAACCCTCTGTATCTCAGACTGTGGCTGAAGAATACAAGTATATAGTTGATCAACAACATCTTTTCCTTCTTCCAGGATCTTAATCACAAGTCCTCCACCCATGCCAGCCGCTATCATAGTATCAACTTCACCTGGATCTACCGCTTTAAGTCCATCTGATAATCTTGTCTCGATCTGATCTTTCAATCCATGCCCAATAATATGCATCCTTGCCCGTTCCAATGGACCTTTGTTAATATCCAATGCTATCACTTTTGATGCAATCTTTTGCTCAGTCAAATAAATAGGAATATAACCATGATCAGTTCCAATATCTGCAACAGAGGCGCCCTCTGTCACAAGACTTGCAACTGCATAAAGTCTTTTTGATAGTTCCATAGGCGCCTCTTTCTTAATCCAAATAATCTCTTAATTTTCTGCTGCGGCTTGGATGACGCAATTTGCGAAGTGCTTTTGCCTCAATCTGACGAATACGTTCACGAGTAACATCAAATTCTTTTCCTACTTCCTCCAATGTACGTGCACGTCCATCATTCATCCCAAACCGTAATCTCAATACCTTTTGCTCTCTTTCTGTCAGCGTAGATAGTACTTCATCCAACTGTTCTTTTAACAGAGTCTGTGCTGCCGCCTCCGCAGGTACTGGCACATTGTCATCCTGGATAAAATCTCCCAGATGACTGTCTTCTTCCTCTCCAATCGGAGTTTCAAGAGAAACTGGCTCCTGCGAAATCTTCAGAATCTCACGAACTCTTTCTACAGGCATGTCCAACTCAGCTGCTATCTCTTCCGGCGTAGGTTCACGTCCTAATTCCTGCAGCAACTGTCTGGACACACGGATTAATTTGTTAATAGTCTCTACCATGTGAACAGGAATACGAATCGTTCTTGCCTGATCGGCAATTGCTCTGGTAATTGCCTGACGAATCCACCAGGTCGCATAAGTACTGAACTTAAATCCCTTCTGATAATCAAACTTTTCGACAGCCTTGATCAGTCCAAGATTTCCTTCCTGAATCAAATCAAGGAATAACATTCCACGTCCAACGTATCGCTTGGCAATACTTACGACCAATCTAAGATTCGCCTCTGCAAGGCGCTTTTTGGCATCTTCATCTCCATCTGCCATTCTTCTTGCCAGCTCTACCTCTTCTTCCGCAGTCAGAAGCGGCACCTTTCCAATCTCTTTCAAATACATACGTACTGGGTCTTCAATACTGATTCCGTCCGGAACAGACAGATCAATCTTCTCGACATCCACATCATCCTCTTCCGAAATCAGAAGATCCACATCATCAATATCATCGTCATCATCGCCACTGATACGCAAAACATCAATATTATTTGCTTCCAGATATTCAAATATCTTCTCCATCTGTTCGGATTCAAGATCCATATCCGAGAAGAAATCATTAATTTCCTGCACTTCCAGAATACTCTTCTTCTTTTTTCCCAGCGCTACCAGCTCTTTGAGTTTCTCTTCAAATTTTGCTATATTTTCTTCCATGTAGTGCCCATCCTCTCATTGCTTGTTTATATTTTATCCTTAATTAATAGAAATATGCAGTTTTTGGAGGTCCTGCAGTTCCCTTTTCGCATCCATCAACCGTTGTAATCCCTTGATATCCGTAGGGTCAAGCTTTTTTGTTGCTTCCTCAATACTATGGTTCTTCACCCGAACAACGGTTTCCTGCAACGCTTTTTCCTGCTCTTTTACGGTTGTCAATTCCTTAATCTTCGTATGGAATAGACTTGCAACCTCCCGGTGTTCTTCTTCATCCGTAAAATGATTCATAATCTTTGCCGGATTTACATCCTGATCTTCATATTGCTGATAAAGGAGTTCTGCCACCGTTCTATATATATCTCCGGTAAAATCTTCCGGAGTTATATACTTTTTAATCTGCTGAAATATGGATTCGTCCTCAATCAACCACGTCAGAAGAATCTTCTGTGACTTGACAATTCCATTTTCCTTACCTTTTTCACGATTCTGTGAAGACTTCGGCCGCTCCACCGGTTTGGCAAGTCCTGTCTGAATTGCCATCTTTCCGACCAGTTTCCGCAAATCTTCAAAACCTACATGATAAGCTTTTGCTACCGCTTCTATGTAATTGTTCCGCTCGATCTCTTCATCAAATTCCGTCAGCTTTTTAGCTGCTTCCTTCATAAAATCTGTCTTTCCCTCTGGAGAATTCATATCATAATTTTTTTCCAGAACTTCCAGGCTGAACATGAATCCATTTCTTGCCTTTTGAATCCGTTCTTCAAAAGCCTCTGCTCCGAGATTTTTAATAAATTCATCTGGATCTTTATATGGCTCCATCCGAATAATTCTGGCTGTGATTCCTACATCCCTTAGAATTGGCACTGCACGAAGCGCAGCCTTTGTTCCAGCTTCATCACTGTCATAAGTAAGGTATACCTCCTGCACATACCGCTTAATCAATGATGCATGTCCCGGAGTCAATGCAGTTCCAAGCGACGCCACTGCATTCGAAAAGCCAGCCTGATGAAGAGAAATCACATCCATATATCCTTCACAGAGCAGAAAATATGGCTTTTTGGAACTTCTGGCCCGATTCAAGCCATATAGATTCCGGCTCTTATCAAAAATCATAGTCTCCGGCGAATTCAGATACTTCGGCTTCGCGTCTCCCATGACTCTGCCGCCAAATCCAATAACTCGATTGTTGACATCCATAATCGGAAACATTACCCGATTCCAGAACTTATCATAAACGCCCTGCCTTTCGTCAACACTGATCAATCCTGCTTTCGCAATCATCTCTGTCTGATAGCCCTTTGATCTTAAATATCGATAGAGATCATCGCTATATTTGTTGGAATATCCCAGTCCAAAAGCCTTAATAGTATCATCACTTAACTTTCTTTTCTTCAGATAATCGAGTGCCTGCGCCCCCTGACTATTCTTCAGCTGAACATAATAATACTGCGCTGCCGCTTTATTGATCTCCAGCAAAATCGCCTTTGTGTCAGCACGTTCTCTTGCCTCTTTGGAATATTCCTGCTCAGGCAGTTCTACTCCTGCCCGGTCTGCCAGATATTTCAATGCTTCTACAAAAGAATAATTTTCATACTCCATTAGAAATGTAAATACGTTCCCTCCGGCGCCACATCCAAAGCAATAATACATCTGCTTCTGTCTGCTTACCGAAAAAGACGGTGATTTTTCATTGTGAAAAGGACAAAGCCCAAAGTATGAACTACCTTTTTTCTGTAGCTTCACATAACTGGAAATTACATCTACAATATCATTTTTTGATCTTACTTCTTCAATTAGTTCATCGGAATAATACATAATTTAAGCCCTCATATATAATATTCGACAAAAGCATCCGATTTCCTTTAAAATTTCCAAGATTCCGGTACAAAATATTCTTCAAATTTTTTTACTGCATATGTATCAGTCATTCCTGCTATATAATCACAGACTACCTGTTCCTCTCCCGCCTCGCCTTTTTCAAGCATATCCAAAAACTGCAGTGGCAAAAGTTCCAAATGGTGAATGTAATATTCATACAGATCCTCCACCATACGAATCGCCTTCTCTTCTTCTCCTTTGGCCTTTGAATTCAAATATACATGCTCAAACATGAATTTACGTAGCCCATTTGACGCTTCCTGAATCTCTTCAGACATACAGATCCTTGGCTGATCCATACTATTGGTAATCACATCATGAATCATTGTATTCAATCGTTTTTTTGTAGTTGCACCCAGAATTTTACGATATTTTTCCGGAATATCTTCTTCTCTTAAAATATTTCCCCGTATCGCATCATCAATGTCATGATTAATATACGCAATCTTATCAGACAACCGTACAATCTGTCCCTCTAGTGTATGCGGTGTTCCACTGGTTTTGTGATTGCGGATTCCATCCCTCACTTCCCAGGTCAGGTTCAGTCCCTGTCCCTCTTTTTCAAGTATTTCTACAACCCGAACGCTCTGCTCCTGATGTTGAAACCCCAAAGAGCAGACCTGATTCAATGCGCGTTCTCCGGCATGACCAAATGGTGTATGGCCCAGATCATGTCCAAGCGCAATTGCTTCTACCAGATCTTCGTTCAGACGAAGTGCTTTTGCAATCGTTCTTGCATTCTGCGAAACCTCCAGCGTATGAGTAAGTCTGGTTCGATAATGATCTCCTTTGGGAAGAAGAAATACTTGTGTCTTTTGTTTTAATCGACGAAACGATTTGCAATGCAGAATCCGATCACGATCTCGTTGAAATACCGGACGAATATCACATTCTTGTTCCGGTCTGTCTCTTCCCACAGAATCCTTACTTAAGGCCGCATATGGGCTCAAATATTCTATTTCCCGAAGTTCTAACTGTTCCCTGATCGTCATGTATCTGCCACCTCTTTATCTCTTTTTTTCCTTTAATCGAGTTTCAATTGCATTCACCACAGTTTCTAATACTTTAATTCTTGCATAATATTTACAATTTCCTTCTACTACAATCCAAGGTGCATTGGGTGTGGAAGTACGAATCAACATTTCATTTACAGCTTCTTCATACTGACTCCATTTTTCTCTGTTACGCCAATCTTCATCCGTTATTTTCCATTGCTTTTCTGGATTCGCCTGTCTTGCTTTAAACCTTCTCTCTTGTTCATCCTTATCAATCTGCATCCAGAATTTTAAGACAATTGCACCTGAATTCGTAAGATCCAATTCCATATCATTTATTTCTTTATAAGCCCTCTGCCATTCCTGTTTTGTGCAGAAACCTTCAATTCGCTCCACCATAACTCTTCCATACCAGGTCCGGTCAAATATCGTTATATGTCCTGCCTTTGGCATATCCGTCCAAAAACGCCATAGATAATGATGTGCTTTTTCTATATCATTTGGAGATGCGGTTGGATGAACCACATATCCTCTTGGATCCATTTTTTCTGTCAGGCGCTTGATTGCCCCTCCCTTTCCTCCAGCATCCCAGCCTTCAAATGCAAGTACTACCGGAATTCTTCTGCGATATAACTCACTGTGAAGCTTTTCTATCTTCTTCTGTAGTTTTTCCAGGCGCTTTTTATACTCCTCTTTTGTATAAGAAAGGCTTAAATCTGCTTTTGCTAGAATTGATTCCTTTAATTTTTTATCTTTTTCCGATTCATTAACCCGGAATTCCTCTTTTTGTCCCCTTTCTTCTGTTTCCTTTTTCACTTTCTGTTCTTTGATTCTTTCTTCCAAAGTCTGGATTACAATTGCATAAATCTTTGCTGTTGCAAACTTCCGATCAGTTGCTTCAACAATGTGCCATGGCGCATATTCTGTATCTGTGCGCATTAGCATCTCCTCATTCATTTTCTGATATTTTTCAAATTCTTTATTTCTCTTTAAATCTCCTTTGCTCACACGCCATGAAGTCTCTTCTGAACTCAACAATTTGTCGAATCTTTTTTTCTGCTCCTTTTTCCCAATTGCCAGAAAAATTTTAATAATTACCATTCCATCTGCAGTTAATTGTTCTTCGAATGAACAAATCGAATGATATGCATCCTCAATTTCTTCTTTCTTCATTTTTTTATCAAAGCGATCCACCAAAACCTTTCGATACCAGCTACTGTCATAGATTGCAATTCTGCCCTTCGCTGGCATCTTTGTCCAGAACCTCCATAAAAAAGGATGCATACGTTCTTCTTCTGTCTCATTCTTCACAGCATATACTTCAAATCCTCTTGGATCAAGTGCCTGAATCAATTGCGCTATCTGCACTCCTTTTCCAGATGCTCCATACCCTTCAAAGGCAATCATAACGGGAATCCCTAACTCTTTGCATTCCCGCTGTAATTTCCCAAGTTTCGATTCATATCCCAACATCTTTTCTTTATATTCCGTCTTACTAAGACTCTTCGTCAAATCTATTTTTTCCAACATATTTTCTCCTCCTTGCACAACCAAGAATGCCAATATTTCTAAGATTTCTAATTCTTTTATTATTATACACTATTTGCCAAATATATATTGGTTTTTCGCAAAATATGGATGTTGTTTTTCTTTTATAATGCTATAATTTTCCTATAAAGGAGTGTTTATATCATGTCAAAAACAAATTTGGGGAAAAATCAGATAACAGAAGGGATTATCTGGAAACAACTATTAATCTTTTTCGTTCCTATTGCAGTTGGAACGTTGTTTCAACAATTATATAATACTGTGGACGCCATCATTGTGGGTAGATTTGTAGGAAAAGAAGCTTTGGCTAGTGTCGGAGGATCAGCTTCGGTCATCTCTTATCAGGTGGTTGCATTTTTTACTGCTCTATCTACTGGTGCAACCGTAATCATCTCACAATTCTATGGTGCATGTGATTCCAGGAATCTTCACAAAGGCTTACATACTTCATACGCCTTTGCAATTATTGTAAGTATCATAATCTCTATTGTCGGATGGTTTTCTACTCCATGGCTCTTAGAAATTATGAACACCCCATCAGATACAATGGACGATTCTGTTTTATATCTAAGAATTTATTTTCTTGGAATTATTGCTACACTAATATACAACATGGGATCTAGTATTATGCGGGCTATTGGTGATTCCAGACGGCCTTTATATTATCTGATCATCTGCTGCGTCCTGAATATAACAATGGATCTTCTTTTTGTGGTTGTATTGAAAATGGGGATTGCTGGTGCCGCTATTGCCACTATCTTGTCTCAGGGGACAAGTGCAATTCTGGTAACGAGATCACTCATGACTTCTTACAATATGCTGAAATTAGAACTTCGTTCCATCCGTCCCACTCTATCAATCCTAAAATCAGAACTTCGCATTGGACTTCCGGGAGGACTTCAGGCTTGCACTTATGGACTTACAAACATGATCATTCAATCTGCCATCAATGGTTTCGGCACCGATACCACTGCTGCATGGGCGGCTTTCGGAAAAATGGATCTCATTTTCTGGGCAATCAGCGGAGCACTGGGCACTTCCGTTACCACCTTCTCCGGACAGAATTATGGTGCAGGGAAAATGAACCGTGTATACAAAAGTGTACGCATAAGCCTTGGAATGTCCCTGGCCATCTGCGGAACAATCCTGGCATGTCTGATGATATTCGCCCGCCCATTATTCCATCTCTTTACCACAGATGAGAATGTCATTGAGATTGGAGTATATATGTTGCTCTATATTGTTCCAAGCTACAGCATCTATATATTTGTAGAGATAATATCCGGTGCCCTTCGCGGTATGGGAGATGTACTGATTCCATCTCTGATAACAATTGGCGGTGTCTGCGGCGTAAGATTGCCTTGGATTTTAATCATGACACCAATCCATCATAGTATATCCACCATTCTGATCAGTTATCCTCTCGCCTGGGCATCCACAGCACTTTTGCTGATTCCCTACTATTTCTATCGCAAGCGGAAGATGAGGCGCAAGACATCCGGGGGATGTCTGCTCTGCGCCGACCGGAGCGAAGCGTAGATCTTGAACCTCGGGTTCAAGGGACGCTTCGGCTCCTAATACAAAAAGGTCCAACCCATAGGGTTGAACCTTTTTGTATTAGGATGCGGAAGATGGGACTTGAACCCACACGACTGCAATAGTCACAAGATCCTTAGTCTTGCTCGTCTGCCAGTTCCGACACTTCCGCAAGTGGCGTCTTTATCAACTGCCCGAAGATTATAATACTACACTATACTACAAAAGTCAACAACTAATTTAACTTTTTTTCTTTAACACATGATGTCTTATGTAATAGAATGTTTTTTCTTCTCCTTCATCTGCCAACATCCTCAATAATGAATGTAACAATCTTGCTGTCTCAGGATGGATCATCTTACCTAGTCTCGCAGCACCTTTCTCATAATACTCCAACGGATGCGAATCCATATAATTCTCGCCTTGATAAGTCTTAGACGCTGCAATCCTGTCTACAAACATTTCTACTACATACTTCACAGGCATCTTAAGCCCAACAATACCTTCTTCTGGATTCACGCTATAATCAATCCAATATTCGTAATGATGTTTATTTCTGCCCTTGTGATGAAGCCATGCCTGCGAATATCCGGTTGCTTCCCGTTCTGCATTATTAGGGCTTCGATTTCCTTGATAATACCAACATCCTACCAAAAATTCTGTTGGCGTATATTTGGACAGATCATGGAGTAATCCTTGTTTATAGAGTCCTACTTTAAAACAACCTTTCATAACCAGCCATTTATGGTGATTAATCGTCTTCAAATGTTGCAAAGCTTTCATATCTCTTTACTTCTCTTTCTTTCATCATCCAATCAATCTTTTCATCAAAAATAACAGGAACAAGTGCATTGGATAGAAAATGTAAAAAAAGTATTTTATTCCTTTTCCTCGTTCTCCATTATATAATGCAATAGGAAACATCGCAATAGCTCCATATCTCTGCAAGTTCCCTTTCCAGAGAAAGTTCCACAAAATTCCCCCTGCCAGTTTCAATCTTTTATTCTGACGAAACAAATAAAAAACCAAAATCAAAAGAATTCCCTTAAAACTATAATCTGTCTTCAAACATACAGCCGCCCACATCACCAATAATACTTCAACCACTTTCGTCGGCCATTCACCTGCCATTTGCAACACATACATCATAAGCACGCCTAAAAGTAAAGTAAAAAAAACATTCTGATGAGTGAATTCCAATATTGTTTCACGAAAAGCAAGGTCATAGGGAATCTCCGAGATTACAGCAAAAGTTCCAAGCCTTATCATATATTGATATAAGTCATGCGTATGAAAAAACCCTTCCACTAACAAAAAGCAAAATATTGGAAAGGACACTCTTCCTATCTCCCTCATCAACATACATTCTGGAAAAAGGACTGCACCCGTATGGTCTATGACCATTGTAATAATTGCAATCCATTTTAATTGATAAGATGTGAGTCTAATTTTCTGTACCAATCTCATGCTATTTCCTGCCTATAACCAGCATAATAGTCCTTTCTGCTACTTCGACCAGTCTCTGATTATCCAAAAGTTCTGGTTCTTCTAAAACTCCTTCACTGGTTGAAGCTATTTTATACCATTTCTTTCCTGACGACAATGCCGGTAAAGCAAATGGATGCTCCTGCCAATGCATATTGTATGCCACAAAGCAGTCGTCTCCTCCGACAGCAGCGCCACTATAATAAACTCCTAATTGCCTGCTGGAAACCTCCGATGGAACTCTCCACGCGCTCTCACCATGATAAGACACATCAGGGACTCCACAACTGACTTGATCAATTCCCCGCATTTCTTCTTCCGGCCAGAACACCGGATATGCTTTTCGTATTTCGATCAATTTCTTTACAAAATCATGCAATTCTTTTTTCTTTTCTAGTTTACTCCAATCTAACCATCCCACTGGATTATCCTGACAATACACATTATTATTGCCTTTTTGTGTATTTTCAAATTCGTCGCCCGCCAGAATACAAGGTGTTCCTTGTGCAAAGAGTAACAAGAAAAATGCATTTTTTATTTGTTGCTGACGTAATTCCAGAACAGCCTTTTTACGAGTCACACCTTCCACACCACAATTCCAACTGTAATTGTATTCCGGACCGTCCTGATTATTTTCTCCATTCGCTTCATTATGTTTTCCATCATAGGATACCAGATCATACAAAGTAAATCCGTTCTGATTCGTAAAATAATTATAAGTTCTGTCTCCCAGAGAATTATGCCGCAGCCAATACATAACTTCAGGAATCATTCCTTCATCACTTTTCAAGAATCGTCGCATCACCGTCTGAAATCCGGTCTGATGTACCATAATCTTTGTTTTCTTCAAAATCGGATCCGCACAGATACCCTCCATGGGTGCCGAAGATGGATTTAGTATGAATCCATCTACATGATATTCCATCATATAATATCTTAGACATTCTTCCATCATCTGTTTTGGAACATTACCAGAAAACGGCATTTCCAACACAACTTCTATTCCTTCTCTATGGCAGGATTTGACCATATCTTTTAATTCATTTACAGCATCTTTTGAATAGGCATAAGCACCCTTTGGTGCAAAACAATAAGCATCCCCATATCCCCAGTAATTACAATATTGAAGATTTTCTTCAAAATCATATACCGGCATACACTGAATCTGGTTGATTCCAAGTTCTTTCAGATAAGGTATTTTTTCAATCACTCCCCGAAATGTCCCTTTGGCCTTTACCTTAGAAGAAGAATGTTTTGTAAATCCTCTTACATGCAGGCTATATGCAATAATACTATGATACGGAAGCTGCAAAGGCGCATCACCTTCCCAGTCATATTCTTTGATATCCAGCTTTCCTCGCACTTCATGCATCTGAACATCTCTTGCCTGCCCCCATTTTTCGCGTCCTGCCAACGCTTTTACATATGGATCAACAACAATCTCCCCATCCATCTCATAGTTATATTCATATTCAGATGGGTCAATATCTTCCAGCGCAATATATCTTACTTCCCCAATCGATTTCTTCATTCCAAAAGACATACAGGGTTTCTTTTCTCCTGCATGGTATAACAATAACTGACACTCCTTCTCCTGTGGTACTGCCACCGAAAAATTCATGGTATTTCCTATCCTCGTAACTCCTAGTGGTAAAGGTCTTCCCTGTATCTCTTTCATGCTTTATCCTTCCTGTCGTCTATATTTTTACTGCCACCCATCTACGCCATACATATCAACGTTATCTTTATCAATCATAAATACATCTTCATAGGTCTCTTCTTCGTATTCATTTCCTTCTAATATGTCAATTCCAACCTGAGCTGCTGTTTTTCCCATATTAATAGGAGATTGTGCTGCTGTTCCTGCTATCTGACTTTCTGATTTCTTCAGCTCCTTCTTTATGTCAGGAGAACCATCTACACCATAGATGATTACCTTGTCAAGTCCCGCCAGATTCACAGCCGTCTTCGCTGCAACTGCCAATTGATCATTTCCACACATAATAGCCATTACATCAGGATATTCATCTACAATCTTTTCCGCAGCATCCAAGGCCTTTTCAAATTCTCCATTCGTATCGGCTCTGGCAACAACTTCAAATCCCTTCTCGGCTTTTGCGATTGCTTCTTCAAATCCTGTAATTCTATCATTAATTGAATTCTGTGTCGGACATTCTAAAATAGCAACTTTTCCTCCATCCGGGCATCTTTCGATCAGATCTTCCCCACAAATATATCCCGCTTTTTCATTATCCGACCCAACATATGCGTCTACATAATCCATCTCTTTTACTTGTGTGTCAACATTAATGATTTTGACATCTGCATCTTTCAGCTTTTCCAAAGATGGAGTAATCGCTTCCCAATCCACCGGGCAAAGGAAAATAGCATCAATGCCTTCCTCTATCATCTCTTCAATCTGGGTTGCCTGAAGTTCTGGATCCGATCCCGGGTCTTTCGTGATCATCTGATATCCTTCATCTTCAATAGCTTCTCTCATTGCTGCCTCCAGCGTTATAAAATATGGATTTTCCATATCGATTGCCGTAAAGCCAAATACATATGTATCTTCTTCTGTCTCTTCACTATCCTGTGTCTCTTCCGTAACAGCATTGTCCTCCGGAGTACCTACATTCTTCTTGCAGGCGGACAATGCGAAAATGCATATGAGCATCACTGATAATACTCTTAACATTCTCTTTCTCATCATAATAGTTTTCCTCCTTATGCATATGTTCGCATATTTAATATACATTTTACAACATTTTTACTTGTTTGGCTACTGTTTTCATTTTCTTGTATTTCCTCCAAAACATCCTTGCATTTTGCATGCTCCTTTGGTACAGTTAAAGTATCTATAAATAAAGGAGATTATGCTATGGATGAATACATGACAGTTGAGCTTACTCTCGACAACGATGAAGTCGTTGAATGTGCCATTCTAACATTATTTGAAGCGAGCGGCAAAGAATACATCGCTCTTCTTCCTCTTAATGAAAATGGCGAGACAGAAGACGGCGATGTATATCTTTACCGTTATATTGAAAACGAAAGCGGCGAACCAGAGCTTGAGAATATCGAAGATGATGACGAATATGAAATTGCTGCTGACGCTTTTGACGAATGGATGGATACACAGGAATTTGAAGAGTTAGACGACGAGGAGTAGTTCCTCGACAAAACGGGAAGGATTGATATCCTTTCCGTTTTTTTCTTTTACATAACTAATAATCAGCTTTCTTTTGGCACGTGTCATAGCTACATAAAATAATCTTCGTTCTTCTTCTATATCATCAGGAGTCTTTGCTTTCTTATATGGTATACTTCCTTCATTACTTTCAATAATAAAAACAGAGTCATACTCCAGCCCTTTGGCCCCATGGATTGTCATGAGAGCAACACCCTCTTTACTCTCTTTTTTTTCTCTCTGCTTTTCCAACATCTCCCGATAATTATCTACATGAACAAACCATTCTCTGATAGTCTGAAACTCTCTGGAATTCTGTTGTATCTCATCCAGAACATTCATGATTTCCTCTAAGGATATCTTTCTATATGCGGCGTATTCTTTTAAGAATTCATCATATCCTATACTTTTTCGAATATATTGAATCGCAGCAAATGGCGTCTTATTCTGAATCATCTTCATATCCCATTCCAACTGGTCAATTCGATCCATCATCCAATCCTTATCACAATAGAAATTTCGTAATGATTCATAACTAATTTTATCCCCACTTAAGCTGTCACGACCAATATAACGTTTTGGACGGTTGGCAACCTGAAGAAAATATTTTCGGTCATAATCTCCTTGTGACAAATGGAAATAACTACTGATATCGATCCCTACAAAATGATCATAAATATTATTCAGATATTCTTTCATCGTAAAAGGTATCTGATACTCCATCAGTGTTTCAGAAAGCGCCCTTGCATCTAAATTCGTCCGATACAACACAGCAATCTGATGATAAGGAATCCCCTGGGCAACATACTCTTTTATCTTCTCCAACACATATTTACTCTCTTCAACCGGATCTTTTACCTCCTGAACATGTATAGTCTCTCCCGGTTTTTTCTTGGAAATGATTTCTTTCTCATAACGTTCCTGATTATGTGCAATAACGCGCAATGCACCTCTTACGATATGCGCGGTTGAACGATAATTAATATTTAAAAGGATTTGTTTCGATTCTGGATAATTTTTTCGGAATTCCATCATGATACCAGGTTTTGCACCTCTGAATCCATAGATAGACTGGTCATCGTCGCCTACCACAAACAAATTATTTTCCGGTTCAGCAAGCATCCTGACAACATCGTACTGCGCCTGATTTACATCTTGAAATTCATCCACAAGAATATAACGGAATTTTTTCTGCCATTTCTCTAAGATATCTGGCCGACTTCGAAAAAGATCCCGACACATCACCAGCATATCTTCAAAATCAATTTTTCTTAATTTTCTTTTTTCTTTCTCATATGACTGATACAGTTCCCGAAATCTGTTCGTCCCATAACGAGAAGATTCATAGAATTGAATATCATAACAATTATTTTTCACATTTCCTATTTCTATTGCCAATTCTTCAAGAATATCTTTCTCCTCTTCCGCATCTGATATTTCTCCCCAATCCATAGATACCGCAATTTGCTTAATGAGCTGAATCTTTTCTTCCTCCAACAATAAATTAGCCTGATTCAGTCCATAGGCCCACTTCAAAATTCCGTAATAAATCCCATGAAATGTACCAAAAGTCACCGGTACCCCTGATGTTCCTATAATTTGTCGGAAACGGTTCTTCATCTCATTTGCAGCATACTTTGTAAAGGTAATGACCAGAATTTCTTCTGGTCTTACCTTATACTTTGTAATCAGATATTCTATTCTTTTCGCTATGGTAAGAGTTTTCCCGGAACCGGGACCGGCAAGAACCATACATGGTCCATTCTTATGGGCGACCGCCTCAGCCTGAGCCTGATTTAAACTCATAGATTCACCTTATTTGCTTAATAACTCAATTCCTTTCCTGATTCTCTTAAGAGATTCTTCTTTTCCAAGGATTTCCATAATCTCTGTTGCTCCGCCAGGAGTACTCTGCTTTCCAGATACTGCCGTTCTGACTGGCCACATCACAAAACCTGTCTTCACACCTTTTTCATCCACATAACCTTTTAATGTGGCAAAGAGAGCATCATTGCTAAAGTCCTCCTGCTCTTCAAGAATCGGAAGAATCTCCTGAAGGACCTCAAGTGAATTTTCTTCATTGGTTTTCATCTTTTTATGGCAATACATAGTAGTGTCATAATCCGGCAACTCTTCAAAGAAGTCAATCTGTTCTTTAATATCTGGGAAAATTTCGATTCTAGTCTTTACCAGAGCTGCTATTTTCTTCAGATCATAATCTTTTGTCACAACTTCTCTGATATATGGTTCTGCCATATGATAAAATTTATCAAAATCCATGGATTTTAAATATTCACCATTCATCCATTTTAATTTCACGATATCAAACACCGCCGGCGACTTACTCATATGATGATAATCGAATTCCTTCACCAATTCTTCCAACGAGAATATCTCCTGATTGCCAGATGGACACCATCCCAACAATGCAACATAATTCACAACTGCTTCTGTAACAAATCCCTGATTGATCAAATCCTCATATGAAGAATGTCCACAACGCTTGCTCAGTTTTTTATGATTCTCATCAGTAATTAATGGACAATGTACATATGTTGGAATCTCCCATCCAAACGCCTCATAAATCTTGTTATATTTCGGCGCAGATGACAAATATTCATTCCCACGTACAACATGCGTAATTCCCATCAAATGATCATCAATAACATTAGCAAAATTATATGTCGGATAGCCGTCTGATTTGATCAAGATCAAATCTTCTAATTCCTCATTTGGAACTGTAATGTCACCATAAATATCATCATGGAAAGTTGTTGTCCCCTCCGTCGGCATATTAAACCGAATAACGTACGGCTTACCGGCTGCCAGATTCGCTTCTACTTCCTCCTTGCTTAATCCCAGACAATGCTTATCATATACAACAATTTCTGTTCCACCATCAGCAGAAACACTGCTCTTTAATGAATCCAGTCTCTCTTTGTCACAAAAGCAATAATATGCATCTCCCTGTTCGATCAACTGCTTGGCATATTTCAGATAAAGACCTGATGCATTACGTTCACTCTGCACATATGGACCTACTCCTCCATCTTTATCCGGGCCCTCATCATGAATCAAGCCTGTCTCCGCTAATGTATGATAAATGATCTCCAACGCACCGTCTACAAAACGCTCCTGATCCGTATCTTCAATCCTCAGCATGAAATCTCCACCTTCATGCTTTGCAATCAAATAAGCGTATAGCGCTGTTCTTAAATTTCCTACATGCATTCTCCCTGTAGGACTTGGTGCAAATCTTGTTCTTACTTTACTCATGGTTATCTTCCTAATTCCTTTCGTATTTTTTCTAATGTATCATCTACTCTTGCATGAATTACAATATCTGCATATTTATCAGAAAAATGAGGCTCTTCATTTACTAAAATCAGCTTACTTCCATCGTAATAATCTATCAGCTGACTACAGAGATATGAATTGAGATTCGTTCCAAGCACCAGCAATACATCTGCTTTCTGAATCTCTTCTGCCGCTTTTGTAATAACTACATTGTCTACCATCTCACCAAACAAACATACCTTAGGACGAATTGGCGTATTACAATGCTCACACAACGGAACTCTGGCAGAATCTCTGACATATTCCATAGAATACTTGCGTCCACAATGCGGACAATAATTATCATATACACTACCATGCAGATTAATTACATTCTTACAACCAGCTCTTCCAGGAAGGCCAAAAATACGCCTGGTAATAATTGACTGAAACAAACCTGCTTTTTCCAATTCCGCCATCTCATAAAACCCTTTTCCTGGCGGTTTATCTAAATGACTTAACAACTCATTTCGATAAAACTCAAAAAATTGATCTTTTCGGGTGGAGTAAAATGCGCTCGAAAACAATTCTTCACAAGAATATCCGTATTTTAACTCAATATCATAAGACTCATCTCCGTCTCGAATTGCCGGATAATCACTCTCGATCAACATACCAAAACCACTTAAAACAGTAGTATACTTGCTTTCTTGCAATATCTTCAGTAAAGTTCTTTCCAACATGTAGCATCCCTCCCTCTTATTACATAACCTGGAATACATACTTATTGTAGCACAACCCTTTAACTTCCATCAACCTTTTCTAAGCCGTCTGAATTTTCTTTCTCTCCAATAATTCGCCTGAAATACTTCTCGTGGTATAGATACAATCAAGACAATTCCCAGTACCATGGCAAATGCAATTTTCAAAGATTCCATCCCTTTCTGTACTGCCAGTCCCAACTGATTAGTCACCAAATAATAAGCTGTAAAATATACTCCTGCTCCCGGTACCATTGGAAAAATTCCTGATACAAGAAATATCGTAATTGGACATTTCATCTTAACTGTCAGCATTCTCGAAATCAAGACTACCACCAGTGTTCCAAAAAATGAAGCTACTGCCGGAGAAGAATATTCATGAGCAATCAGATACATAAGCCACCCGGCAGCTCCCGTCATTCCGCAGCATAGATAAAAACGCTTGGGAACATTAAACAATATAGCATATCCAATAGTCCCCATAAAAGCACACAATATATTAATCAGAATCCCCATTATATCATAAGTCCTCCTCCCATGTTATTGTAAATACTGAGCGTCAATCCTACACCTACTGCTATATAAACAAACGTTAGCAACGCATCAATCATACGCACTGTCCCGGACAGAAAATCACTGTCCGCTATGTCTCGTATTGCATTCACAAATGCCAGTCCCGGAACCAACGGCATGATTGAACCGATAATCATTCCTTCCAATCTGACTCCCCCTAGAAAAGGAAGATGAATCGCAATGATTGCCATCAAAGTAATAATCGCTCCTCCCACAATATTCACGATCATCTTAGACATATTATGTTTCTTTCCAACCAATACCCATAAATACAACAGACATCCAATGCAGAACGCAATCACACTCTCTCGCAGCGTAGCTCCTAATAAATATCCAAAAAATCCACTGCCAATACCAGCCGCAAGCACTTGAAAATACCACTTCTTAGCAGGCATTTTATCAATCACTTTCAAACGTTCAGATGCTTCATCTATTCCTACATTCCCAGCAGTAATCTCTCGAGACAAATCATTAACTTCTGCCACAATTCCAAGATGCGAAGCAGACAAAGGTACCTGCTTTACCTTTGTATATGCCTCTTCCATATCATTTTCCGCAGTGACAAAGATTGCATGGCTCAAGGTAAAAATATCAACTTGATCAACATGAAAACGATTACAGATTCTGGTAATTGTCTCTTCCACACGAAATATCTCCGCTCCATTTTTCAAAAGAATTCTTCCAGCTTCCAGAGCAAGATCGACAACTTTCTTAACATTTACTTCCGACTCAAGCTGCTTCTTCAAATAAATCATATCTGTGAGCATAATACCATCTTCATAAATCGGTTTTTTATAATTCTTTACAAAAAAATCAACAATAATATGGGAATTAACAAATCCACATTTTTTATAAAAATCTAACGTCTTCTGACAATTACCTGTTCCTACATACATAGTGTCGCACTGCGCACTATAATGCTCACACAGAAAAAGTATCATATTTTTCCCATAGCCTTTTCCCTGGTCTTCTTCTCTGGTCGCTATGTTCTTCAATTCACATTTACGATTTTTCAACAGCATTACCACACAGACTGTCTTGACCTCCCCATGCTCCTTCAATATAAACATCTCGCCCTCATCCAGATACTTCTCGATCATCTGTTCTTCCGGGTCAGCCATCAGCAACATATCCATGTATTTTTTCTTATTGTCTACAACCTGTTGAATATTCATTTTTGCACCTCTATCAATTAATCCAACTTATTATAGCACCTACATTCTGAAAATTATAGTATAATTTTACATAGTTTTAGGGATGCTTTCTGAGTTCTTCTCAAATAACATCCCTAATCTCTATCTTCCTGCCGGATAACAGAATACTTCTCCTGTTTTCAAATATAAGATTCCGCAAGAACTATAATAATTTGGATTTCCTTCTGCTACTTCTATGTAGAATAGTGACGTTAGATTATCAAATGCACCTGGCTCTATGTAAGTAATATTCCCCGGAATATAGATTTCCATTGTCTCTGCTTCCAATCCTTCGGCCACAGATTTCGCAATTCCAGTACATTTATTGTTATTTGGAAATGCCAAAACTCCATCGGCAACCGGCATATCTTCGTACCCAACAATCAAGCCATTCTCATCACACAAGAAACCATTAATATTGATGTAACTGTTACTTACGTCTCCCTCTTCTTCTGGTATTTCATCCAAAATTCCCACTGGAAGAGCTTCATCTGGCAGTGATTCCTGATAGCTTTTTTCAACAGAATTTGTCGATATTGCAGTGGGTTTTACTGATATTTTAGGTATTTCACTAATATTCAGATTTACCACATCTGCAAATCTTGGCGAACCAGTGTGTGTCTGTTCTCTGATAACCATTGAAATTTTATTCGTTGACATTGCATCTACAGCATGCGTCATCGTACTATTCATTCCTTCGACCGTTGGAAGTTCTGCGCAGACTTGTGCCTGATTCATTACCCCAACAGTTAAAGCACTCCAAAATAAAATACTGATAATTGCACTTATTATTCTCTTCCATGGAACATAAATTTGAATGCCTGGATATCTTAATTTCAAAACCGCTTCCATAACTATTAACACCTCACGGTTTTATTATAAATCCATCTGTCCCTAAAAAGAAAGTGGCATCTTGACACATCAAGATGCCACAATACAATTATTATTGAATATATCCAGCTTTTTTAAGCTCTTCTTCTGCCTTTGCAAGATTTGCATCAGACACTCGGATAATCGGTCCGGTACATCCCATTCCGCTCTCTGCATAGATATTGATCTTCCACAATGCTTTCACTGCATCTTCCAGATCCATAACCTCAATTCCAGGTATCTGTGCTGTTACGATCTCTTTTGGTGGTTCTTTGACTTCTTCTGCTGCTCCTGCCGGTTTCTGAGATGCTTTTAATGCATCCAGGATGTCCTTTAATCCAGCCTTCTGAGCTGCCGCAAATTCTTCTTTTGCTACTTCAAAGACTTTTCCTCTTACCAGCTGTGCTGCATATCGGATCGCATTTGCAATGACCGGTGCTCCACTGGCTCTGGATACGATCATGACTAACTGTTCATATCCTTCTCCAATGCCTGGTCCATAGCCATATCCTGTTGCTTCAAAGCTTCCGCCTGTATTTGCAGATGAAAGCATCTTCACAAGGATATTTCCTGTCAGGGAATCCGTTACCATAATGTCCGGTGATGCCTGAAGCACATCATTTCCTCTCATCACACATCCGCCATCTGCTCTGGATGACTCTGCAAATGTAATGTCATATCCCTGTTCCTTTAACTGTTTCAGGGCTTTTTCTGTCTGACGTGCGCCGTCTACATTCAGGATTCCTACTGATGGAGCGGCATTTCCACATGCTTTTGCAGTAATGATTCCATAGATTGCATTCTTGATCATACCTTCAATACGGTCTGTACTGGAAGTTCCGGTCGTGTTCGCAATATACATCTCTTTTCCCATCGCTGGTGTTACACAGCGTCCAACCGTTGATACACCAATCGGGAATGGGAAGTGCATGGTCACTGCAGCATCCACTTCTTTATTCTTCAGCATCTCTTCCATCTTATCATGGCCTTCTTCATCATTCGCCACTTTGACGGTCGTTACGCCTTCTGCCTCTAATGTACCAATGTAATATACATCGATTCCATCTTTTGCTGCCGCCACTGCTGCAGCCATGGAGTTCTCTTCTCCGTGCTCGCTTCCCATTCCTGTGAGGGCAACCTTTGGTCTCTTGCCAAAGCTTCCTGTTTCCAGTCCCTGTGCCATCTCCATGAATGTCTCAGCGATCATCTTTTCAATATTTTTTGCCATATCAAAGCCCCCCTATTCTGCCATCAGGGTAGCTGCAAAGTCTTTCATTGCTTTTGCGATCAGTCCCTTAACCTCTTCTTCGGATACACCTGCAGCAGCTTCTTCTTCTGCCTTTGTATTTCCGTGAATTACGAAGGATACACCGTCAAATAAGTTTGTCATACGTCCAAGGAACAGACTTCCTTTTCCGATGATCATTGCATTCTTAATCTTTCCTTCCAGAATATCTTCACGTGCAAATCCTACATATGGTACTCCTGAAGGAATATGACCCTGGGTAGGAGCCCATCCGGTAAGACCGTGGTCTTTTGTAAAGGATGCCAGTTCTTTTCTGTCAAGCTCGCCTCTCTTTACTGCCAAAGCTGCGATCATCTTGTAGTTTGCAAGCGGAACATCTCCTGCTCCTGCCGGTTTTGTGATGTCCGGATTCTGCATCTCTGGTGAGAATTTATCGATATCTGTAATCTTCATTCCAACTCTGTCAAGTGGATCAGCTACCAGACTTCCGATTACGTTCTGTGGTGCGGAACCTGTTCCAACACTGTGACGTCCAAGCATTCCAAGGTCAATCTCTGGGTTTACACCATCATTTTCAGAAATGACAACTGCAAATCCTCCCAGGCAGTCCTCAAGGATCGGAAGGCCTTTCTTCACATGGTCTTTTCCATTCATACCAAGTTTTGCTGTACATCCGCCAGCAGTAACTACTACCGTCTTGTATGCACCGGATTTTACAAGTGCTGCTGCTTCAATCAATGCATGCGTCGGAGCTGCACAGAATCCTCTTGCATCAGAACCTGTTGCATTCACAAGACCTGCAACTTCAGCTGCAGCCTTTGCAAAGTTACCGCCACCGCGCTGATTCATATCACCACATGCCTCTTCCGCACAGTCGATTACATACTCTACATCTGCTTTGTCAATTCCTGCATTACGTACTGCATAGAGAAGTGCCAGTACACTGGATGCCTTGCTCATCAGGTTCTCATGCATTACGTGTGATGACAAGTTCACATCGATATCATGAGCAGGCTTGACACATCCAACCAGTTTGTTTTCAAAATATAATGCTTCTGCATGGTCATCATTAATCAATGCTTCGATCTCTGCAATCTCCACACCTTCCTCAATCTTCTCTACGATATCATCAGAGATGATCGGGTCTGCTGCAAATGCATCTTTATATTTTGCAACGAATTCTTTGTCGAGTTTTACAACTTCGAACATATCACATGCCTGAACAAGGAACAGGAATTCTTCCTCTGGCATGATCTCGCCATATTTTCCGTAGCGCTCTGCGCCTTCTTTTTTCTTATCATAATATGGGAACTCTACCTCAGCCAGCTCATCCGGATGTACATTTCCAATATATGTCTGGTTTGGCCAGTAAGAAACTGCATCCTCATAAGAGCGGAGATGTCCTGGAAGTTCTTTTAAGTATTCAGACTCTGGATTTACGATTCTCTCTGTTGTCTGAGTTGTTCCGTTATATAAAACCATATCAGGAGTATGTGCCAATACGTAGCTTGCTCCTTTGATTACACTATTCATGGGTTTTCCACCTTTCTTTTTTCTTGCTTTGACGAAATTCATAGAAAAAAGAGGCAGTACCCTAGTGGGTACACACCGGGTCTGCCCCTTTTTAAGCATCGATTAAGCCTGTTCTCTGATAGCTTCCATCTCACTAACGATGTCGTCTACGTCAAGAACCATTTCCATCATACCAACCTGCTCGTCATATACTGCTTCATCAAATTCTTCTTTGATTTCAGGTTCACATACGTGATATACCGTGAGTCCAAGCTGGACCCCTGTCAATGGACCTGCAAAAGTAGGATCGCCTAATGTTACAGTCTCAGCTGCAAGACCTGCAGCTTCGCCTTCAGCTGCTCCAAGAACTACTACTAAGTTCTCTGCGCCGTATTCTTCAGCGAATTCCTTTACTCTCTTCTGATTCTCTAAGTCCATTGCGCCTGCGCTCGTTCAGACGAAACATTCCGTTGATGAAAATACGATCTCAGCACCAGCAGTCTTTACGCATTCAGCGATAGCTGGTCCCGGAATTCCATCACGGTCTCCGATAATTATTGCTTTTTTCCCTTCTAAAATAGCCATAATTATGCTTTCTCCTTTCTTAAGTGGTAAAAAACATGTTATATGATCAAGAAATATCTCTTAGATATATTTCTGAATCATCGCTTCAATACTTTCCGGTGTTGCTTCTTCCTTTACAACTTCGTCGATCTTCTCTCCGTCTTTGTAAATAGCCATAACCGGAAGGCCAAGAATCTTCTGACTGATTGCCAGACGACGTGCCTTTGTTGTGTTCAGAGATGTGAATTTTAATTTATCTCCATATGTTTCAGCAAACTCGTGTACCTTTGGCATCAGAGCCTGGCATGGAACACATCCATCTCCATAAAAATCTACAAATACATAACCTTCTGCCTCTAATACTTCAGCCTGAAAGTTTGTCTTATCCAAATCTAACATTGGTATCATCCTCCTTTTATTATGTTGCTTTTTATATAACCCGGAAGAACCAAAAGGCATCACTTTATGACCATGCGCCGCTTCGCACCGCGATTTACTTTTCTCCGGCTATATAATCTAGAAGTAATCAGACATGCTTCTTTCTACCTGAACAGCTGCGATTGCTCCATCAGCTGCTGCAGTTACAACCTGTCTTAAACTCTTGACACGAACATCACCTGCTGCATATACACCTGGGATGTTTGTATGCATATCAGCATCCGTCTTGATATATCCGCGTTCATCCATGTCAATGATTCCTTCGAATGGTTTGGTATTCGGAACAGTACCGATAAATCCAAACACACCGAACATTCCGTCTTCTTCATCAGCTTCTACTGTAGTGATCTCGCCAGTCTTTACATTCTTTACTTTCATCCACTGAAGGATATCATCTCCTCCAACTTCTTCAACTACAGAATCCCACATAAAGTTAAGTTTTGGATTCTTGAATGCTTTTTCCTGAATAGATTTTGCAGCACGAAGTTCATTACGTCTGTGAATAATCGTAACTTTTCTTGCAAATTTTGTAAGATACATAGCTTCTTCTACAGCGGAATCTCCACCACCTACTACATATACTTCAAAATCTTCGAAGAAGTTTGCATCACATGTGGCGCAATAGGAAACACCTTTTCCTGTGAATTCAGCTTCACCTTTACATCCGATCGGACGTGCATGAGCACCGGTAGCAATGATTACATTTCTTCCTTTGTACTCTTCTTTTGCGCTCTTCAGGACTTTGATCTCGCCCTCAAGCTCCACTTCTTTGATTGTATCAGACACACGCTCTGCTCCAAATTTTGCAGCCTGCTCTGTCATTCTTGCAATCAAGGATGGACCTGATTCGCCTTCTACGATCTGTCCCGGATAGTTTTCTATCTCATCTGTAATTGCAATCTGTCCGCCATCCTGACCTTTTTCAATAATCAGAACAGAAAGACGGCTTCTTCCTGCATACAGTCCTGCTGCTAAACCAGCAGGACCTGCACCCAGGACAATAACATCATAAATCTTATCCATTTTTGTTATTCTCCTTTAATATAAGGTAACACCTATTCGAAAATTGTCTGATCGTCTACTTCTGTTGTAAGAGCATTCAAAGCTTTTTCAACAATACGACGACGAAGTGCTTTTTCCTCATCTTTATCCAGTGCTGGATTTCCAAGAGGATGTGGAATTGCGATAGCCGGAACGATTCTGTTCGCACCAACTGTCATAGAAATAGGAGTTACTGTACAGATATGTACAACCGGGATACCAGCTCTCTCTATCTCTTTAACCATCGTTGCACCGCAACGAGTACAGGTACCTCAAGTAGAGGTAAGGATTACTGCGTCTACACCGTCAGCCAGTAATTTCTGAGAAAATTCTGCTGCAAATGCTTTTGCTGAAGCAACGGCTGTACCATTTCCTGTTGTTGTGTAGAACAGGTGATGCAGTTCTCCAATAATTCCTTCTTTTTCCATGTCACGAAGTACATCAACCGGCAATACACGGTCAGAGTCTTCGTTTGCATATACTGGGTCATATCCACCATGAGCAGTTTCATATGTCTCTTCGGTAAGATCCATAACACCAGCGATATCATACTCACCATAGTGAGATGCACTTGAACTTTCAATATGATCTGGATTTCCTTTTGGTACAATACCACCAGAAGTAACCAGAGCGATCTTAGCATGAGCAAGATCTTTTACTGCCGGATTCGGAGCTACTCTATCGAAGTCAGGCATTGGATATTCTGTAACAAACGGTTTGTCAGCCAATTTCTTGATAAGCATCTTAACAGCTCTCTGAGATCCTCTTTCTTTTTCAAAGAAGTTCACACGAACGCCGTTTGGAATATATCCTTCTTCACAAGAAGCGCCAATCGGCTCACCTTTTCCAACTTTTAATGCAAGAGGAGCTAATTTTTTAATAGCATCTCTCATACCTGCTGCACTGTTCTTTGTAGATACAATATATACCTTATCTTTGAACATATCAGCACCTGGATTTTCAACATACATACCAGTTACAGCCGGAATTCCAAGTTCTTCCTGAACTGCTGCTGCGATAGTTCCGCAAGCAACACCATAACGTCCAGCGTTAAATGCAGGACCAGCAACGAATACATCTGGATTCTGCTCTTTTACCATAGCGAGGATATCAGCTTTTGCTTTATCAAGGTTCTCATTAAAGTAAGAGTCACCACAAACGATTGTAGCAATAATCTCTGCTTCATCCCCAAAATTCTGTGTCAATGCCATACCCGGTCCAACGATCTCGCCAACACGAATCTCAGCCGGATAATCTGCTTTCTCTTCTCCACCAATCTGTGCAAAGAACTGATTGATGTAATGAACAACTTTTAATTTAGCCATTATATTATCCTCCCTTCCTATCTTGCGCTCAGCTTATTGAAACCGGTCTCATTAGTTGCACCTGTGAGTACCTGAAGCTCAACTTCCAGAGATCCATCTTCGCGAAGTGTCTCCTCACTTGCTCCAGCAATCTTGGTTACATAATCCAAAGTTCCAATTACTTTATCAAGTTTTGGCAGGATAATTACCTGGTTTGCATTTCCGCCAGTTACTACTGCATCTGCAGCTGCATCAGCATCAGCCAATGACTGAGACTTTCCATCACGTCCAGCATATTCATCTGTAATGATTACAGTTTTAACGCCTTCAGCTTCGATCTTCTTACAGTTCATGATAAGGTCTGTATCTGGGTTACCAAATCCTTCCTGAGATACAATAACGCCATCCAGATCCAACATCTTACACAGCTTAGCTGTCCAATCAGAAGAACGCTGTTTATCTGCCAGGTATACATTTTCATTTGTGATGATCTGGCATACAAAGTTTAATGTTTTTCCGTGCTGCTCAAACAAATCATGTACAACTGGATTGTTCAAGTGTACATATGTAGGGTTTTTATCACAAGCAGACACACAGTTACCAGATACGATTGCACCGTCCATAATCTCTGTTGGGCTTAAAATTGTAGGAACGATTTTCTTTGCATCCACACCATATACATATGTGTCATGTAATAATCCCTGACTCTGAAGCATCTGAACATATGCAACTCTTGGAAGATCTGGATATTTTTCCATACCTTCTTTAATTGTGCATGTCTCATATACTTTTGTCTCATCAGGTGTCAAGTCACGAGCTAATTCCCCAATATAAACTGCAACTCTGAATCCTGCGAAACGAACAGCCTTCTCATAATCATGCTGTTTGATTCCATCAACCGGTTCACATACCATTACCAGGTTCAAGGTCTTTGAGAAAGGTGTATAGTCAGCTCCCGGACCTGTCATATCAATGATACCTTCCTGGAAACCAACGATCTTACCTGCTGTTACTACAGCCATTCCTTTTAATGCATAAGTTTTTCCTTCACCAACTGTATCAACCTTAGAGATAACGCCCGGGAAGATTCCCCCTCTTCCTTCAACTTTAACTCTTGGTTCGATTACGTCTTTAACTGGTGTAATTCTTACTGACTCACCTGGTTTTGCAATGTCAAATGATACGCTCTTAATCTTCTCATCCTCAAGAGCGACAGCCTTAACGGCTTCTTCGGATACATAAAGGATTCCGTCTTCAATCTTAGACTCAGCTGCGAACTGAATATCCTTAATGTAAATGTGTCCCATTTCTAATCTCACTTGTAGTTCCCTCCTTCAAGAAATTTGATATTATTGTGTAAGCTTTAACGCTTTTACAACCTCACTTATGACCTACCACGCATCAGCCGATGCCATTCCACTTTCCAGCAAGGTCCAGTCAATCAACTGAAAATCGTCATATACCGAAGCTTTATATTTGTCTGATTTAAACTCAAACTTCTGGCACGCTTGTATGGCGTTTTCAATCAACGTGAGAGACCTCTCGTCGATCTCCCCCTTTCCCTCCGTAATCATTATGGATTTGTATGGTGTTTCATTAGGCTTCACGCTCCCCGACAATGGGTGCGTCAGAAGCAAATGACCTTCATGGATTCTGTCTCTAACTTCTTTTAGAATCTCTTCGTAAGAAATCTCCTTGTATTCTACGTTGTGCGTCTCCTTAAGCTTATCAAAAACCAGTGGATTATTCGTTATAATGATGTATTTCTTTTGATTCACGTTCCACTTTCTCCTTTCAGTCAATCTGCCAGCCTATATGAAAACTCATACTAAATGCATAGCAATTAAAAAAGGACGATTCAAACACAACCATGTGCGTAATCGTCCTTTTCTGTCTTTTGCCCTGATAATGTATTCCTTTAAAGCTTTATCATACAGCACAAGATTCAGAATGTGGTACATTCTCCAGTCCTTTTGCCTGAAAGTTTCGCCTCATATATATTCACCACTTTATATAAGGTTTGCCTCTTCGGCGGTCAAAATCCTGACTCTCTCTTGGAAAATATCATCCCACTCTTATTTTTTATGTATAGACATTTTCAATATATTCTCATTCAAAATCCGACGTGATTTATCGAATTCCTGAATATATTCAATTGCCTATATCTATAATAGCGTATTGTTATTTTTTTTGCAACCGCTATCTTAAAATTAAATTATTTTATGCACATTGCACTAATATTTATTTCTATTTTTGTTGATTTTGCCCTTTGCATTTATTGAAACTTTCTATTCTTCTCAGCAAAAATCTTCATTACTTTCTATAGAAATAACGAATAGTTATTTGTTCTTTTTATTTTTAAAGTAATCATTATGTACTTCTTTAATCACTCCGCTAAGTGCAAACAACGCAAGAATGTTCGGAATAACCATCAGAGAATTGAAGCAATCCTGCATTGTCCATACAAGTTCAACCTCTGCTAGTGATCCAAGGAACACGCAAACCGCCACAATCACAGAATACACTTTTACTGCTTTTGCTCCAAACAGATACTTGATATTAGCCTGTCCGAAGAAATACCATCCAAGGATAGTAGAAAACGCAAAGAACAGCATACATACAGCAATAAAGATATCTCCGCCTTTTCCATATAATGTTGAGAATGCATACTGGCTTAACTCTGCTCCGGTAAGTCCAGTCGGAATAGAATGTGTTGTAATAATTACGAGAGCTGTCAGGTTCAGAATTACGAATGTATCAATAAACACACCAATCATAGCCACAAATCCCTGCTCTACCGGATGATCTACTTTCGCCACTGCATGAGCATGAGGTGTAGAACCCATACCAGCCTCATTAGAGAACAAACCTCTTGCAACACCCTTTGTAAGTGCGAGCTTGATCGTTGCACCTGCCGCACCACCGACAACCGCAGACGGTGCAAACGCACCTACAATAATAGATTTGAACGCATAAGGAATCTCTTTAAAATTATAGATAATGACAATCAATGAACCTATAATATAAAGTGCTGCCATAGCCGGAACAATCATCTCAGTAATCTTAGCAATACGTCCCATGCCTCCAACAAACACAAACAGAGCTACAACTGCAAGAATAGCACCCATAACCCATTTTGGGATTCCAAATGCTGTATTCCATGCTGCCGCAATAGAATTGGACTGCACAGCATTACCCATGAAGCCAAGTGCAAGAACAATCAGGATTGCAAATGCCCCTGCAAGGAACTTACCAAATGGTCCTTGAAATGCTGCACGAATATAGTAAACAGGACCACCTGTCACAACTCCGTCATCACCAATCTTCTTATATTTCTGTGCCATAATTGCCTCTGCATAGATTGTTGCCATTCCAAGGAATGCCGCAATCCACATCCAGAAGATCGCTCCTGGTCCACCGACTGCAAGTGCTGTTGCCGCACCAGCAATGTTACCAGTACCTACCTGAGCTGCAATAGCTGTAGCCAGTGCCTGGAAAGAAGACATACCATCATTTCCCGCCTCGCCTTTTTTGCTGAAAAGTCCACCAAACGTTCTTCTCATTCCTTCGCCGAAGCCCTTTACCTGAATGAAACCAAGTTTCACAGTAAACCAGATACCGCCACCAAGAAGTGCTACGATCAGAATGTAGTTTGAAAGATAACTGCCAATAGTTGAAAAAATGTTATTTAATGCTGCCTCCACAACATGACCCCCTTCATTGTATTGATATTTTGAATAACATTATTCGATGTGTCTATAATATCACTCACCCATTTTTTCTTCAATAATTGCAGAGAATTTTGAAGAATTTTCGTCACTTTTGCCATTTTATGACTTTTAATCAGTCAATACAAAAAAGAAAAATGGCGCAAACACGCCGTTTACGCCATTTAAGATTTTTCAAAAAAAACACTTGATTTTTTATTTTTTGGTAATATTAAACATTGATTTCCGCAGTCATGCCAAGGACATCCTTATTGGCATCCAGAACTGGTTTCACAACATTTTCAAGGAACGCTTCTACCTGCACAGATGCACGGCCTGTATATTTTGCCGGATCCATAGTTTTCTTCAGCTCATCCAATGTCAGATTGAATGCCGGATCAGCTGCAATCAGTTCAAGAAGATTATTATCCAGCCCTTTTTCTTTCACATTACGGCCTGCTTCCATTGACAACTCACGAATTCTTTCATGAAGTTCCTGTCTGTCACCGCCAGCTTTCACAGCATCCATCATAATATTCTCTGTTGCCATAAACGGGAGTTCGGACATAAGTCGTTTCTCAATCACCTTTGGATATACCACCAAACCATCTACTACATTCAGACACAGGTCAAGAATACCATCAATTGCAAGGAAACCTTCCGGTACACTGAGACGCTTATTAGCAGAATCATCCAAAGTTCTTTCAAACCATTGTGTCGCAGAAGTGATAGCCGGATTCAGTGCATCAATCATAACATATCTCGACAATGAAGCAATTCTTTCACTCCTCATTGGATTTCTCTTATACGCCATCGCGGAAGATCCTATCTGTGTCTTCTCAAATGGTTCTTCCACTTCTTTCAAATGCTGAAGAAGTCGAATATCATTCGAGAACTTGTGTGCACTTGCCGCAATGCCTGCAAGAACGTTTAATACTCTGGTATCTACCTTACGAGAATATGTTTGCCCGGATACTGGATAGCACGCTTTAAATCCCATCTTCTCTGCGATCATCGGATCAATTTTATCAATCGTCTCCTGGTCGCCATCAAACAATTCCAAGAAACTTGCCTGTGTTCCAGTGGTTCCTTTAGAGCCCAGTAATTTAAGACTTCCTTTTACATATTCCAAATCTTCAAGATCCATCATAAACTCTTGCATCCAAAGTGTTGCACGTTTTCCAACAGTTGTCGGCTGAGCCGGCTGAAAATGCGTAAATGCCAGAGTCGGAAGGTTCTTATATTCATCAGCAAATTTTGCAAGTTCTGCTATTACATTAATCAGCTTTGTTCTCACCAATTCCAAAGCATCAGACATTAAAATGACATCTGTATTATCGCCAACATAACAAGAAGTGGCACCCAAATGAATGATTCCCTTTGCTTTAGGACACTGCTGTCCATACGCATAAACATGCGACATAACATCATGACGCACAATTTTCTCTCTTTCTTTTGCTACATCATAGTTGATATCATCTGCATGAGCTTTTAATTCTTCAATCTGTTCTTCTGTAATTGGCAGTCCCAATTCCTTTTCTGTTTCTGCAAGAGCGATCCAAAGTCGTCTCCATGTTCTGAACTTTTTATCTGGCGAAAAGATGTATTGCATCTCCTTACTAGCATAACGCTCAGAAAGCGGGCTTTGATATCTGTCATTACTCATAATCTGATTCTCCTTTTCTTTTTCCTTGTTACAGATCTACTACTCAAATGCCAGGGAAACATCTTTCCCCGGTACTTTTACTGGATATTTGCCGGTAAAACAAGCATCACAATAGCTCAGATTTCCTACCATATCCTTTAATTTGTCAATCTCCATATATCCCAGTGAATCCGCCCCTATCATCTCACGAATCTGTTCTGTCGTATGTGAATGGGCAATCAGCTGTTCATTAGATGGTACATCGGTACCAAAATAGCAAGGATACAAGAATGGCGGCGAACTGATTCTGACATGAACTTCTTTCGCCCCTGCTTTCTTCAACATTTTAATAATATTGGCACTGGTAGTTCCTCTTACAATAGAATCATCTACCATAACAATTCTTTTCCCCTTGACTACTTCTTCGATAACATTCAGCTTGATTTTGACACTGCTGACTCTCTCACTTTGTTTTGGTTTAATAAAAGTCCTGCCGACATAACTGTTTTTATGAAATGCCATTCCGTAGGGAATTCCAGACTGTTCCGAATATCCTTTTGCAGCTACCAGACCAGAATCTGGCACACCAACTACCAGATCCGCATCCACAGGATAAGACTCTGCCAATGCTTTTCCCGCAACAATTCTCGAATGATAAACATTTACGCCATCCATACAGCTATCTGTTCTGGCAAAATAAATATATTCAAAGATACATCTTGCCTGTTTCGCAGGATGAATTGCCATCGACATGTCGGATTTGATTCCTTTTTTCGTAATGCTTACGATTTCACCCGGTTCCACATCTCTGACAAATTCGGCCCCAACTGCCGCAATCGCGCAACTTTCAGAAGCCAAAAAATAAGTATTATCTCTTTTCCCGATACAAAGAGGCTTGAAACCATATGGATCTCTTGCACCAATCATCTTTCTCGGAGAACTTACTACCAATGCATAAGCACCTTCTATTTTTTTCATGGCCTTTTTTACTGCATCTTCGGCATTCTTCGTCTTCAGACGTTCTCTTGCAATATGATATGCAATCACTTCAGAATCAATCGTTGTCTGGAAAATAGCCCCCGTATATTCCAATTCATGCCGAAGTTCCACTGCATTCGTCAAATTACCATTATGTGCAATCACCAAAGTTCCTTTTACATAATTCAAAACCAGCGGCATAGCATTCTCTGCCCTTGTACCTCCAGCTGTTGAATAGCGGACATGACCAACCCCAAGATTACCATGTAATGCTTCCAATGCTTCGGCATCAAAAACATCATTTACCAGACCAAGTCCTTTTTTAAAATGTACTTTTCTTTCCCCATAAGTATCCGTCACAGCAATACCACAGCTTTCCTGTCCTCTGTGCTGCAACGCAAAAAGCCCATAGTATACATCAGAAGCAACATCGCTTCCGTCCATATCATAGGCTCCAAAAACTCCACATTCCTCTCCCATACCTGTCGTAACTTTTTCAAAGTTATCCATGAATGTAAGCTCCTTACTTATTCTTTTTTTATACCCAAATCATACAAAGTACTGTATCAATGCACTTGACATGCAATACCAGTATAATACAAGGCGTTCAGAAAAGCAATCTCTCTTCTTTAAAAATCCTGTTGACTTTAGTCTGCTAACTTGATAATATTGTAACGTAAAAGAAATATAATTTAACAATAATATTGAGGAGATGTACTATGAAAAAATTTATTGCATTCACGTTATCATTAATCATGGTTCTGTCCTTGGCAGCTTGTGGTTCTTCTGATTCTAAAGAAGACAGCAAGGAGTCAACAGAAAGCCAGAGCGATTCTGATTACGTAAAAGAAAAGGGAACATTGGTCGTAGGTATTACAAATTTTGAACCAATGGATTACAAAGAAGAAGGCAGCGATGAATGGGTTGGTTTTGATGCTGACATGGCAAAAGCATTTGCAGACAGCCTTGGAGTTGATGTTGAATTTGTTGAAATCGACTGGGATAACAAGATTATGGAGCTTGATGGCAAGACCATTGACTGCGTATGGAACGGTATGACATTAACAGATGAAGTTACAAGTGCAATGGAATGCTCCAATGCATACTGCAAAAACGCACAGGTTGTTGTAGTTCCTTCTGATAAGGCAGATCAATATCAGGATACCGACAGTCTTGCTGATCTCGCTTTCGCAGTTGAGACAGGAAGTGCCGGTGAAGAAGAAGTTAGTGCTCTGAATCTTGAGTATACAGCAGTTGCATCTCAGGCAGATGCTCTGATGGAAGTATCTGCAGGAACATCTGATGCTGCTGTTATCGATTTACTTATGGCAGCTGCTATGATCGGAGAAGGAACAAGTTACGAATCCTTAACCCATACAGTAGAACTGAACAGTGAAGAATACGGTGTTGGTTTCCGTAAAGGATCTGATCTGGCAGAAGCACTGAATGAATTCTTCGCTTCCAGCTATGCAGATGGCAGCATGATGGAATGTGCTGAGAAATATGGTGTAAAGGATGCCATTCTTGAACAATAATCAAAATAATAATGTAATGTATATTCATAGAGGGCGGTTTTCCCCGCTCTCTATTTTTCACTAGAATCATTACACAAAGAGAAAGCAGGATAATCCTATGGAACATATAATGGAACAAATGCCGGTTGTCATCAACTCACTAAACATCGGCTTTTTACAAACTTTAAAACTTTTCTTTGTAACATTGATCGGGGCATTTCCTCTGGGTCTGATTATTTCTTTTGGCTCTATGTCCCATTTTAAACCTTTGAGTTATCTTACAAAGTTGATTGTCTGGATCGTACGTGGTACTCCACTTATGATTCAGTTGCTTATAATTTATTATTTTCCTGGACTTGTATTACACAATCCAATCTGGGGCAGTGGTGAAACCGGCCGTTTTCTCGCTGCATCCGTTTCTTTCATTATAAACTATGCTTGTTATTTTTCCGAAATATATCGCGGCGGTATACAAGGTGTTCCTGTAGGCCAGGAAGAAGCCGGTCTTGTACTTGGAATGACTAAAACTCAGATTTTCTTCAAAGTAAAGTTATTACAGATGATCAAACATATTGTTCCGCCAATGTCCAATGAAATCATTACTTTGGTAAAAGACACTTCACTGGCCCGAATCATTGCATTGCAAGAGATCATCTGGGCTGGCCAGGCCTTTATGAAAGGCTCACAGGGAATTTCTGGTGTTATTTGGCCATTGTTCTTCACAGCTGTCTACTATCTGATTTTCAACGGCGTTCTTACTGTTTTGCTTGGGCGTCTGGAAAAGAAACTAGACTATTTTAGATAAAAGGGAGGTCATACAATGGCTATTTTAGAAGTTGAACATATTTGCAAATCTTTTAATAACACAGAAGTATTGAAGGACATCAGTTTTTCTCTGGAAAAGGGGCAAGTCGTATCCATCATTGGTTCATCCGGCAGCGGTAAGACCACTCTTCTGCGTTGTCTGAACTTTTTAGAACAACCAGACAAAGGTATTATCCGTGTAAATGGAGAAACATTATTTGACTATGCGGATCCATCTACACAAAAAGAAACCGCAATTCGAAAAAAACGGCTTCATTTTGGTCTTGTTTTTCAGTCATTCAATCTCTTTCCACAGTACACTGCTCTGGAAAATGTTATGCTGGCCAAAGAATTATTAGCCAAAGAGCAGCCTGATTACAAAGCAAAGAAAAAGGAAATCCACGAAGAGATCAAATCACAGGCCGAGAACCTTCTCATTCAAATGGGTCTGGAAAATCGTATGGATAATTATCCTCATCAATTGTCCGGAGGACAATGCCAGCGTGTCGCAATTGCCCGCGCATTAGCACTTCAGCCTGATATTCTCTGCTTTGATGAACCAACTTCCGCACTGGATCCAGAGCTTACCGGAGAGGTATTGAAAGTAATCAAAGAACTTGCAGACAAGAACACTACAATGATTATTGTCACACATGAAATGGCATTTGCAAGAGATGTTGCCAATCAGGTGATTTTCATGGACGATGGATACATTCTCGAACAGGGAGATCCTTACGAAGTATTCGAACACCCTAAAGAAGAACGTACAAAACAATTCCTGTCTCGATTTACACAAGGATAACACAACAGGCACCTTTTTCAGGTGCCTGTAAATTTATACTGTTTTCTTATCCGTTCTGCGATATTCCTTTTTCCACTGTACCAGCTGTTCTTCCGGCATATCTATATCAATTTCCTTTTGCACTTCTTTCATCTCGTCTCTCAAAAGAGAATTCACACTCAGGTAAATAGGATTTCCTGATAACATTTTCACATATTGATCTTCCGGCATAAAACGATAACAGCAATAAAGATATGCCTTCAACAGATCTGATTCCTCGCATATTCGATAGGCTTCCTGATACATCCTGGCAGCTTCCTCATATAAAAACAGATGTCCATAAGCCGCTCCCAGACATGCATACACCTTACCATAAAACATCTTGGGCACAGAATCATCCCACTCCTGATTGATGATAGACTGATATACCAGTATCGCAGTTTCATATTCTCCACTATTTTGCAAACTGTCTGCTTTATACTTTGTTCGTTCTACATCTTTCTGGTTCTGAAGATGTTCTAACAAACTCTGGATCTTATTAATATCCGCCGCTGCATAAATCGTTGATTCTCTCAAAATTGTCAACACAAATTGCTCCATCGAACAGTTCTGCCTCAATTCTTCGCGCAGCTTATCAGCCAGCTCTTTCATATCTAATTCAGTGTCAATCCAATTACAAAGCTGTCTGTTTATAATCGTATAATCAATCAGATACAGATTGTTGCATATATAATAGCACAGTTCCTCTATCGTATAGATTCTCATATGAACTCTGGATATCTCGTATGGTTGTTTTGCTTTTTTTCTATGACATAGAATTAAACTGCCCATTGATTCCTCCTAAATGTAATATCTTCTCTACCTGAAAACCGGACGACAGGAAAAATTCTCCAAATCCGACATCTTTAAATGTGAGCTTACAGGTACGTTCATCCATAAACATTGCTTCAATCTGAATTCTCAGAGAATAATCTCTTCTTTCAGGGAGACCTTCCAGCGAAACCGTTTCAACCTGAAGTTCTTCTCCTGCCAATGTCTCTACGTGAATTTCGATATCTGAGGTATCTTCCAGGATCACATCCCATTGTCCATCTGCTTCATACCAATGGGTTCCCCATGAGACAATTGGATACCAGCCTTCCTGACCATTCACCCGCATACGCAGACATATCTGCTCCGTCATCTTGGTTTCATCCAGATAGACCGGTCCCTCATCATAATCAAGACATTTTCGGATTGATGTATAGCACGCTCCTTTACTGTACAAATTATTGCCTAGGAAAGCTCTCCTTCCATTACAAAGTACTTTCAAAGAATTCGGATACCAATTATTCTCAAATCCCTCTCCCGTCAAATATACGGAAGATACTACCTTTTTCTCAAATACGCTCTGAATAAATGTCTTAAATCGCTCATCCGCATCTTTTGCTTTATCAACATTTAGTACCGGATAGATTGCTTCCAGCTCCTTCATACGCGCATTTGCCACTTCATCAACTGTCACGAACATATCTTTTCCTCTGCCACTGATTGCATTCAGTTTCCGCAGCATATAAGCCCGTATCTCATGCGCATCACAATAGAATAATGCTGATTCATACTGCCACAACTCTTTTGGTTGATAAAACATATAATGACAAAAACTCTCTTTATAATCCTGAACACATACTTTTTCTTTCGGAACGCCAAGATGCTGACCAATTCCTTTCATCATTTTTGACATATCAATATTTGTAAACGGAACTGTAAACGTTATAAATTTGATATCTTCAAATTCTTCCAGTGTCAGACTAACAAACTTGGCGAGGAGCCATACTGCATCGTGATTACGTGCACCAACTCTTACTTTTTCTCGATGTACCGCCTTATTAAAAAGATCGGTTATCGTACATCCCTCATTGATTGCCGCAAGCCTTTTCGCCTCTTTTCCATAAACCCAATGTTCTTTATAATATCCTAATACCAGAGGAATCTGATAATTATCTACGGAAACTTCCAGTGTCTCAGGTTCTTCTTTGTTCTCGTCGTAATAACTGATCTGGCAATTCTTTTCATTTAGATCATAGCCCAGAATACTGCCCCTTTTCATTATCATATCCTCCTCTCTCCTAATAAATCTTAAATAAATGTTCTGCCATAATTTCTTCTTCCTGGTACTCTATCATCGCTTTTCTGCGCGATGCAGGCGCCATCTTAGTCATATCATTTAACTTTCCATATTTTCCAGAGCCTGCAATTTGATTCTCATTTTTCAACACAGATTTCTCTGTAGTGATATCCTCTTTTTCCCTGCTTTCCGCGAAATAATAACTCACGGATTCATCGTCGTACAGGACAAATTGTTTTACATACAAATTCTCATATACCGGCATCATGGCTTCACTTTGATACCCCAATCCATCACGGTTCCCTTGTTTTACTTTGTAATACAAAGTAACTCTGCTTCCTGGCGCTGACTGATAAGAAATCATTGTCTTATCATACAATTGTACTTCTCTAAGCCATTCTTTCTTATATTGCAGATAAAACGGGAAAACAATCTGTTTCTCGCACATCTCTCTCAATACTTGATGAAGGATTACTTCCAAAGCCGCAGTATAATCTCGTCCGGAATAATACTTTAAAAGCGCAACTTTACAGATATCCGGTAATTCTTCTTTTTTATCACATTCATTTGCAATCATATCAAATACACAGGATTTCAAGCTTCGTCCATATACCACATATTCTCTGGATACATATGCCAGATACGCCTGTTTCAAACGAAAATAGACATTATCAGACATATAGTAATCTTCAAATATCTCTTCTTCCTGAAACAGATTTTCAGAAAATAGCATCTGGGTAATTATACGCTCTCCGACTTTGAATGCAGGGATTCCATATTCCCGTAATACTTTCCAGAGTTTTTTCATATCTCTGGTCGCACCGCAGTAATAATTCGCAAGATACATCAGAGTCACCTTATCATACTGCTGTCTTTTGAACAATTCAATACAAAGATAATTTAAGAACTCATCTTCTTCATAATTATCCTCACGAATCCGTTTACTGCACATGCGAAATACGTCTTTTTCATCAAATGCATTGATTCCTTTAACTTTTATTTTTTCAAACGTCGGCTCTTCTTTTTCATTTTCCTGCTTCCAGATTCCCGTTGATGCTGCATACTTACGACACATATCAAGGAAACGCGGTTCATAAAAGAGCCGTCTTGTCTCATATGCAATAGAATCCGTATAATGACGTCCTTCTACAGATTCCCATACAATCCTTGATTCTTTATCATACAGGAAAATAATTGCACCATCTTCATCGTATGGAACTCTCTGCCGGATTGCTCCATCTTTCTCAATTACAAGAACACAATTCATGTTTGGAACTTTCGTCTTGATCTCATAAGAATAACAGATGTCCCGCATGGCTTCCATCCGTTCTGCCGTCATCTCTTCTTCCTGGCAGAATCTCTTATATAATATTCGAAGAGACTCTGTAATATGGCGCTTCATCAATTGATCCCATGTAAACGCCACCATCTGTTCCCTATAATTCAAGTATAAATCTCCAGCCGTTTCTTCATAGGTTATCAGATTGGCATAAAGAAAAGCTGCCTTTTTATAATTCAGCGAATTCCCATGCATAAAATACAATAGAATTGTCTTTGGAAGTGGTCCTCTGGCATTGTCTTCATCAAGAGTCATCATATAATACTCGTACAACTGCGCGATCTTTAATTCCGCATCAACTGCACGCTGATACCACACAAAATAACGCTTCTGTGTCTTATTTCCTTTAATCAGAAGGGTACAGATAGTATTCAGAATCATTGGCTCATTGTACATCTTATATATACGCTCCAAAATCCGGAACATAGAATCACTGTAGTTCTTCTGCTGACTGGCAAAATTCGACACGTACAATGCTAATTCCTTCGTCATTAAACGGTATTTGGATGCAAAGTTCAGAACCTGCATCTCAAATGTTCCAAGTTTTTTCAACAGTGTCGGCTTCTCCTGATAGCACAAATATGCTTCCAGATAGAATAATACACCGTGTATTCCGTATTCGAACTGTTGCTCTAATACTTCAATTCTTTTATATGCATTCTTATATCTAGGATCAAGATCTAACAACATGCTCAGAAGGACCCATGAATCTTGATGACGCATATAAGTCTTGCCAATCTCATCAAGTACACGCTCTACATGATTCCCCTTACCTCTGACAAGCGCTGTCAGATAAAGATAATAACAATTTGTCACAGGATCCTTTCCGATTGCAAATCTATTATAATTATAATTTTCAAGAATCCATTTTGCTTCTTCTACTTTATTACCCGCAAGATAAATCTGAGCCTGCATCAACTGATAGAGTTCACTCTGCGGCTCTAACTTTCGAAGTGCAGTCATCTTCTCAACTGCACTGTCGATCCAATTTTCCAGCTTAATCCTTCCGCCAATATACCCAACATATTCTTTCAATATCTGCGCAAGCAGAAGTTCCGGTACTCTGTGATTTTCATGATATTCCTGATTCTGCAGAACTTCAATCTCATATTTCAAGGTCTCATAAGGTGTAACAAACTTAAGCGCACCATAATTACGTCCAGCATGCAAACGCTCCGGACGGACTACATATTCAATCTCATGCGCATTCCCCACAAAATCTTCGGTGCTGATTTCCGGCCGGGATACTCGAATAAACCCACCTTCAGTCTCAATATGAATCGGCATATATCCCCAGGTATTCTTCATCAGCGTCAAAGTTCCCTTGGTAGGTTCCGAAATATCCTCAAACAACATACCTTCTCCCGGCAAAGTCAGAAAGATACACTCTTTCTGTTTTATTCCTACCAGGAATTCTTCCATCGCCTGTTCACCAAGTGACCATTTCCGCATATTATCATAAAGATAAAATGTTCTCTCATTTTCATATTTTAATATTTCATAGAATTCTTTGGAACGGAATAATCTTCCCGCCTCAGAAAAATCCTTAATGGCAAGCTTGCGAAAATCATCCGTACTCTGCACTTTACCATAAGACGTCATCACATAAGGCTTCTCAATAATTGCAGTAAATGACAGTTCATACTCTCCGCCGCTGCACACAACTGTGAATTTTCCTTCTTCTACATGTCCGGGACGCAATCCTCTTCCATCATAAGTAAATTCTATTTTTGCAGGATTCCCCTCGAATCCCTGGTCTTTAAAATGAACGCGAAAAGAAGACGGGTAGACCAACCCCCGTATTGTTCCCTCACTATTCGCCTTAATTGTAAAACTCCCCCGATATACTTCCCCTTCTCCTATAATGAGAACCAGATTTGTTTCATCAAATATGACATCAGGTTGTTTGAGCTGAAAGTCTCCTTTGGAAAATTTCTGGATTTTATTTTTCAAGTCTGACACCTGCTTCTTTCGTTGCATTTTTCTAAAAACATACTATAATAAATTATAGCATTGATTGATAAGTAAAGGCAATGCCAGAAACACAAAATCATGAAATTATTATAGAATAGGATGCATAGATATGGAAAAGAAACCAGAATTTCACGGAAGTGATTTAGAAAAGATTGCAGAATATTACCACATTTCCGCCGAAGGAATCGTTAAATTCGGCGCAAATGTCAATCCACTTGGATTATCAGAGACAGTAAAAAAGAAACTGGCCGGTAATCTGGACATCATCAGCAGCTATCCAGACCGAAATTACACCAGTCTCAAAAAAAACATAGGTTCCTACTGTAATGCAGATCCACGGCATATTGTAGTCGGGAATGGTTCTACCGAACTAATCTCCCTTCTGATCAGTCAGCGTGCTCCTCGAAAAGCCCTTGTACTCGGACCTACCTATTCAGAATACGCACGAGAACTTTCCCTGGTCTGTGGAACTCTGGAATACTATCATCTAAAGGAAGAGGATAACTTTTGTCTAAATATTTCAGATTTTTTAAATAATTTAACAAAAGAAATCGATCTTGTAATCATCTGTAATCCAAACAATCCTACTTCTTCTGCTATCAGCATAAATGATATGGAACAGATCATCCACTGCTGCAAAGAGCTCGATATTTTCGTCATGATCGACGAGACTTACGTGGAATTTGCCCCTGAAGGAACCGAAATCAGTTCTATCCCTCTTGTTCCAAAATACGACAACTTCATGGTCATCCGTGGTGTCTCCAAATTCTTCGCCGCTCCAGGGCTGCGTTTTGGTTATGGGCTTACAAGTAACGAAGCATTTCTTCAGGCTCTGATTACCCATCAAAATCCATGGAGTCTGAACAGTATCGGCGCTTTTGCAGGCGAACTTATGTTAAATGACAAAGAATACATCCATGCTACCTATCAGCTGATTGACTCTGAACGTACCAGACTCTACACAGAGTTGAAAAAGCTAGAAGCCCAAGGCACATTAAAAATCTATAATCCCTATGCGAACTTTATCCTGATTCGAATTCTTAAAACAGGTATTACTTCATTTGATGTATTTGAAGCCGCAATCCGCGAACGTATGATGATCCGTGATTGTTCCTCTTTTGAAAGTCTTGAGGGAGAATATGTGCGATTTTGTATCATGATGCCAAAAGACAATGACCGGCTTATGGATATTTTCCGAAATCTATAATTATATATTTAACTTTTGAAGGGAGTAAGTCCTCCGACAACTTACTCCCTTTCACTTAGTCTATGAAAACTACCCATATTATTTTTTAAGTATCAATGCCATAAATGTAAGTTCTTCTGTTCCAGTATTCTTTAGCCCATGTCCATCTCCGTCTTTACACAGGAATAAGTCCCCCGGTTCAGCTGGATACGCTTTACCATTATCATCATACATTCCATGTCCAGACAATATAAAATACGATTCCGTCTCTCCATGATGCTCATGATATCCAATCTCACAGTTCGGAAGAACCGATATCTTCGCATACATCCTACAAGCTTCTCCGACTTCCTCAGAAGAAACCAACTGCTCTCTTGTGATGAACCCTGCTCCTCCATTCACATGCTCTACTTTTACTAATTCTCTTTCTCCGGCTTTTGTCATACTACATGCTCCTCCTTATCGCTATCATCCTAGTTCATTGATGATATGTTCTATATACACAATACAACCTAAGAAAGGGATGTGTCAACAACATCTATTTAACAATTTTGTAGTATTCTCTGGTAGTAATCGTGAATACTCCTGCATAGAATGCAGCGAATACTGCAACGGTAGCGACTGTGCAATGTCGGAATAATTCGACATTGACGAGGTTTAATACTGCCAGTAATTTTGTAATCACACCAAATGCCACAGTGATGTGTATAACTGCCATTACCAGCGGAAGGAAGAATACGATAAGGACCTGACTTCGGATAGAACGTTTGACTTCTGCTTTACTCATTCCTACATTTTGCATAATCTGATAACGTTTACGATCATCGTATCCTTCGGAAATCTGTTTGTAATAGATGATGAGTACGGTTGCCATCAGAAACATGATTCCAAGATAGACTCCGATAAAAAACAGTCCGCCGTATAAACCGTAAAAGCTTTTACGGCTTAATTCACGGCTTTCACAGGATGCATTCGGAATTTCATTTTCAATCCGGCTCTTGATAACATTCATTGCATCCTTGCAATTTTGTTTTTTCCCCTTCAGGTCAAATGATATATCATAAGAAATGCTGCTTTTCTTGGCAATCCAGTCTGCATCCATTGTACTATCCTGATATACATGATTTAGTACATCCTGAATCTGATCTATATCTGGGAATATCACATAATAGGTTTCATATATCCCGGACTGGTTTTTTGGTTCTGCTTTCATGTGTTCCAGTTCTTCTGCTACATGATACTCTTTGTCACCAATTTTAATCGTATCTTTCCCATACATTCCTTTCACATTGTATACAAGGACTTCATCTGCCATAAGACTCCTCTTTTGATTTTCCATCTGGTTGAAGTCTTCCAGCGGAATCAGATTTATTTCGCAAGTATTAGCAACCGCATAATTTCCAAATTCTCTCAACTGAAATTCATCGTCTGATCTTGATGCCATTAATTCTTCATTATGATATTGCAGAATACTTTCCAGCCTAACGCCTGCTTTTTTGGTTTCTTCTTCAATAATCTGATCTGCCATCTGCTCATTTTCAGGATTGGCAGTCTCAATACTCACTTTACATTCTTTCGGGAATCGTATATGTAATATATCATCCATTCCTGCATACAGAGATACTGTGGTTGATATCATGACCAGAACCATCGTACTGAGGATACAGATATTGGCCAGTCCGACTGCATTCTGTTTCATACGGTAAATCATGCCGGAAACTGCCGTAAAATGTCTGGTCTGATAATAAAATTTCTTATTTTTGCGAAGCATTTTAAGAAGTGCAATACTGCCTGCCACAAACAATGCGTATGTTCCTAAGATTACGCATACAACTGCTGCGAAAAAATTAGTGAGAGCCGTCAAAGGTTCTTTTGTTATAATAGCAATATAATATCCAATTCCAAGTGATATCAAGCCAAATATTGTCAATAGTAATTTTGTCTTTGGCTCTTTTTCACCCTGCTCACTTCCATGAAGCAGTTCTATTGGATTCGACAGTTTAATCTGAAGCAGGTTATATCCCAATGTCAGCAAAAATATTCCGACAAAGAGGATTAATGTATTGCGAAGTGAATCTACTGATAAATTGAATTTCATTCCTATGTCGTAGTGCAGGATTTTCAAAAAAATCAGATACATCAATTTGCTGAAAATAATTCCACAGATCATCCCTGTGCCAATGCTGAGCACTGCTGTAATCATCGTTTCAATTGTAAGCATCCTTGCTATATGAGGTTTTCCCATGCCCAGTATATTATACACGCCGATTTCATTTTTCCGTCTCTTAATCAGGAAACTATTTGTATAGAACAGAAAAATAATTGCAAAAATTATAATAACCCAAACTGCACAATCCAATACTGATTTCAGACTTCCATCTCCAATTTCCGGGTTTTTGGAAAGAGCATCCATAATATAGTACATCATAACCGTCAGAATAGCCGTCAGGATATACGGAACATAGGTCTTTCGGTTATTCTTAATATTTGTCACAGCCAGCCTGGAATAAATGGAGCTACTCATGCCTCTCACCTCCCGTTGTTAACACGGTCAGTGTATCTGAGATCTTTTGATACATTTCCTCATTGGTAAGACTGCCACGATACAACTGATGGAACACTTCGCCATCTTTGATGAACAACACCCGTTTTGCGTTGCTTGCCGCCTTCACACTATGAGTGACCATTACGATTGTCTGTCCGTCCTGATGAATGGTCGTAAAAAGATTCATCAGATCATCTGCGGCCCTGGAATCCAACGCTCCTGTAGGCTCATCTGCCAGAATCAACTGCGGCCTGGTAATCAGCGCTCTTGCTACCGCTGCCCTTTGCTTCTGTCCGCCGGACACTTCATAAGGATATTTGTCCAATATTCCCTGAATACCAAGTTTTTCTGCAATCGGCCTTAATCGCTTTTCCATCTCTTCGTACTTTTTGCCGGAAAGTACCAGAGGCAAAAAGATATTATCTTTGAGAGAAAACGTATCCAGAAGATGAAAGTCCTGAAACACGAACCCCAGATTTTGACGTCTGAATGTTGCAATTTCTTTCTCTCTGAGACTTCCAAGATCTCTGCCTTTCAAATATACTTTTCCTCCGGAAGGCTTATCCAGTGCCGCAAGAATATTCAAAAGAGTCGTCTTTCCCGATCCTGATTCTCCCATGATTGCAACATACTCTCTTGGTTCCACAGAAAAATTCACATTCTTAAGTGCCTCCACCTGATTGCCCCCAAAACGGGTCGTATATATTTTCTTTACATTTTTCACTTCCAACAGTGCCATAATCTATCCATCCTTTCTTTGTTCTCTACAAATCTTATTATAAAAAACGGGAAAATGTCCTTCCATCGAATTGGATTACATTTTCCCTGTATAAACTTACATCTTTGTAAGAATGGATTCTATTCGAAGTAGCCTTCATCTCTGGACAGACATAGAAACACCTTGGTTCCCTGGTCAACCTCTGATTCGATCCATATGCTGTGCCGAAGCCTGTCCATAACCACTTTACACAGGTACAGACCAATCCCAGTAGACTTTTTATCTGCCCTGCCATTATATCCTGTAAATCCCTTTTCAAACACTCGCGGCAAATCTTCTGGCTGAATACCAATTCCAGTATCTTCTATCACAAGGCACTTTCCTTGCTTTGTCTCTTCCATATAAATGGCAATACTCCCCATACTTTTGGTATATTTCAATGCATTTGACAGAATCTGTTCAATAACAAAGAGAAGCCATTTTTCATCTGTAAGAACTTGAATATCTATTGTAGTATAATTTAACTTAATCTTTTTCAAAATAAATGGCTGTGAATATTTACGGACTGCATGTTTCACGATATCATCCAGATCATATGTTTTCAGAGACAAGTCCGACGACATATCCTCTACTCTAAGATAAGTAAGGACCATCTCGACATACTGTTCAATCTTGAAAAGTTCCATTTTTATATTTTTAGTCAGAATCTGATCAACTACATCTCCGTTTTCATAGGATTGCAGTAAGACATGCATTGCCGCAATCGGTGTCTTGATCTGATGTATCCACATTCCATAATAATCTTCCATCTCCCGCTTGGAAATACGAGCTGTCGATTCCATATCTCTGATCAGATTATCAGAAAGTCGTACAATTCTCTGATAATCATCTTCCAGCATACCTTCCGGCTGTGGCAGATCATCCAGACATTTTCCGTGACTCCTTTCCACCTTTAAAAGTGCCTCATGACGTTTCCGATATCGGAAAAAGCCGATTGCTCCACAGAAAACTCCCCACAAAATCATCAATAACACAATATATTGAACCGCATCCAACGGAACATTATATAAGAATAACATTACAATAAATATTCCGACCAGCCCCATATACAAGCATATCTCTCTGGTCTGCTCTCGCAAAAATGACATCACTATCCTCATTGCTCCACCATATATCCTATCCCTTTTTTTGTGCGGATCATATCATCCAGTCCAAGTTGCTCTAATTTCTTCCGAAGCCTGGCAATATTGACCGTCAAAGTATTGTCATCGATAAACTCATCGCTCTCCCAGAGTCTCGTAATCAGATCATCTCGCGAGACAATCTTTCCCCGATTCTCCAGCAGCATCTGCAAAATGCGAAATTCATTTTTTGTCAATTCTAATTCCCGATCCCGATAACCGATCACCGCATCGTTCAAATGCAATACCGCCCCATGATATTCCATCACATTGACCGAACCCTGGAAAGAATACGCCCTTCGCAAGATAGCCTGAACCTTCGCCGTCACTACATTCAGATCAAACGGCTTCTCAATATACTCATCTCCACCCATATTCATAGCCATCACAATGTTCATATTGTCATTGGCTGAAGACAGAAAAATAATCGGCACCTTCGATATCTTTCGAATCTCCTGGCACCAGTGAAATCCATTAAAAAACGGAAGCATAACATCCAAAAGCACCAACTGCGGATCATACTCCAGAAAAACCTCTGTCACATACTTAAAATCCTCCGCACACCGCGTTTCATAATCCCATCTTTCCAAATGATTTGCAAGCGCATGCGCAATCGTCATATCATCCTCAATAATTAAAATCCTGTACATCGTTGTCTTCACTCCTTATCAAACAACAGTGTACAGGATTTTAATATTCTTGTGTATATTTCACATAAAAATTCATAAAATCTTAATTTGGGTACAGGGCATTTTTAAAATGGGGACGTAGTAAAATTGCATTTTACTACGTCCCCATTTTAACATTTTACTAATGAAAGTAATGATCTCCTATTTTGGTACCGCATCCGCCTTTGTCGAAGTACAGGCACCCGCCAACTGGGTTGGCTCCTGCCAGTGCATCTGCTGCAGCCTGTAGGGCTGTTGCGGTGTAACCGCCGGAATTTCTGACTTGGTTGAGCCATCCTGTGGATGCCGGACCGAACTGGCCTGGCTGATAGATGACTTCTTCTATGCTATTGGGATAGCTTCCGCTGTTCACGCGGTTTAGAACAACAGCTCCTACCGCCACTTGTCCTTCGTATGGCTGATTTCCTGCCTCGCAAAATATGATAGATGCCAGAAGTTCTTGCTTCTGCTGCAATTCTTTCGCAGCCTGTGCCTCTCTTTCTGCCTGTTCTTTTGCTTCTTGTTCTCTTCTGGCTGTTTCTTCAGCTGCCATTTGCTGACCCTCTGCTGTAACTTCACTGGCGGAAGCCACGAATTCTTCAGATATTGTCTGCATCGCTGTAGTCTGTATGTCAGCTGTCTCTATCCCTGTTGTATGGTTTGTCTCAGACTGTAAAGAGGCTGCCTGGCTGGTAAACCCCGTTGCCATCAGTGAACATGCTGCCAAAAACACGAACATCGAACTCAGTCTCTTATTTTTTATCATAAATTTATACCCTCCTATTTTGCAATGTATGAACATTGTTTTAATAAAGTATATTCATTTCTTTAAACTTTATTACAATTATTACAAATTTGTTACATAACACAACGTGAGATATATTATCATATTCAAAATAATCTGTCAACAAAAAAGTTGCTTTTACTAAAAAAAGGAACATGCATATCTGCACATTCCTTTTCTTCAAAGCAACCATATTATATTGTCGCAATATCAATTAATGTCAATTTTTTGATATCTGTATTCTCTAGACTAGTAATCAACGCCTCCGCTGTGTCAATAGCCGTCAGGACGTTGACACCTGTCTCAATCGCATTTCTTCGAATGATAAATCCATCTCTGGAGCGATCAGCACCCTGTGGCGGCGTATCAATGACAAGGTCTATCTTGTGTCCAAGGATAAGGTCCATAAGATTTGGTGATTCCTGTTCAATCTTATTAACTGCATTGGCTCTTACACCAGCTTCTTTCAATGCATCCGCCGTTCCCTTTGTTGCAAAAATCTTATATCCGATCTTTTCAAATCTGCGTCCGATTTCCACAGCTTCTTCTTTGTCGTCATCACGCACTGTAATGATCATATTCTTATGCTTCGGCAATTTAATACCAGCTCCAAGAAATGCCTTATACAATGCCTCGTCAAATGTCTTGGCAATGCCAAGACACTCACCGGTGGATTTCATCTCTGGTCCAAGGCTGATATCTGCACCGCGGATCTTCTCAAAGGAGAATACCGGCATCTTTACTGCAAAATAATCCGCCTCCGGCTGAAGCCCCGGCGTATATCCCAGATCTCTGATCTTATTTCCAATAATCACCTTTGTAGCCAACGGTACGATTGGAATTCCAGTCACCTTACTAATGTAAGGAACGGTACGGCTGGAACGGGGATTCACTTCAATGACATAGACATCCTCTCCCACCACAATGAACTGAATATTAATCAATCCAATTACATGAAGTGATTGCGCAAGCTTCTTCGTATAATCCTCAATCGTACGCTTTGTCTTATCGGAAATGCTCTGTGCCGGATATACGGAGATACTATCGCCAGAATGGATTCCGGCACGCTCGATATGCTCCATAATACCAGGAATCAAGATATCTTCACCGTCACATACTGCATCAACCTCAATCTCTTTGCCCTGTAGATACTTATCTACCAGAATTGGATGATCTTGGGCGATTCGGTTGATAATACCAATAAATTCATCAATATCGTGGTCATTAATTGCAATTTGCATTCCTTGTCCACCAAGTACATAAGAAGGTCTTACCAATACCGGATAGCCCAGTCTGTTTGCAACCTCTTTGGCTTCCTCCGCAGTAAATACAGTTCCACCTGTCGGTCTTGGAATTCCACATTTTTCAAGAATCTCATCAAACAACTCACGGTCTTCTGCAGCGTCTACATTTTCAGCAGATGTTCCTAAAATCGGAACGCCCATCTTCATCAAAGATTCCGTCAGTTTAATAGCTGTCTGTCCGCCAAACTGTACCACTGCTCCATCTGGTTTCTCCAGATCAACGATACTTTCCACATCTTCCGGTGTCAATGGTTCAAAATACAATTTATCCGCAATATCAAAGTCGGTACTAACCGTCTCTGGGTTGTTATTTACAATAATCGTCTCATAACCTTCTTTTGCAAATGCCCACGTACAGTGTACAGAGCAGAAGTCAAACTCAATACCCTGACCGATACGGATCGGACCAGAACCAAGCACCAGAACCTTCTTCTTGCCGGTTGTCTCTTCTACTTCATTCTCACTTCCGTATACGGAATAATAATATGGTGTCTCAGCCGCAAATTCTGCCGCACAGGTATCAACCATCTTATAAGAAGCCGTAATTCCATATTCATGACGCATATCGTGAATCTGACGCTCTGTATTACCGGTCAGTCTTGCAATCACATTATCTGGGAACTCCATACGCTTTGCTTCTCTTAAGGTCTCAGCATCAAGTGTACTGTTCTGCAGTTTCTGTTCCATTTCAACCAGAATCGCAATCTTGTCAATGAACCACTTATCAATCTTGGTAATCGCATGAATCTCATCATAGGTGATTCCCTGACGAATCGCCTCTGCAATCTTCCAGATGCGGCGATCATCCACCACCTCCAGCTCTTCCAGCAATTCCTCTCTGGATAAATGAGAGAAGTCATAAGACATCAGACTGTCAACATGCTGCTCCAGAGAACGGATGGCCTTCATAAGGGCACCTTCAAAATTATCACAGATACTCATGACCTCTCCGGTTGCCTTCATCTGAGTCGTCAGTGTACGTTTTGCACTGATAAATTTATCAAATGGAAGTCTTGGAATCTTTACTACACAGTAGTCAAGCATAGGCTCAAAGCTTGCGTAAGTCTTCTTCGTAACCGCATTCTTAATCTCATCCAAAGTATAACCAAGTGCAATCTTAGCCGCAACCTTGGCAATCGGATATCCTGTTGCCTTAGATGCAAGTGCCGAAGAACGGCTGACACGAGGATTCACCTCGATAACACAGTACTCAAATGTCTCTGGATGCAATGCATACTGTACGTTACATCCTCCTGTAATATTCAGCTCACTGATAATATTCAATGCCGAAGTACGAAGCATCTGATACTCTTTATCTCCCAACGTCTGAGAAGGTGCTACAACGATACTGTCACCGGTATGAACGCCGACCGGATCAATATTTTCCATATTACATACAGTAATACAGTTACCATTGCTGTCACGCATCACCTCATACTCGATCTCTTTCCATCCGGCGATACAACGCTCAACCAGAACCTGACCAACACGAGAAAGACGAAGTCCATTTTCCAGAATCTCTACCAGCTGCGTTCTGTCGTGTGCGATACCGCCGCCGCTTCCTCCCAATGTATAGGCCGGACGCAGAACGACCGGATAACCAATTTCTTCTGCAAATTTAATACCAGACTCCACATCTTCTACGACCAGAGATGCTGCACAAGGCTCCCCAATCTTTTCCATGGTAGCCTTAAATTCCAGACGGTCTTCCGCCTTTTTTATAGTCTCCGATGTTGTTCCAATCAGACGAACCCCATGCTCCTTTAAAAAGCCTGATTCTTCCAGCTCCATTGCAAGATTCAATCCTGCCTGTCCTCCCAGAGTCGGAAGCACACTATCTGGCTTTTCCTTCAAGATCAATTGTTCCACTACCTCTGGAGTCAACGGCTCAATGTATACACGATCTGCAATATCTTTATCTGTCATAATCGTTGCCGGATTAGAGTTCAAAAGAACAACTTCCAGGCCTTCCTCTTTTAATGAACGGCAGGCCTGTGTACCTGCATAGTCAAACTCTGCTGCCTGTCCAATAATAATAGGACCGGAGCCAATCACCAATACTTTTTTTATATCTTTATTTTTAGGCATTATTTTGCTCCTTTCATCATATCCATAAACCGGTCAAACAAATAACCCGAATCCTGAGGACCAGGGCATGCTTCCGGATGGAACTGTACGGTAAAGATATTCTTCCCAACATATGAAAGTCCTTCGTTGGTTCCATCATTGACATTGATAAATGCTTCTTCTGCAACCGACGGATCCAGGCTTGAGCCATCTACTGCATATCCATGGTTCTGTGAAGAAATATACACACGATTATTACTTAGATCCTTCACCGGATGATTGCCACCACGATGTCCATATTTCAACTTATAGGTTTTCCCACCATTTGCCAGAGCCATTAACTGATGTCCCAGACAAATTGCAAAAATTGGAATCTCTGAATCATATAATTTTTTGATTTCTTTGATAATAGATACGCAGGTAGCCGGGTCTCCAGGCCCATTCGATAACATGATTCCATCCGGTTGCGATTCTATGATCTCTTCTGCAGAAGTGTCTGCCGGATATACTGTCACCTCACATCCCCGCTTATTTAAAGACTTGGCAATGTTATTCTTCGCGCCAAAATCCATCAGCGCAACTTTCGGTCCATCACCTTCTAAGACATATTTTTCCTTACATGTGACTTTTGATACTACGTCCCCTACCACATAAGCTTTTAACTTCGGGATGATTTCTTCCAGATCATAATTCTCATTCGTAGTGATCATTCCATTCATGGTACCTTTTTCACGCAATATCTTCGTCAGTGCCCGGGTATCAACTCCCGCGATTCCCGGTATATCCTGTTCTTTCAGGAAATCTTGAATGCTGCCTTCACATCGGAAGTTACTTGGCATTCTGGATAATTCTCTTACGATATACCCGTCCGGCCATGCCTTTTTCGATTCCATATCCGGCGTAATTCCATAATTGCCAATTAATGGATAGGTCATTACAACGGCCTGTCCGGCGTAAGAAGGGTCAGTTAACACCTCAAGATAACCTGTCATTGAAGTATTAAATACTATCTCGCTAATCATGTCTCTTGTTGAACCTATGCTGGTTCCGGTAAAGACGGTCCCGTCTTCCAATATAAGAAATGCTTTCATATATTCACCTTTTCCCTTCCTTAATTTATGCAGGACGAACATCCCTCCGAAACAGCTATAATTCCAAAAAATAAGGCAGTTTGTGCAAGCACAAAACCGCCTTGTTTTATTCTATCACTCTTCGACAATCCTCGTCTCCACAAATTGTAAAAATTATACTACAAATAGATTCATTTTTCAACCACTAATTCTTCTTAAATCTTACTCATACTGCCAATAAATCGTAATCTTATTCAGCTCCGGTTCATCCATATATTGATACTTCACTTCTGTCAGCCCATACCAGGATGCCAGATTCTGCGCTGCCTTGTGAATAATATTTTGAAAAATGTCATCATGTGCCTGACCATATACTCCACTGTCTTTAAATTTCAACACCACTGGATTTCCTTTGGACGAGATGATATCATTCATCTTTTGAAGTATGATTTCCCCATCATAAGAATCATAATACATTCCATTCATCACATAGTAATTACAGTCCATTCTTGTACAAGATGGAAGTTCCACGTCATTATCCGGCGTATGATTTTTCAAAAGTTCCGTATCATCACAACACATATAGTCATAACTAATATTCTGCAGCTGGTTCACTTCTTCACCCTCCGCTGCCTGAAACACTGGATCTCCCCATGTCGTATCCACATAATAATACTCTCCGTTACAACGCACCAGGTTCCATGCATGACTCTGCCCCCCTGTCGTCGTTCCAGTCACATAAGTACAGAATACCCCCAATTTTTCCAACAGATATTGTGTCGCCTTGGAATACCCGGCACACACAGAACGATGGTGCGCAAAAACACTGTAAATATTCTGATTATCAGAAGCTTCTTGATCATAATCCACTGTATTAACAATATATTCATAGACATACAGTATCTTCTGATATTCTGATTCCTCTGCAGATATTCCCGAGAGACAGTCCAACACTGTATCTTCAATCTCCTCTTTCATAACAGTCTTTTCTTCATTATTATATATATAATCCGGCCGCAATATAGTATAGGACTCTTCCTCCTCATACGCAGTTGCTGTTGCCGTCCCATCACACCAGAATATATCAGGATAATCTTTTAAAACATATTGAAATAACTGAATCGTTCTGTCCGCATCTGACCCATGCGTATAAATTTCATCTACATTCTCCTTGATTCCCTGTAGAATTTCCTGATAGATTGCTTGTTCCTCAGCTCCAATTTGCTGATAATAATACTTTTCTCCCAAGCTTTCTTCCAATTCTGCGTCTATCTCCTGATATGGTATAGATACGGTTTTTTTTGCTTCTTTTTGAATATTTAATTTTTCACCTGTTACATATATAATGAACAGCAACATACAAAATACACCGACCACCGTCGTCAATGCATATAGGCATCCTCGCTTCTTTCTTCTTCTCATTCATCCTCCTCAGTCTTACCAATATTCTATTCACATTATATTCATTCTCACAAAAATGTACAATACAAGTAACGCTTTCTTCTCTGATTTCATATGCTAATTGTAATAGATTCTCTATGAGGTACTTTTATGAATGCAATGAATCCCAATCAGTTGGATACACCTGATAAAGGAAAACTACAGATTAATATTACATCTGAAATTAATGCATATCCGATTGCAGATGCCACCATATCCATTTCATATACTGGTGTTCCAGAAAGTCAATTAGAACAATTAAAAACAGATTCCTCCGGTCAGACAGAAGTCATCGAACTAAATACTCCTCCTTTAGAGTATAGTACAAATCCTGCGATTGAAGAACAACCTTATGCAGAATATACATTCCAAGTAGAGGCTCCCGGATACGAACCTGTCAGCATTGCCGGCGCCGAACTGCTTCCAGACGTTACCGCAATTCAAAACATCTCTCTTCGCCCAACTGATACCCCAGAACCATCAGAAGAAGTTTTTGTCATCCCTGCACACACATTATATGGAACATATCCCGCTAAAATACCGGAAGATGAGATCAAACCTATGAATGAAACCGGCGAAATCGTTCTAAGCCGCGTCGTTGTCCCCGAATACATTGTCGTTCATGATGGAAGTCCAAGAGATTCTACTGCACAAAATTATTATGTGAAATACAAGGATTATATCAAAAATGTTGCCTCCAGTGAAATCTATGCCACATGGCCGGCAAATACTATCCGGGCAAATGTTCTGGCAATTATGTCCTTCACTCTGAATCGAGTATATACTGAATGGTACCGAAATCAAGGCTATGACTTCACCATAACTTCATCTACAGCATTTGACCACAAATGGATCCCAGAGAGGAATGTATTTGACACCATCTCCGTAATCGTAGATGAACTTTTTGCTGATTATCTGTCACGTCCAAATGTACGCCAGCCGATTCTGACCCAGTATTGTGACGGAAGGCGTGTTCAATGTCCAAACTGGATGACACAATGGGGTTCGATGTCTCTGGGAGAACAGGGATATACCCCTATTGAAATCCTGCGCTACTATTACGGTGACGACATGTACATTAATACCGCCGAAGCCATCTCAGGCATCCCTTCTTCCTGGCCAGGATATAATCTGGAGCAAGGTTCTTCTGGCCCCAAAGTCCGCCAGATGCAAGAACAACTCAATACCATTGCCAGTGCATACCCTGCAATTCCCAAGGTCACCGCTGATGGCATCTACGGTCCAGCTACCGCTGCTGCCGTACAAAAATTCCAATCCGTCTTCGGATTGCCGGCCACCGGTGTTGTTGATTACAGCACCTGGTATAAAATCTCCGAGGTATATGTAGGCGTATCCAGAATTGCTGAACTTGTATAAAATTGTAATTTATCTATGGAAAACCATCCAATTTTTATTCTATTTTCAGATGCCATATAGTTGACTTTTCACAAAATACAGCATATATTTAAGTTAGATATTCTATATCATGTGTTTCATTACGCATAAGGACACAAGAAGAGGTCGAAAGGAGTTATATCTATGGAAGAGAGAGAGCAAAAAAATACCGAAACGATCAAAATGGTGGAACGTGCCCTGCAAGTATTGGATTTATTAAGAACTTCTAAGTCACCACTTGGTGTTAATGAAATTGCAAAAACATGTAAGCTAAACCCCTCCACTACGTTTCGTATTTTAAAAACATTAGAATTATCGGGGTGGGTATTTCAATTGAATGACAGTCGTTACATAACTGGTCAAAAGATTAGTTTTGTAACAGAGCGCAATAATCTATATATCGCACTGCAAGACGTTGCATCTCTGATCATGCAGCATTATACCAATGAATATAATATGGCAATGAACTTATTGATCCGCAAAGGGACTTCCTGTATTATTCTTCAGCAATCCAGGACGAATAAAATTGTTGATTACGTTCCTCCCATCTATTCTGAACTTCCAATTTATGCCTGTGCAGGAGGAAAGGTTTTCCTTTCAGAACTTCCTATTTCCCATGCCGAAGCAATTATTGAGGCAAGCAATCTAGTTCCTTTGACCAGCCATACAATCACAGACCCGAATCTATTCTGGCAAGAACTTCGCATTACGGCAAAGCGCGGTTATGCTTTTGATAATCATGAGTCTACAGAAGGAGGAAGCTGTGTTGCTGTTCCAGTAAGGGATATTGAAGGAACCGTAATTGCCGCTCTTTCGTTCAGCGGATTTATCGGTGTAGAAGATGTGAGTGAATTAGAAAAATATGTCCCTGCACTTAAAGAAGCATCAAGTTGGATCACTCGTTCCTTATTCTCGTTCGGACCACAGGGAAAATTCATGGAAATACAGTAATAACCAAAGGAAGCCATTCGTATCTATGGCTTCCTTTGGCTATTATTGTTATAGAATCTCAGGTTTTCGCCCTGTCACAGAAGATGACATAATGTATTCTCCTATTGACAGGCTCCGCCCCCAGCGTTGTTCATATTCTTTTGAGACAGGCTTCGTCGTAATCTCCACCTGCTCAAATCCGGCAAACTTTACAATCTTTTCCAATTCTTCAACTGAAGAAGCGCCAGACACTCAGCATGAGTGCATGGCTTCATCTTCCTGCATTTCTTTTGTTAGCTCCTTCATGATCACAATATCACAGATTGATATTCTTCCACCGGGCTTCAATGCACGGAATATCTCCTTATAAACTCGCAGTTTATTATCAGACATATTAATCACGCAATTCGAGATACAGACATCTGCCGTATTATCTGCAACCGGCAGATTTTCAATCTCTCCAAGACGAAATTCCACATTACGAATCTTATTTTCTTTTGCAATAGTTCTGGCACGTGATAACATCTCTGGAGTCATATCCACTCCAATCGCACGTCCTCTTCTTCCCACGATCTTTCCGGCAATAAAGCAATCCAATCCTGCTCCGCTTCCCAGATCCAGTACGATCTCCCCAGGCTGAATCTGCGCTTTTCGATGAGGATTTCCACAACCAAGTCCCATATTCGCTCCCTCGGGAGCCATCGCTAATTCCTCGAATGTATATCCTACATTTTCAGACATATTCTCTGGCGAAATTGTCTCAGTCAGAACAGATTCCCCATACAACTCCAAAGCTATTTTCCCATACTCTTTTCGCACATTATCATGAACAGACACTTTGTATTCCCCTCTCCGCCAGGATCTGTTCCATCCCAACTTAATTACTCTTATCGAATGTATGGTAACACAATATAAAAACGGATGCAAATATCTTTCACTTCGCATCCGCCTTTATATTGACTCATTATCCAATGGTCTGTACCTCTTACTTTCTTTAATTTTTAAAATTCAGTTTACGTTTTTGGTGGCTTGTACCTTCCTTTCATAAACTTCTCTTCCCGATACTTAGCGCCTTATTTTCTCGGAAATCTTTTTTCAACATTGATGTTGATTTTAATAACAAATGATTGTTTACAGCTCGCGTCTGTCTTACAATTCCGATTTGTTATTTTATGATTATATATTATCATCCAAATCAATATTTGTCAATATATTTTTAGTGTTTTCATGTGTTTTTTTATTATTTTTCTTTATATGTCGAATTCACTGACAATTAACCCGTTTTACTTTTATATTTCCTCACAAAATAAGAACGGATGCAAAAAACAATTACTTCGCATCCGTTCTTATTTTGACTCACTATCCAATGGTCTATACCTCTTACTTTCTTTAAATTATAAGATTTAGTTTACGTTTTTGGTGGCTTGTACCTTCCTTTCATAAACTTTTTCCGATACTTAGCGCCTTATTTCTCGGAACTTTTTCAACATTGCTGTTGATTCTGATAACAAATGATTTTTATCTGTTTTATAAATCAATTTTGTTATTTTGTAATTAGATATTAACACTAATCGGTATATTTGTCAATATATATTTCAAATTTATTATTAATATTTCTATCCTCATCTAATATTAATATATTTTCTGATATTTCATTGTTAATTATTCTTTTGTATAGAACAGAAAAGTGCGACACCTAGAATCATCATTCCTCCTATTACTTCTCGTATGGTTGGAATTTCTCCCAAAAAGATTAAGGCATATAATATTCCATACACCGTTTCCATTCCTGATATAAGTCCCGCCGTCTGCGCTTTTACTTTCTTTTGTGCATCTACATATAATGTATATGCAAATGCCGTGCACACAAATCCAATAAATGCTACACCTACTATATCTTGCCTCCTCCAGTGTACATTTAACAAAAATAAGGCCGGAATTAACACAATTGCAGCTGTTCCTTGCTCATAAAAACATATTAGTTTACCATCATATTTATCTGAAAAATAACGATTTGCCAAGGTCAAGAATGCATATGTCAAACTACAGATCATTCCCCAGATGATTCCAACTGTCGTCTGATTTCCTATGGAAAATTCAGGAATTGTTATAAATACACCTATCATCAACAGCATTGCTCCAATAACACTCTGTTTATAAAGCTTCTCATGAAAGACTAACGGTTCAAGAAAAGTCAAAAACAGTGGAAATGTCGAGAAAGTAATCGTTCCAATCGCTACAGAAGATACTTGTATTGACTGAAAAAACGTAGTCCAGTGTACTGCCAATATCATACCCGTTACAATTATCAATACATAATCTTTCTTCTCCTTCAACCTCAACGGCTCTCTTTTCATTCGCATCATTAACAATAACAAAACCGAAGAACATGCCACCCTCCCAAAAGCAACCATAACCGGAGGTATCTCTACAAACTGACCAATTACACCTGATAGTCCAAACATCATTACTGCTATATGTAGATTCAAAATTGCTCTCTTATTCGTTTTCATCTTGTCATCCTCCAGAGTCGAATTGTTATGCTCAAAACATCGCAATATTTATATATTATAATGAATAAATATGCATTTTTCAATCTTTATGGGAATTTAGATTAGTTAGTTGGTAATTGGGAGGTGTACGGCGAGAGGATAGATGGGATGGTTGCCATTGCGGAGTCCTTCGCTAAGAATCCATAACAGGAAAAGAAGCAGATATTTTGTGACCAGGCTGATTCACCCCGAAATCTTGATGATTTCGAGGCCATCTTCTCGCCTGACATCCCCCAAATCCGCAACTTCCTCATCCGGGAGAATTCCTGCGCGTCATGCAGAGCGAACGATCATAGTAAAGATATTGTCAAAAAACTGGCAGAATAACTAACTGAATCTTCCATTGAAATAATGATGAATAGTATAAAAACATCGCTCCCCATTGCGCTTCACGCTAGGAATTCCCCCAGATGAGTTCATTCCGTGATTGAGAATGTCAGGCGCAAGGGAGCTGGATAGGCTGGTCTGTTTCCGTCCAGCCAAGCGATAGAATCCGTTACAGAAAAAAGAGTTGCAATTCCGTGTGAGAATTTGGCATCCAGCCAAATTCGAAAGGACTGTTGAATCGAGAAATTATTCAAATTTCTCGGTGAATCAGTCCGGTCACGAAATTGCAACTCTTTTTTCTGTTATGGATTCTTGGCGAAGGATACCGGAAACAGACCAGCTTATCCAACTCCCTTGCGCCGTACACACCCAATTACTAACTAATCTAAATTCCCACTTAAAAGAACACTCTCCTGATATCATTGAACATTACAAATACCATTAGCACCATCAATAATGCAATCCCGACCAGATGTACATATCCTTCTTTTTCTGGTGGTATTCTTTTTCTTCTGATTGCTTCAACAAACAGGAATACAAGACGTCCGCCATCCAGTGCCGGTAATGGGAGCAGATTCATAACTCCCAGATTCGCAGATAGGAGAATCGCAATATTCAACATCTGAGCAATTACAATAAAGAGGCCATAAGATTTACTCTGCTGATATGTGTTATCCACTACGCTGACTATTCCAACAGGACCGGACAATTGATCAGCTCCAATCTGTCCTGTAATCAGCATCTTTAAGCTTTCAAGAGTCGTACATATCCAGAATTTCACTTCATACACACCATATTGAATCGAAGTAAATATATTTGCCTTTGTATTTCCAGATCCTGTAATTCCTATACGTGTATAACCAGATTCCTCATCCATTTTTGGTATCAATGTAACGGTCTGCTTCTTTCCATCATGAATATAAGTAATCTCTACATCCTCTCCTTGATGAAACTGATTATAGATACTGATTTCTCGGTAGATATTGATTTTTTTGTTGCCCATCTTTACAATGGTATCGCCTTTTTGAATTCCTGCTTCTGCCGCGGGATATCCTTGCTCCACTTCTCTGACAACTGGTGGATCATACCCTACCATAGCTGTTAATATTACAGCAAATACAAAAGCAAGAATAAAATTAAAGATCGGCCCTGCTGCAATAACGAAAATTCGTGCCCATACGGATTTATTATTAAAATTATTCGGTGAATCTGTTGCTGCCTCATCTTCTCCCATAGCACAATAACCGCCAATTGGGAAAAGTCTGATTGCATACTTTGTTCCTTTATATTCTTTAGAACACAAAGCAGGTCCCATTCCAATGGCAAACTCTTCTACATCAATTCCATTCTTTTTCGCCAATATAAAATGACCAAATTCATGAAAGAACACAATGAAACTAAAGATTATAATCGCTAATATAATACCCAAGTTATGAATTACCTCCTGCTGTTAATTCTCTCGTAAGTTGCTGCTTCTGTATCTAATATCTGTTCAAGCGTAGGATTCTCAATATTTTTATGAGCACGCATACAGTCTTCAATAATCTCAATGATCTCGAGATACTTAATCTCACGTTTTAAGAACTGACTGACCGCAAGTTCGTTAGCCGCGTTAAATACGGTCGGAAGAGAGCCACCTTTTCTCCCCGCCTCATATGCCAACTGCAATCCATAGAAGGTATCCATATCCGGTTTTTCAAAGTCTAATTTTCCTAAATTCCAGAAATCAACTCGCTCACCCGGAAGATATCTTCTATCTGGATAATACAGAGCATATTGAATCGGAAGCTTCATATCTGGCGTCCCAAGTTCTGCCATTATGGCACCATCTACATACTCTACCATAGAATGAATGATGCTCTGTGGCTGTACGACTACCTGTACCTGATCTACATCTACATGAAAGAGCCACTTTGCTTCGATAACTTCTAATCCTTTATTTACCATAGTAGAAGAATCAATCGTAATCTTTTGTCCCATAGACCAATTCGGGTGCTTCAATGCATCCTCTACTTTTATTTCCAACAGATCTTCTTGCTTTTTTCCTCTGAACGGTCCACCGGAAGCTGTCAGAAGAATCTTATGGATTGCCTTATGGTCATTACCTTGCAAAGACTGAAAGATTGCGCTGTGCTCACTGTCCACCGGGAGAATCGACACATGCTTTTCTGCCGCCAGCGGCATAATAATATGACCTGCCGTTACCAATGTTTCTTTATTCGCAAGCGCAATATCTTTCCCGGCTTTAATCGCCTCTATGGTAGGGCGAATGCCAATCATGCCTACGATCGCTGTCACTAGTATTTCCATCTCTGATATTGTTGATACTTCAATCAATCCATCCATTCCCGATACAATTCTGGTATTCATATCTGAGACACGCGTACGGAGCTCCTGCGCCTTTTCTTCTGACCAGACCGCAGCAAGTCTTGGATGGAATTCACGAATCTGTGTTTCCAGAAGTTGTATATTGTTTCCAGCTGCCAAGCCAAGGACTTCAATATCTCCATTTTCTCTGACAACTTCCAGTGTCTGGGTTCCAATTGACCCTGTAGATCCTAATATGGCTATTTTTTTCATAGATATCCTCTCTTAATCATTATATGGTAACTTCCATCTTAACAGTATTTTTTTAGATATTTCCAGCAAGAAATGTTGCCAGATAATAAATGACAGGCGCCGTAAAGATTACACTGTCAAAACGATCCAGAATTCCACCATGTCCTGGAATTAATTTTCCATAATCTTTAATGTCATGATTACGTTTAATTGCGGAAGCAGCAAGATCTCCTACTTGTGAGATCATTCCTCCAACTGCACAGATAACCGCATAATGTATCGGATTAGCCTGAGCGCCTCCCCACTGGTTCATCGCCAGGGCAAAAAGAACTCCCAGCAGTGCTGCACCAACAATTCCTCCAATTCCTCCTTCCACAGATTTCTTTGGGCTCAGCTTCGGAGCCATCTTATGCTTACCAATCAACATTCCAACACAGTATGCACAAGTATCACAACCCCAGGAGCTTAAGAATATCAACCAGACCACGACACCTCCATCTGGGAGCATTCTAGTCTGATATACATAAGACAACATAACAGCAACATAGAACAGACCAAAGAAAACTGTCATTACTTGCTCTGCCCTGAAAGTAGGAAATGAAAATACATACACTGCCATTACCAGAACCAGGAAAAGAATGGTAAGCAACATCACATATTGAATATTTCCAGTAAGCAGCATTGCATAATAAGCAGCTGCAGCCAGATATCCAACAAATCCTAATATCTTATTCTGCACATCTACAACTTTATACAATTCTGACAATCCAATCAGACTGATGATTCCCAGAAATGCGAATAACAGATTGCCACCATATCCAACCGTAATAAGTAATACAATTACTAATACGATACCACTTAACAGTCTTGTCTTAAACATCTTCCTTCTGTTCCTCCTTTATTCCTCCATAACGCCGATCTCTGGCATTATATTGTTCAATCGCTTTTTCTAATTCTCTTTTTGAAAAATCCGGCCACGGGACATCTGTAAAATAAAATTCCGTATACGCAAGCTGCCACAACAGATAATTAGAAAGTCTCAATTCTCCGCTTGTACGGATTAAAAGATCGGGATCTGGGATATCATGTGTATCAAGATAGTTTTCAAAGGTCTTCTCCTCAATCTGATCAGGATGTACTTTTCCATCTACACAGTCTCTGGCAAGTTTTCTGACGGCTCGGATAATTTCATCTCTGCTTCCATAATTGATTGCAATCTGGAAATTCAATCCTCCGTTATTCTTTGTTGCTTCTTCCAACTCTTCAATTCTAGTGCGGATATCATCATCCAACCTTGTAATATCTCCAATAACACGAATCTTCATATCATTTTTTGCCGCTGTTTTCAGACAAGTCTTCATATAATTTCTCAGAAGCTTCATCAACGCATCAACTTCGTCCTGGGGGCGGTTCCAATTCTCTGTGGAAAATGCATACACAGTCAGATATTTAATTCCCATGCGATATGCCTCTTCACAGATACGCTCAACATTTTTACTGCCCTGCGCATGTCCATAATTTCGTGGCATTCCTTTAGACTTTGCCCAACGTCCATTTCCATCTAAAATAATCGCAACATGCTGCGGTATATTCATAAGATTATTCTCCTTCCACACAAAAAGCGCACTTAACGGCGCTCTTGCTGATACTTTATATGAATTGAGGGACAGACCCTCTATGCACAGGCTTCGGTTCTGTCCCACTCTCAACTCTTATTAAACAGTCATTACTTCTTTGGATTTCACTTCTACTGCTTTATCTACTTCTTTTACAAACTTATCCGTCAGTTTCTGCAGATCTTCTTCCATATCCTTAATCTCATCCTCAGATACATCAGAACCCTTCAGCTTTTTAAATTCGTCATTTCCATCACGACGGATATTACGGATTGCGACTTTGGAAGCTTCACCTTTTTTCTTAACATCCTTAACCAGTTCTTTTCTTCTCTCCTCTGTTAATTCCGGGAACACAAGACGAATACATGTTCCATCATTGGTTGGATTAATTCCAAGATCAGATACCAGAATCGCTTTTTCAATGACTTTCAGCATATTCTTCTCCCATGGCTGAATCTGAATCATACGAGCTTCTGGTACAGATACATTGGCTACCTGCTGAATCGGAGTAGGAGAGCCATAGTAATCAACGACGATTTTATTCAACACATTTGGATTGGCACGTCCTGCACGAATAGCTCCCAGTTCCCCTTCAAGGTTAGCCATCGTTTTCTTCATCTTATCCTCGTAAACTTTTAATCTTTCATTCATATTGATATCCTCCTATTTTATACAGTCACTTTCGTTCCTGTAAATGTTCCTTTCATAGTTTCTACGATACTGTTTTCTTCATTCAGTCCAAATACCAGCATCGGCATCTTATTCTCCAGACACATAATGGATGCTGTCAGATCTACTGCCATCAGTTTCTTGTCAATAATCTCCTGAATGGAAATCTCATCATACTTCTTCGCCTGCGGATTGACCTTCGGATCACTGTCATAGATTCCATCAATCGCCTTAGCCAGCAACATTGCATCCGCTTCTATTTCAATTGCACGAAGTACAGCTCCTGTATCCGTTGAGAAATAAGGATGTCCAGTTCCACCAGCGAAAAAAATCACCCTTCCTTCATTCAAAGCTTCTACTGCTGCATCCTTAGAAAACAGCGTCGTGAATGCACCACATACAAATGGAGTGAACACTTCTGTCTTCATTCCGGCATAACGGAAAATATCCGAAACATAGATACAATTCATAACGGTAGCCAGCATACCAATCTGATCTGCCTTCACACGGTCAATCGTCTCACTGGTTCTGCCTCTCCAGAAATTGCCACCACCAGTAACAATCGCAACCTGAACACCATCATCCACCAGCTGCTTAACTTGCTTTGCTACCCCCATACAAGTAGCTTCATCAAATCCCGTCTTTTTATCCCCTGCGAGTGCTTCCCCGCTGAGTTTCAACAATACTCTTTTCATAAGTCTGTGCTCCTTATTTTCAGTTCTGTTATTGCTTTCGCATAATTATATTAAATTATATCATAGGAAGAAAAAAAAAGGAATATGCTACGGCAACATTCCCTTTAATTTGTACTGCTTCATAATCCAGAAATACATAACAATGAGCAATATAGCTGCCAATATCCAGGCAACAGGGCTTGCCAGACAGATCCCAATATAGCTCTGACAATGGGATGCCACGCCTGCTGCTATGCTTCTTCCAATCAGTTCTGCAATCCCTGCTGTCATCGGTAATAATCCATAGCCCATTCCCTGAATTCCATTGCGATAGAGATTAACATACACCAGCGGGACAAACGACACTCCGACACATTTTAGATATATATCTACATATCCCATAATTTCTTTCAGGTTCTCCGATACAAAGAGAACCGTCATGTATTTCCCCGCGAAAAACATGAGTGCACCTGTCGCTATGGCATATCCGATGCCCATCCATGTTCCTGACCAGAATCCCTTACGAATCCGAAGAATCTTACCCGCGCCGACATTCTGAGCACAGTAATTGGCCATCGTAGTTCCCAGCGCAATGTAAGCCTGTGTTACAATCTGCTCAATCTTAACCGCCGCTGCAAATCCAGCCGCTGCTACTGATCCAAGACTATTCAGAGCTGTCTGAACGACAATTGTTCCAATAGCCGTAATAGAATATTGAAAAGCCATTGGGAATCCAATCTTCATCTGCCATTTTGCAAGGTCTGTATTCCATCTCCAATCATCCCTACACAGATGCAAAATCGGTACCTTCTTCTTAATATACACAAGACACAAAAGTCCTGACACTCCCTGTGCAATTACAGTTGCATAAGCAGCACCGCCGGCACTCATGTGGAACACAATAATAAACACCAGATCTAATACAATATTCAGTCCTGCTGCCAGAATCAAAAAATATAATGGTCTCTTACTGTCACCAACTGCCCTTAAAATACTTGATAACAGATTATACAATACCTGCGCTACAATTCCGCCACAGATTACCATAATATATTCATATGCCTGATCATACATATCAGATGGCGTATTCATCCAGCGCAGAACATCTTGCATCATTACCATACTAATAATGGTAAGAATTACAGATACAACTGCCGACAATACAGAAGCGGTCACCACTGATTGGCGCATAGCTCTCATATTGCCCGCACCAAAATGCTGCGCCGTAATGACCGTAAAACCAGCCGTCAATCCCTGTAGAAAGCCAATAATCAAAAATACCAGTGTTCCGCAGGAACCAACTGCCGCTAATGCTGCATTTCCAACGAATTTACCAACGATAATGGTATCTGCCATACTATAAAACTGCTGAAATATGTTTCCTATAAAAATCGGCATCGTAAAATTCACAATAATCTTTGCAGGATTTCCTGTTGTCATATCTCTCTTCATAGTCTGCATCCTTCCAAAGTAATCTTATTTTCTCAAAACTCACATCATTATAAAAAATAAAAAAAACGAATGCAATACTATATATCAACAAAAAACTTTGCAAAATCAAGCCGGTTCATCAGCACTTTTTACACTATATACACCTTAATCAAAATCCACATGATATACTTTATCGCTATCATGAATATCTACATAATGTAGATCGAATTGTTCATCCATAATCTCCATGCATCCCTGATAATAGATGGAATCGCTTTTCTTGATCATAAAAATATATGTGCCGTTCTCCTGCGAATCTGCTTCATCGCTGACTTCATCATAAAACTCTCTTCCATCAATCTCTCCCGGATATCCCGCTTTCTTTATCTTTTCTTCAATCAATCTGTATAATTCTTCCATATTTCGCCTCATCCAATCTCTATCACTTAATATCATAAATATCAATGGCTTTAGATATCCTTAAAACGTCAGTCGCATCTGATACCACACTACATTTCCGTGTACAGATGCAGAGACACCTTCATTTTCAAAGCCAAACTTTGCATAATAACGAATCAGCCTGTCTTTGCAAGTAAGCACCAGTCCCTTTCTTCCCTGTTCTTTCGCATCCTCGATCGCCTGTCTGATCAATACTGCTGCACAGCCTTGCTTGCGATATTCTGGGATCGTATTTACTCCAAAGATCATCTGCCAATCACCTGACTCATCATGCATAGAAGCATCTTCATACATCTCATCTGTCAGATCCGGTTCATTCGTCACCATCCCATTGACAAATCCGACCATCTTATCTTCATCAAATAACAGCCAGAAATGATCAGGATATACTTCCAGGCGGTCTTTTAGATCTTTTTCTGTTGCTGCTTCTGCCGCCGGAAAACATTCTGCTTCTACAGCAGCAATCTTACTCAAATCACTCATTGTTGCATTTCTAATATTCATCGTTTTTCTCTCCTTACATCGGTGTCCCAACTTCTATCAGATTACCGTCCGGATCATAAAATCGAATCACTTTTTGTCCCCAAGTATGCTCCATTAATGGATTTACATACTGTATGGGTTCTTTGTAGTTTTCTAATTTTTCAACAAATCCTTCTATATCTGTCTCCTCAAAATAAAGTTCTGTAGCGTGATTTTTCGGAATGATCTCTTTCTGAATAAATTGCTTCCACACCGATGCATCCTGTAATACCAACCCCTCTGTCAGGATTACATTGCCATCCTGATCCAGAATGACATCCAGGCCAAATAAATCTTTATAAAATTCTATTGATCGTTGAATATCATTTACTACGATTAATACATTCCTAAGCTTCAACTTTATCACCAACACCTTTCTGTCTATTGCATCCCTTCAACCAAAATTGTATAATAAACAACAAAAAAAGTACACCCCTATATGATCGGAGGATATAATATGAAAGTCGTAGTCGCAATGGATTCTCTGAAAGGAAGCCTGACATCTATGGAAGCAGGAATATCCGTCAAAGCTGGAATTCTTGCTGCAAAACCAGATGCCAAAGTAGTTGTGAAGCCTCTTGCTGATGGTGGTGAAGGTACTACAGATGCTCTAATTGAAGGATTGAACGGCGAGCGGATCGATGTCACAGTGACTGGACCTCTTGGCAATCCCGTTTCCTGTTATTACGGATATCTAAAAGAGACAGATACCGCCATTATTGAAATGGCATCTGCTGCCGGAATCACTCTTACCAGCCAAAAGGATCCTCTACATTCAACAACTTATGGAGTCGGTGAGATGATTAATGATGCTATTACAAAAGGATGCCGGAACTTTATTATCGGAATTGGCGGAAGTGCCACGAACGATGGCGGAATCGGAATGTTAAAAGCACTTGGCTTTGTATTTCTTGATGAAAAGGGAAACGATGTGGGTGAAGGTGGGCAGGCACTTGGCAAAGTTCATACCATTAATATCCAGAATAAAAATCCCCATTTAACAGACTGCCATTTTCAGGTTGCCTGTGATGTAACGAATCCTCTCTGCGGAAACAATGGAGCCACTTATATCTATGGACCACAAAAAGGTGTTACCGATAACATCAAAGAAGAACTGGACCAGGCAATGGCTCATTATGCAGCAGTTACTCGTGCAGCCCTTGGATGTGATTATGAGAAAGCAGAAGGTGCAGGCGCTGCAGGAGGTCTTGGCTTTGCACTGTTAAGCTACCTTCACGCCAAACTCACACCCGGAATCGACTTAATCCTCAATGCCGTAGAATTAGAAAAAGAACTAAAAGATGCAGATATTGTTGTCACCGGCGAAGGTCGTCTGGACCATCAGACAGCTATGGGGAAAGCACCTGTCGGTGTTGCGAAACTTGCGAAAAAATATGACGCCAAAGTCATTGCATTTGCCGGAAGTGTCACTCCTGAAGCAACCGCTTGCAACGAGACTGGAATCGATGCATTTTTCCCAATTGTACGAGGAATTACAACCCTGAAAGAAGCTATGGATCCAGACTGTGCGAAAGCAAATATGCAGGCAGCTGTTGAACAGGTATTTCGTCTCCTATAATTGCACTCTCCATTATTGCCCCTCTAAATATGTCCCCGTTCTATTAAACAGAACGGGGGCAATAATTTATAATCTCTTTTCAAAATTTCCATCTACAGAGCATCCCTCTGTAAATATCATAAATGCATTAGGGTCAATGCTATGTACGATTTTCTTTATCTGTGCCACTTCATACTTGGATATCATAACAAACAAAATATAGGATGTCTTATTCGTGTATGCACCTTCGCCATCCCAATTCGTGACACCTCGTCCCATTTGCTCCATAATTGCTTTTGAGATACCAACCTTTTTGGTAAATATCATGACACTGGTATTAATATTCTGAATATGTACCCGATCAACGGCCAGAGAAGATACGGTTGCAAATATCAGTGAATAGATGACAATCTCAATGTTAAATAAAAACATACAGATTCCATATACAAAGATATTCATAATGATTGTGACTTTACCAACACTGAAATTCTTATATTTCTTCGAACAGCATAATCCTATGATATCCTGTCCTCCTGCTGATGATCTTCCACGAAGCACAAGTCCACAGCCTACTCCACACACAATTCCTCCGATAATACAGGCTGTGAGATAGTCCTCTACGATAGGAGTCTCAGGAATCGGGATTACAACAAGGAAGGCACTCATCATCCCTACCATAATCATCGTTTTTACAGCAAACTCTTTGCCCAGAATTCGATATCCCATGTACAAAAGCGGTACATTAATTGCAAAATATATGATACCAGTAAGGTTCGCCTGCGGCGGAATCGGAATATGCAGTCCTTTCGTAAGGAGCAATCCAAATAACTGCGAGACACCCATAAAGCCTCCGCTATACAATCCCATTGGCACGATCAACATATTAAATCCAAAGCAATAGATCAGATTTCCTATAATGGAATACATATTCTGTATGATGATTTCTCTCTTTTTTGCATTTTGCAGATAGTTCATCTTTTGTTCCCCCTTTTGCATTTATTTTCTGTTCTTAAAATCTTTTTATCTTCATTTGCTATAAGAGCACCTCCTACACATAATTTACCTTAGAATTTTCTGTCAGGCAATGAGACTGTTTTATTTTTTTCATATTTTATTGAAAAATTTTACTTGCAGCGCAAAATTATTTGAGATAAAATAAAAAAGCCGTGTAGCTTAAATTAATGTATGCAAAGCGTGTGAACTTCTTATAAGAAGTCACGCGCTTTTTTTATTCTGTTATAGGGAACTTTTGTTTCCGCAGAATTCTATATTATTCTAAGCAATACATAATTATAGTTCTTACACAATAACCAAAATGGAGGAATCAATATGCCAAGAAACAAAAAACAAGGAATTATCTTTGGAATCATCATGTCCTATGCCATGGCATACGGCATGGAAATCTACAACATCGCCATCAAACAGGGAATCAACCTGACTGCCGGAGGTTTCAGTAACATGACGAATCTCGTTTTCTGGGATGCATTAAAAGAAGCTGTCTACATGGGATTATTCGTCTTCATCTTCTCTAATCTCTGGGGCAATCGTATAGGAGCAGCCTTTGCCGCCAGACATTGTGATCCAAGTAAAGATAATCCCTATATCTGCCAACTGCTTCGCCAGGCAGGAACTGTTGCCATTATGTGTCCGACCATGAGCCTCGTAGCATCTATTCTGTTCAACATTATCCTTGCAGGAGCACCGATTTACCAACTGCCTGCCATCTGGGTCGGAACCTTTTTTAAGAACTTTCCGATGGCATTCTTCTGGAACATGTTTGCAGCGGCACCATTTACACACTGGATTTTTGGGAAATTATTCCCCAACAATTCATAAAACAGCTTTTCACAGGGGCATCATCTGCCCCTGTGCTTCTCTTTTCGTTTCTGTTGATTCAATTCAAACTTTCATGCTCTACAATAATCTTCAATTCATCCAATGTTCTTTTACCTAAAAGCAGATCTATATCTAACATAATTATATTATGAACATCTGCACTTTTTGGATCACTCCTGTCATCAAATGGCCAGCAAGTAGGCATTGCCACAAAATCTCCCTTTGCATTGGCGCCAAATAACGGCATCCATCCTTCCTTTTCATCCAGAATTGCTATATACACCTTGTCCTCTTCAACGACTACACGGTATTCCATGTCCAGAATGTCCAGATTCCATCCAACAATCGTCTTCTTTCTATTGGAAACGATACTTGCGCACATATAATCTTCCTCCCTTTACTGCTTTTCCTCCTCAGATTCTGCCTCTGATTTCCGCAAAAGTTTTTATTGGCAAAGGATGTGCCGGATGTTCCAAGATGCATTTTTCCATCCACACCATATTATACCATCGTCCAAATTTATATCCGCATTTGTAGAATTCTCCAACCCAGCGATAACCCATATGCTCATGATACTGAACACTGTTCTTCGTAAGATATTCATCTTCTTCGACCGGATATCCGATACAGGCATTTAGATTCACAATATTCTGTAAAGCCAGCACATGTTCCAACGCTTCGTACAATTCTCTGCCAATTCCCTGTTTTCTTGCATCTTTGGAAACATAGACTGTTGTTTCTACTGCCCAGTCATAGGCTCTTCTCTCCTTAAATGGACCTGCATATGTATATCCCACAATGGTTCCGTTATGCTCAGCAACCAGATAAGGATATCTGCAAAGTGTCTTGCGAATTCGCTCACGGAATACTTCCACAGAAGGAACTTCATATTCAAAAGTAATAGCCGTATTTTCTACATAATATGCATAGATTTCCAGTAATTCTTCTGCATCATTTTCCGTTGCAATCCTGATCATGTTACCTGCCTCCACCGATTATTTTTTATGCCACTGATAGAATTCCTTTAATTCTGCCTTCTTTTCATCCGATAACTGGGTCTTCTTTACTCCCAGAATTGCTCCTTCCAATGCTAGAAGTCTGTGGATACAGGCCGATTCGTCTATCTGCTGAATTTTCAACCATGCCTGCTTTGCCCCTACAGAGTGCAGCTCCTCTTCAGTAAAAATTCCCACCTGGTTCAACTGTTCTTCAACGACTTTTCCTATATTCGGTAATTTCGATAATTCTCCCATATCGTCATCTCCTATAATACCAACAATTTTCATCTTATTTCTATTCTTATATTACTATCCTGAACATACCATGCCTGTTACAGTATGTGTATAAAAGTCCATGCCCTTTCTTACGAAATCTTATGGAAATGTCTTGCTCCGGATATAACTTTACAATTTCTGCTCCTGCAGATGTCACATAAGCGACAAAAGAAATATAATGCCTCTTTGTCATCGGATGGTTCAATGTTACATGATACTCCTGATCCACCGTCTCCAGATTGATCATATGATCTTCATCACAATTTTCACATTCCTGCTCTGGCAAAGTAATTCCACAGCAGGAAAAAGATCCTTGTCCGACGGATGTAATGATATTACCACAGACCGGGCATACATAAAAATGCATCTTTTTCATATTTCCTGCTGGATTTTCATTCTTTCTCAAATCTCCTGTTAGCAATTCTGCAATGGATGTCCCCAGTGCCTTTGCCAGATCCTCAATAATCGCAATATCAGGAAGTCCCTTTCCAGTCTCCCATTTTGAGACCGTCTTATCACTTACATTAATTTTATCTGCAAGTTCTTTCTGTGTGATATTTTGCTTTTCTCTTATCTCTTTAATAACCATTCCAGTCACATAACTCATAATAGATTCCTCTTTTCATTTATTATGAGTTCATTGTAAATAATCGCCTTACACATTACAACCTACGATACGTAGAGTTCATTCTACAACCACTCCATCTCAAGCCCAACCTTCAGCTGATGTACCATATCCCCCAGTTCTTCTTTCAGAATCTCAAAAGAACGTTCTCCGGTGCAGTGTCCGGTATAGATCTCTTTCACACCGGTATTCTTAATATGCTGTGCAAGCCTTCGGACTTCTGCCTCTTTTTTGCCAAAGATATGAAATCCTCCGACCAGCGCGCAGATTGTTTTTCCCGGATATGTCGCTTTGATTTCATGAATGATATTCGCAGCTCCCCCATGAGAACAACTGTTAAAGATGACCAATCCCTGATCTGTATCAAACACCAGGCTTTGCTCGTGTGAGAAATCGTCTGCAGCCCATCCACTGCCTGTACGGATGTACATATGATTTTCCTTTCCAATCTCATCCAATCCAGCTGTTTTATGCGGAATCAATGAGACGCCCTGACAAAGGGAAGTATCTCCTTCTGCAAAAATAATTCTTTCCTTTTGCTTCTCAAGAATTCCCTTCGGCAGCCCTATGTATTTATGAAAAATCCATTTCTTCCCATAGCAATTCTCTTTGCTGCCTTTTCTTAGATAGAAACTCGCTTTTTCATTATGTTTAAAAAAAGCGTCCATCCCATCCGAATGATCATAATGAGCATGAGATAAAACCGCATAATCTACATCCTCAATTTCCTTTCCAAGTTCCTTTGCATTTTTCAGGAACAAGTCTGAAGCTCCTGTATCAAGAAGGATGTTTTTCCCCTCATATTCAATATAGATGCTTAAGCCCCATTCCCCGCAAAGTCCACCATTTGAAATATTATCTACTAATACTGTTGCTTTCATTTTCCTCTTTCCCTCATTACTTTTTTAAATTCTTCTGATATTCCCAGAAGCGATATCCAAAATAAGCAAATATTCCAAGATAAAGAACGAACAGCGCTATATACATTCCAACCACCACTCGATTGCCCAGACCTCTTTGTAAAAACAACTGCGGAAGAATGATCAGAAAAAATATAATAAGCAGCGGAATGATTCTTCCCCGGAAAACGCGCTTCATCATCTCTGTTCTGGAGGCATCGTCACAGAAGATCTCTTCTTCGCCATTCATCTCAGCGACCGGCTTACGAAAATAGCTATATCCAAAGAAATCCTGCAGGTATTCCCATCCACAATCCCGGAACATCTGAATATATTCCTCCTTGTGGGCAATCCCTTCCTGATTGTAATCCAGCTGATACACAACATCCTCCGGCTCACACTTCTCAAAATGATATCTTCCAAGTCCCGTCACTTTAATAAATTTCCACCCATTTTTGTGCTGTTCCTGCAGATATCTCTGCTCTCTCTCCCATTCAGGCACCGTAAAATACCGAAATTCCGTCTTCACATTCTTATCTTCCATTCTTCCGCACCTCCATCATATTACGATATAATCTCTCAATTCGCTTCATCTCCAGATCTAATACTTGCTGTCCCAGATCTGTAATAATATAGATCTTTCTTTTCTCTTCTTCTCTTACGAATCGAATCAAACCATCTTTCTCCATCTTAGAAAGACTTCCATACATGGTACCAGGACTTAATTTCAGTTCCCCAGCGGTCATCTCTTCTACTTTTTGGACAATACCATAACCATGAGACTCTTCTCGAAGACAAAGCAATATATAAAATCCCGTCTCTGTCATCGGTACATATACCTTCCTGATATGAGAATCCATAATACCCTCCATTCCAGTGCGATATATCGCACTTCGTTATATATTATATATAGCACTGCGATACATATTTGTCAAGAGAGAATTAGTAATTGATGAGACAAAAGGGAGAAG
>NZ_JBNPOQ010000008.1:0-131587 GCF_050315235.1 Bariatricus sp. SGI.019 | reverse complement strand
TTCTGATAATTTTCATCTATTGCGGCTTTTATGATATCTTCTATACGGTTTTGCTCTGCAAGCAACCGATTTAATTGATTCAGGCGCTGTGTAGCTTCTTTTATTCCAGCGGCCTCGCCCTCTTCGTATCCCTCAGCACGTGTCTGGCGCATATGCCTTTCCTCATCATATTCGTAGATACTCATTCGTTTCGCCCCCGCTCTGTTCTTCAAGAGAAATTCTGACAGAATTCCTTCTTTGATACATTCTGTTATCGCTCGCTCCACAGCATCCTCCAGTGACATTCTATCTGCATATTTCCGTACTCTAGCAGTATATAGAGAATAATCCTTTAATGTTTTACATGCATTTAGCAGTTCCTGATTATAATCTGGATTAATATTTAGCATAAGTGCCGTTAACTCCAAGGATGTATCCTCTTCCTCTATAGTATACATATCTGACAATTTCAGAATCATTTGATCTGGGAATGGATCTCTTCCATTATAAAAGATTATGAATCGAGGCGATGGTATGTTGATAGCCTTTCGCCCATACAGATTCTCGTTCTTTGTAATATTAGCATAGATATCAGATACATACAGTAAATACCGAAATGGTAGATTCGGGCTGTAAGTGGATTGGTGTTCATACAATGACAGTCTGGAGTCAATAATAAAAGATACATCGTTCTTCATTGACATATAAATAGCATTTTGCAAAGTGTTGATTTCCAGCAATTCAGGATCATCATAATCTGTTTTGTTGACTGCATTATACAAGGCAAGCAATTCTTTTTTGTCACTGAATATCATCTCAAAGATACGGGCTTTGTAGATGCGGTTTGAGGGAATTGTTCCTGTCTGTTCCATAAAAGACCTCCTTTTTCTATTCTTGCAGAGGTTTTTAAGTGCATCTTAGTCCATCCTGGAAATCCTCTGCTGTTATGTGGGTAATCAAGCATTGAGATTTCTAAGATTTTCTGATGATTGAGATGAATTTCAGATGTGTTTTGCTTAGACTAATAGAAATAAAATGCTTTGGCTGTATTTTATCATAATAAATATTGGAAGACAATAAATGAATTACAAAATCATACGAGTCTAAATAATTGACACAATCTCCTGAAAAATCTGCCTATCGAATAAGGCGGATTTTTTTTAGAATACAACTATACAAAGTGAAGGAGGAAAATGAGATGAAAAGAATAAACAATATTTTATGGGGGATTGTATTGATTGCGATAAGTGCAGTATTGGCTCTCAATGCATTTGGAATTACGAATATCGAGATATTTTTTGACGGATGGTGGACTTTATTTATTATTATTCCAAGTTTTATTGGGTTATTTAACAACGGTGACAGGACTGCCAGCCTGGTCGGGCTCCTGATTGGAATATTCTTGCTTCTTGCATGTCAGAATGTTTTGGATTTTGATTTGCTGTGGAAACTTTTAGTTCCGGTGATCATTGCGGTTTTTGGTGTGAAAATGATCCTGAGAGGAATTGTGGGAAATAAAAGTTCGGAGATTATGAAAACGATGAAAATGAATGGTGAGGAAGTTAAGATAGCTTTTGCAGCATTTTCCGGGCAGAATATCAATTTTTCTTATGAGGATTTCAAGGGAGCAGAACTTACAGCAGTCTTTGGCGGTGTAAAGTGTGACTTGAGAAATGCAATTATTGAAGAAGATGCTGTGATAACGGCCAGCAGTATTTTTGGAGGTATTGATATCCTTGTTCCAGATGGAGTCAATGTAAAAATAAATTCCAATTCTCTTTTTGGCGGCGCGGATGCGAAAAAACATCAGAATTCAAAGGACAACAGATGCACGATTTACATTAACTGTACATGTATTTTCGGAGGTGTGGATGTAAAATGACAACGGGACAGAAAGTTATTAAATATTTGGCATTGGCATTTGCAATCTTTTTAAGTATCAGTATCTTAAGTGGAATATGTGGAGCAGTGGGTGTTGTTTTTGGCCTGGTCAGCGATGGTACAGAAGGAAAGATGAGTGAATATGTTATTGAGAATGATGTTACAGATCTTATTATTGATATAAATGCTGCGGAACTTGAAATAAAGACCGGGAAGCAATTGAAACTGGAGACAAATCACAAGTATATTTCCTATGAGTTAAACGGCAGGCGTCTGGAAATCAGAGAAAAAAGGCCATTCTTTATGTCACATTTGAACAATATGAAAGTGGTACTTACAATCCCGGAAGAGACGATGTTTGAATCCGTTGAATTAAATACTGGTGTTGGAGAAGTAACAATAGATGAGCTTTTGACAGATTCTCTGGTTATGAATCTTGGAGTAGGAGAATTGAAGGCAGGAAGGATTCAGTCATTGAATCAGGCAGAAATTGACGGAGGCATTGGAGATGTTACGATCGCAGATGGACATCTGCATAATGCCGATATCGATATGGGAATCGGAGAATTAAATCTATCTGGAAGACTTGAAGGAGCCGGCAGCATTGATTATGGACTCGGAGAGACGAATCTTACACTGGAAGGGACAGCTGAAGATTATAGAATTGAACTTGATAAAGGAATCGGGGAGGCGAAACTGGAGAATCAGAAAATGCATGATGATTCCATTTATGGAGCCGGCAGTAATCGAATAGAGATTGATGGAGGCGTCGGAGAATTGAATATTTCGTTCAAAGAAATCTGTCAGTAAAAAGCAGCCATAATTATGATATTTGCCAAAGATAGCATTTGTGATATAATATTCTATGATTTAAAATATTTGCTTGAAGTTAAGATCATAAAGAGTAAAATGTTATATTTATTTTGGAGGTATTAGATGGCTAAGAAACAAGCTACCAAAGCAACAACCAAGAAACCAGCTGCAACCAAGACAACTGCAAAGAAAACTGCAGCAAAAACAACCACAGCAAAAACAACCGAGACAAAAGCGACTGCAGTGAAACCAGAAGAGAAGAAGGTTGAAGAAGTAAAAGCAGAAAAGATAGAACCAGTAGAAACTGTGAAAGCAGAGAAGCCAAAGGCAGCAGCAAAGAAAGAAACAAAAGCAAAAGAAGAGAAGCCGAAGACAGCAGCAAAGAAAGAAACAAAAGCAAAAGAAGAGAAGCCAAAGGCAGCAGCAAAGAAAGAGACCAAGGCAAAGACAGAGGAACCAAAAGCAGAGAAAGTGAAGGAAGCTGTCGCAGAAGAACCAAAGGTAGAAGAAGTGAAGGAAGCTGTCGCAGAAGAACCAAAGGCAGAAGAAGTGAAGGAAGCTGTCGTAGAAGAACCAAAGGCAGAAGAGGTAAAAGCACCAGCTGCAGAAGAAGTAAAACCAGCAGAACCAGAAGTTGTAGAAGAACCAACATTTGAGGTGCGCCAGACTCCGAGAAGAAGTGTTGCATTTATTGGCTCTGAGTGTTATCCGTTTGTTAAGACAGGTGGTCTTGGTGATGTTATGTATGCATTGCCAAAAGCACTGGTAAAACAGAACTGTGATGTAAAAGTAATTCTTCCACGTTATAAATGTATTCCATGGAAATACCAGGAGAAGATGATCTATAAGGGATCTTTTGAGATGAATCTGTGTTCCGATGGAAGATCATTCTACGTTGGAATTATGGAATATGTCTGGGATGGAGTAGTATATGATTTCATTGATAATGAAGAATTCTTCAGCAGCGGTAATCCATATACGAATCTGATCGATGATATTCCGAAGTATTGCTATTTTGCAAAGGCAGCATTGGCAGCATTGAATTATATGGACTGGATTCCGGATATTATTCATTGCCATGACTGGCAGGCAGCCTTGGTTCCAGTATATTTGAGAACGTTATTTGAAGATACGAAACTGACTTCTGCAAAGACGATTCTGACTATCCATAATCTGCGGTTCCAGGGAATCTACAATATTCCTACAATCCGTTATTGGTCAGGACTGCCGGATTATGTGTTCAATAAAGATGCATTGAAGGTAAGTTACAACGATGCCAATATGTTAAAAGGTGGCTTGACTTATTCAAATGTCATTACTACGGTCAGCCATACATATGCCGGAGAGATTCAGACGGATTATTATGGTGAGAAGCTGGATGCTCATTTAAGATATCATTCTGGCAAATTAAGAGGAATTGTCAACGGAATTGACTATGATATCTGGAATACCAGCACAGATTCTAGATTATATGCCAACTATGACATTACAGATGTATTGGATAAGAAGAAGGAAAATAAACGAAAATTACAGGAAGAGCTGGGATTGGAGCAAGATGATCACAAGTTTGTTATCGGATTAATATCCCGACTGACAGATCAGAAAGGACTGGATCTGGTCAATGCGATTCTTCCGCAGATTATGGACGAACATACACAGGTTGTTGTCTTGGGAACCGGAGACGATGTGTATGAGAATTCCTTCCGCTATTATGAAAATGCATATAAAGGAAATGTGTGCTCGAACATTATGTATGATGAGACGAGAGCTCACAGAATCTATGCCGGTGCAGATGCCTTTTTGGTACCGTCTCAGTTTGAACCTTGCGGACTGACACAGCTGATTGCCATGCATTATGGTACAATCCCGATTGTCCGGGAGACAGGCGGATTAAAAGATACGGTAGAGCCTTATAATATGTTTACAAATACAGGAAATGGTTTCACCTTTAATTATTATGACGCTGGTCTTTTGCTGGATGCAATCAACAGAGCAAAGACCTTGTACTTCACCAATCGCTGGTGCTGGGATGAGATGGTTCAGAGAGATATGGATAAGGATTTCTCCTGGGATAAATCTGCTCAGCAATATAAAGACCTGTATCTGGAATTGACATGGTAGAGATGATATAATAAAACCCCTTTTCTTCAGACGGATGAGTCTGGAGAAAGGGGTTTTTGCTTTCGAATATCTTCGGAAGATCATATTGATGATATCTGTGGACTGGAATAACTTTTTGTGTCGTGTCAGATTCTCATCTGCGATAGGATCAAGACCTATGACATCGAAACCGATTCCTTTATAATGCCCATGAATAATAAAGTCTATTACCTCATCGTCAATACAAGGATAATCGCCAAAATAGGCATCCGTTCCCCAGAACTTATCCCATCCCAGATTGAATAGAAGAAAGTCTGCGGATTTGACAGTTGTTCCGTATTTCACCAGAGATGCCATGGTTATCGCGGACCCCGGTTTTAAATCACGGCAGTCGATGACCAGTGCTTTCCCGATAAATTGTTCTGCCGGGAATTGATCCAGAGTCGTTCGTCCCGGAAATATATGGGCGGGCGGATCCATATGTGTGCCGATATGTGTGAACAAGGTTACTTTTGTTTCTTTGAATCCATTTTCCGCGTAAGTGCTTGATGGTTCCAGGGTAGGAGGCTCTGTTCCCGGGTATACAGGCATATTTTCGCAGATTGTATGGGTAAGATCGATTACTTTCATTAAAAGGGTCCCCTTTTGAATTTTCATATATTGTAAAAGTATGATATTATTATAGGACATAATTTGGACATCTGTTTTAAAAAACATTTGATTTTTGGAAGATATTTTTGGTATAATACGACTTGGACGCGACCGTTTACAACGTAAAAGTGAATGTGCAAACCATTGATTTGGTTTGCATTTTTTTATATTTTAAAGTGGAGGATAAGTATGGAAACGAAGAACAAAATGGGAACTATGGCAATGTCAAAACTGATCATCAACATGTCGCTGCCTCTAATGATCTCTCTTCTGGTGCAGTCATTATATAATATTGTTGATAGTGTCTTTGTGGCAAGAATCGGAGAAGATGCGCTGACGGCAACATCGCTTGCCTTCCCGGTTCAGCTTCTTATGATAGCAGTGGCGGTAGGAACCAGTGTGGGAATCAATGCGTTACTGTCTAAGAGTATTGGGGCAAAGGATTACGAGGTGACGGAAAATATTGCTGCTACAGGTGTCATTTTGGCCGGAGCTGGCACACTGGTATTTGTGATATTAGGAATATTCTGCTCAGGATGGTTTGTTTCGTTATCTACAGATGAGAAGACGATTGGAGCGTTCTGCGAAGAGTACCTGTCCATCTGTATGATCTTCTGTGCAGGTACGTTCGTCGGAACGATGTTCCAGAGATCTCTGCAGTCAATCGGTGATACATTTGACAGCATGGTGACATTAATCGCAGGTGCGCTTACCAATCTGATTCTGGATCCAATCTTCATCTTCGGTCTGGCCGGCCTTCCTGCATATGGAATCAAAGGAGCCGCTATGGCGACCGTGATCGGACAATGGGGAGCAGCAATCCCCATTTTAACGCTTTGTGACATTTATAACGTTCATTGACGCATTTAGATAGATAAGATATAATAAAATCAACCATCGCAGACGGAGAGAATCATTTCAATCTGAATGCAGATAAGATGAAAAATTACAGACTCTGACGGCAAGGAATATCCGAGCGGGAATAGTGGTATATATGGGAAAACATGTGAATAGGAATCTTTTGTTTTATAGTGGATTTTTATTGATGTCGGATAATATGTATAGCTCTTTTACCGCAGCGGTAGAGGAGCTTTTTCTTTGTTGGTGGGAAAAGAAGATACAATTGTGGGAGGTTATTATGCTTAAAGTTGCAATCTACGGAAAGGGTGGTATCGGGAAGTCTACAGTCACATCGAATCTGGCGGCTGCCTTTGCGATGCTGGGCAAGAAGGTGATACAGATTGGGTGTGATCCGAAAGCGGATTCTACGATCAATCTGTTAGGCGGAGAACCCTTAAGACCGGTGATGAATTATATGAGAGAAGAGGATGAAGAACCGGAGAAGCTGGAAGACATCTCCAAGGAAGGATTTGGCGGTGTGCTTTGTATTGAGACGGGAGGTCCTACACCGGGACTTGGCTGTGCCGGGAGAGGAATTATTGCTACGTTCCAGCTTCTGGAGGATATGAAGTTGTTCGAGAATTACGAACCGGATGTGGTTCTGTATGATGTGCTTGGGGATGTTGTCTGTGGTGGATTCGCAGCACCGATCCGGGAAGGATATGCCGAGAAGGTTCTGATTGTAACTTCCGGTGAGAAGATGGCATTGTATGCGGCAGATAATATCTCACGTGCGGTGAAGAACTTTGAAGACCGAAGCTATGCCAGAGTATTTGGGATTGTGCTGAATCACCGGAATGTGGAAAATGAGACGGAAAAGGTTCAGGCATTTTCTGAGAAGAGTCATATTCCAATCGTTGGCGAGATCCCGAGAAGTGATGAGATCATCCGCTATGAGGATCAGGGAAAGACAGTGATTGAAGGGAATCCGGAATCACCGATCAGCCAGCGCTTTTTTGAACTGGCGAAATTATTGTTGGAAAATGAGGAGGAAGTATGAGACAGGAAGCTTACTACTGTACTGCGGAAGAATTGGTGAAGCTTGGTAAAGATGCCATTCCGCCGCAGCTGATATCAAATACACATCTGATCTACAGTTCGCCGGCAACATTGGCATTCAACTCTCCGGGTGCAGAAGGATTCGGGGTAAAGCGTGCAGGGCTTGCGGTACCAGGATCTATTATGCTGATCGTGGCACCCGGATGTTGCGGAAGGAATACTTCTATGATCAGTTCTATGAGGGAATATCATGACAGGTTCTTCTATCTGTTGATGGATGAGACGGATATCGTGACTGGCCGTCATCTGAAGAAGATTCCGAAAGCGGTAAAAGAGATTTGTGAAGGCAGAGAAGAGAAGCCGTCGGTGGTTATGATCTGTATTACCTGTGTGGATGCACTTCTGGGAACGGATATGGAACGAATCTGCCGGCGCGCGACGGAAGAAGCAGGACTGCCGGTGCGGCCATGTTATATGTATGCGTTGACCCGTGAGGGAAGAAAACCGCCGATGGTTCATGTGCGCCAGTCTATTTATTCGCTTCTGGAACCGAAGAAGAAAAAGGGAAATGTGGTCAATCTCCTTGGATTCTTCTCTCCCCTTGTAGATGACTGTGAATTGTATGATCTTCTAAAAGACGCAGGTGTAAGGACGGTACATGAAATTTCCCGTTGTCAGGATTATGATGAATATCTGACGATGGCAGAGGCGAATTTCAATCTGGTACTGCATCCGGAAGCGAGATTTGCGGCAGAAGATTTTCATGACCGGTTAAAGATTCCATTTATTGAACTTACAAGACTTTATCAGATTGATAAGATTGCCAGCCAGTACCGCGCGTTTGGTGCAGCTCTGGGAGTACAGTTTTCTGATGTAGAGGTAAGAGAACAGGCCAGGAGAGCTGTGGAGAAGTTCCGGCAGGCATGTCCGGATGCTTCATTTGCAGTAGGAGAGTGTATGAATGGAGACGCGTTTGAACTTTCACTGGCACTGGTGCGTTATGGATTTCAGGTAAAGGAGATCTATGGAACGCTGACGGCGGAGAATTTCGTATATTTAAAACAGCTTGCGGCGGTAAGCCCTGAGACAAAAGTGTTCTCGAATCTGGAACCAACCATGCTATATTATGATGCTAAGGGCTCGAAAGTGAACCTGACCATCGGAAAGGATGCCGGATATTATCATCCGGGATGTCCGAATGTAGTCTGGAACCAAGACCGGCAGCCCTATGGTTATGCTGGTGTCAGAAGACTCTTTGAAGCATTGCTTGCGGCAAAGGAGGAGGCTTAGATTATGAAAGGATTAAGAAAATATCTGACGCCATTTGCACCGGATCAGTCTGGTGCAGTGTCAGTACTATATGAACTGGGTGGAATCATTGTGATCTGTGATGCCGGAGGATGTACCGGGAATGTCTGCGGATTTGATGAACCTCGATGGTTTTCCAGAAAAAGTGCGGTGTTCAGCGCAGGACTTCGGGATATGGATGCAATCTTAGGAAGAGATGACCGGCTGGTAGAGAAACTTACCGATGCGGCTTCCAAACTGGAGGTTTCCTTTGCCGCTGTAATCGGGACTCCGGTTCCGGCAGTTATTGGAACGGATTATCGTGCGTTGGAACGTATGAGTGAGAAGAGGATTGATTTGCCGATTCTGACGGTAGATACCGATGGAATGGAACTATATGACGCAGGAGAGGAAAAGGCTTATCTGGCGTTGTTCCAGAGATTTGCCAAAGAAAAACTGCCGATAGAACAGGGAAGGATTGGGGTTCTGGGAGCAACGCCACAGGATCTCAGTGACCTGGATGCTGCAGATAAGATTAGAGAAATTCTTAAAAATCAGGAAGATGCTTCGGCCATCTGTTATGGAATGGGTGATGGTCTGGATGAGGTGAAGAAAGCTTCTGCGGCACAGAAGAATCTGGTCCTCTCACCGGCAGCGCTGGAGGCAGCAAAGTACCTGGAAAAGGAATTCGGAACTCCTTATGAAGTAGGATATCCTGTGGCAGGAGAACTGGTGCCGGAGATGGACTATGCCGGAAAGAAGGTTTTAGTAGTGCATCAGCAGGTAATTGCCAATGCGATCCGGGATGAGATTCGAAGCAGAACCGCAGATAACGCAGAAGTTGTATCTGCAAGCTGGTTTGCCATGAAGAGAGAATTAAAGAAAAATGGCGATGTTTCACTGAAAGAAGAAGAGGATTATATAGAGCTGGTGGAAACGGGTTCCTGGGATGTAATCTTTGCCGATGAGTGTATGAAAAAGATGACACCAGGATTCCAGGGAATGTTTGTGGATGTTCCGCATTTTGCGGTTTCCGGCAGGTTAATGTAAGGATGGTAGAGCGGATGAAGGAGACGATGACCAGAAGGATAAGAGTATATGGGATTGTGCAGGGGGTAGGATTTCGCCCCACGGTGAGCCGCCATGCGATGAAAAATGGTATCAGCGGCAGTGTCTGCAATAAAGGACCGTATGTGGAGATATTTGCCCAGGGAACCGAAGTGCAGATAGAGGGATTTCTGGATGATCTTCAGAATCATCCGCCGAGACGGGCTGTAATCCTGAAGATGAATGTCGAGCCAGAAGAACAGCCGGTCACATTCGAGTCGTTTGAGATTATTGAGAGTGAGAAGACCAAAGGTGAGATCTTCGTGTCTCCGGATATTGCTATCTGTGAGGAATGCCAGGAGGAAATGTTCAATCCCGGCAACAGGCGGTATCTGCATCCATTTATCAATTGTACCTGTTGCGGGCCAAGACTTACCATTCTGGATGCACTTCCTTATGACCGGGAGCGTACCAGTATGAAGGAATTTCCCATGTGTCCGGAGTGTGCAAAGGAATACCATGATCCGGATACCCGGCGGTATGATGCACAGCCGGTCTGCTGTAATGAGTGTGGACCGGAAGTATATCTGATTGGCCGGGCAGAACGTGACCGTGATGCGATTACATATACTCGGAAGACAATTGCGTCAGGTGGAATCGTGGCAATCAAGGGAATCGGAGGATTCCATCTGTGCTGTGATGCAACGAATGAATCAGCAGTCCACAGACTTCGGGAACTGAAGCGACGCCCGGCAAAGCCATTTGCAGTGATGGCACGGGATATGGAAGTTGTGCGAAGAGAATGCGAAGTGACAAAGATACAAGAGCAGGTTCTGACAGGGCATCAGAAGCCGATTCTTCTGCTTGAAAGAAAAGAGAGTGCCAGGATGGCACCATCGGTGGCACCGGACAATCCAAAGATTGGCGTTATGCTTCCGTATGCACCGGTTCAGCTTCTGATCTTTCAATATGATGACGGAATCCAGATGCCGGATTGTCTGGTCATGACCAGCGGCAATACCTCGGGAGCGCCTATCTGCAGAGATGATGAAGAGGCATCTGCGGAACTGGCCTATCTGTGTGATTGTATGTTATCTCATGATCGTAAGATACGGATCCGGGCAGATGATTCTGTGATGGATTATTACAAAGGAGAACCCTACATGATCCGCCGTTCCAGAGGCTATGCACCACTTCCATTTATGGTGTCGGACCCGTGGAAAGGGCAGGTCCTGGCGGTAGGAGGCGAACTGAAGAATACCTTCTGCATCGGAGTGGATGGTCGTTTCTATCCGTCGCCTTATGTGGGAGATCTGGAAGACTTAAGAACAGTCAAGGCATTGAAGGAAACGATTATCCGATTGGAGACGCTTTTGGAAGTGGAACCATCGGTCGTAGTCTGTGATCTTCATCCCAGATATAATTCTACAGCAATCGCTGAAGAACTGGGGCTTCCAGTAATGAAGGTACAACATCATTATGCGCACATTCTCTCCTGTATGGCGGAAAATGACTGCGCAGAGCCTGTCATCGGGGTATCCTTTGATGGAACCGGATATGGAACAGATGGCACTGTGTGGGGCGGAGAGATTCTGGCGGCAGATTATGATGGATTTACCAGACTGGGGAGCATTGAGCCATTCTTGCAGATTGGCGGAGATATTTCCGCAAAAGAGGGATGGAGGATTGCCGTTTCCTTAATCTATGGCTATACGGGTGCAAGAGAAGAAGCACAGCAGATTGCCCAGAGACTGGGATTGTGCAGTGAAGCAGAGGCAAAGGTCTTACTTACCATGGCGGAGCGGAGGATCAATGCGATTACTTCCACCAGTGCAGGGCGGCTCTTTGACGGAGTGAGTGCAATTCTTGGGATTCGTCGCAGTTCCACATTCGAAGGAGAAGCTTCGACTACACTGGAATTTGCAGCGGAAGCTTATGAGAAGCAGGCAGGTTCTGAAGAAGCATGGAAGAGATTCATTGACGAAGAAGAGATTCTTCCATTCAAGGAGAATCAGGCTGACAGAATGATTCTCAACACAGGGGAACTGGTACAGAAGATTGTGCATGCACGGCTAGGTGGAGAGGATACTGAATGGCTTGCCTATCGGTTCCATGCAGAACTGGCCAGACAGATCGTGGCTGCCTGCATCCAGATCCGTGAGGAGAATGGAAGAAGAAAAGTAGCATTAAGCGGCGGGGTGTTCCAGAATCAATTGCTTCTTCGATTGACAGATGAATATCTGAAGAGAGAAGGCTTTGAAGTGTTAAAGCACAGCATGATTCCACCCAATGACGGGGGAATTGCCTTGGGGCAGGCTGCTTATGCGATGCATAAGATCAATGGAAATCAAGACGATTTATCATAGATAACAGATAGAAGATGGAGGAGAAGGAATATGTGTGTTGGATTATCTGCAAAGGTAGTAAAGATCGGTGACGGAGTTGCAATTGTAGACGCTGACGGTGCTAAGAGAGAAGTATCTGCTCAGTTGATCGAAGACCTGGAGCCCGGTGAATATGTTATGGTTCATGCCGGAGTTGCAATTGCAAGAATTACCGATGAGGATGAGAGCGAGACCGATCAGTTGATGGAGGAATTACTGTAATGGGGGAAGAGAAGAAGAAAACAGCAAAAGAGATAATTGAGACCTATGACGGACCACCGCTTCGAATTATGGAAGTCTGTGGAACCCATACCCATGAAAATTTCCGGCTGGGTATTCGTAAGCTTTTGCCGGAACAGGTGGAACTAATCTCGGGACCGGGATGTCCGGTATGTGTCACACCGGTTGGATTTATTGATGAGGCCGTCTATCTGGCATTAGAGCGAGGCGTTACCATCTGTACATTCGGGGATCTGGTCCGGGTTCCGGGAACCGAGATGAGTCTGGCAGGAGCAAGAGCCAAAGGAGCGAAGATTCATATCGTCTATTCCCCGGCGGATGCAGAGAAATATGCAGTGGAACACCCGGAAGAACAGGTGGTATTCCTGTCAGTCGGATTTGAGACGACTACGCCGGCTGGATGTTTGTCTGTGAAGCAGGCAAAGAAAGACGGAATCCAGAATTACTCACTGCTCGTAGCGAATAAGACCATGCCGGGTGCCTATGCGGCTTTAAAGGGAAGTGCGGATGTCTTCTTATATCCTGGTCATGTCAATGCGATTACGGGAACCGAGTTATGCGAATCGCTGGTTCAGGAAGGAGTCAGCGGTGTGGTTGCAGGATTTACGGCGAAAGAGCTTCTGACTGCATTGGCAGTATCTCTGGTCAAGTATCAGGAAGGAAAACCATTCTTTATGAACTGCTATCCAAGGGTTGTGACCAGAGAAGGAAGCCGAGAGGCACAGGCATTAGTCGCTGAACTTATGGAATCCTGTGATTCAGAATGGCGTGGACTGGGAGTAATCCCGGATTCTGGCCTTCAGTTAAAAGAAGAGTGGCAGGATTATGATGCACGAAAGAAATATCAGATGCCTAAGATAGAAGGAAAACCGAATCCGGCCTGTCGCTGCGGAGATGTACTGCAGGGAAAATGCAAGCCATCCGACTGCAAAGTATTTGCCAAAGGCTGTACTCCGCAACACCCCATCGGAGCCTGTATGGTATCCAACGAAGGAGCATGCTCTGCATTCTACATGTATGGGATCTGATGACCTATGTACCTGCAGAATGCCAATGAAATAGAACGGACAAAAGTAGAGAGGAAGTAAAGAATCAAGATGGATAAATCAATCAACAATCAAACAGTAACCATGGCTCATGGAGCTGGAGGAAAGCAGACTTCTGAGCTGATCGATCAGGTCTTCAAGGCACATTTTGCAAACCCGGATCTTACGGCTGATGATGCAGCAGTGCTTGTGCCGCCTACAGGAAAGATGGCGGTATCAACGGATGGTTTTATCGTATCACCGGCATTTTTCCCGGGAGGAAATATCGGTAAGCTGTCCATCTGTGGAACAGTCAATGATCTGGCATGTATGGGGGCAAAACCATTATATCTGACCTGTGCCTTTGTCATTGAAGAAGGATTTCCGATGGAGAAGCTGGAAGAGATTGCCGCTGCGATGGAAAAGACGGCCAAAGAAGCAGGCGTCAGGATCGTATCCGGCGATACGAAGGTAGCCGGAAAAGGGCAGGTGGATGGTATCTTTATTACCACAACCGGTGTGGGACAGATTGAAGAAGGCGTCTGCACATCTGGAGATCTGGCGAAACCGGGAGATGCGATCATTGTGACCGGAGATGTGGGAAGACATGGATGTACCATTCTGCTGGCAAGGGAAGATTTTGGAATTGAAGCGGATGTAACCAGTGACTGTGCTCCTTTGTGGGGAACGGTCAAGTCCGTGATGGACGCAACCCATGATATTCATGTAATCCGTGATGCGACTCGCGGCGGAGTAGGAACGGTTCTCTATGAGATTGCCGGACAGAGTAATGTGGGGATTCGCCTGGATGCTTCCAAAGTTCCGGTTGCACCGGAAGTCAAGGGTGTATGTGGAATGTTAGGCCTGGAACCATTGTATCTGGCGTGTGAAGGACGTTTGGTCATCATGGCACCAAAGGAAGTAGCACCGAAGATTGTAGAAGTATTAAAGGAATGTCCATATTCACAGAATGCTGCCATTATCGGGGAAGTGACAGAAGAACAGCCGGGACGTGTTGTCATGACAACGGAGATTGGAACACAGGCACTTCTTCCGCAGCCGGGCGGAGAGCTTCTGCCACGTATCTGTTAGAAGAATCCGTTGAAAAGAAGCAAGAGGTATTAGAGATGTGCAGAAGGGGACGAATATGGATACAAGAGTTGCAGTGATTTCTATCATTGTAGAAAATGAAAATGTAATAGAAGAGTTGAATCATCTGCTTCATGCAGAAGGGAAATATATCATTGGAAGAATGGGAATTCCTTACCGCGAGAAAGGAATCAATATTATCAGTATCGCAATTGATGCACCCCAGGATATCATCAGTGCATTGTCCGGGAAGATAGGGCGGCTCCGTGGGGTGACTGCGAAGACTGCATATTCCAATGTGATTACAAAGGATGGAAAATCGGAGGAATGATATGATCAAAATTGCAGTTTATGGAAAAGGCGGCATCGGCAAGTCAACAACGGTTTCAAATGTGGCGGCAGTTTTGGCAGAGCAGGGACTGAAAGTCATGCAGATCGGCTGTGATCCGAAAGCGGATTCCACGCTTCAGCTTCGCCAGGGGCAGCCGGTTCCTACGGTGCTGGAATTATATCAGCAGAAAAAGAATCATTTTCAGCTGGAAGATATGGTCAGAATCGGTTATAACGGTGTAGTCTGTGTGGAAGCAGGCGGCCCGACTCCCGGTCTTGGCTGTGCGGGACGCGGAATCATTACAGCATTGGAAAAATTAAAAGAAAAAGGCGCTTATGAAACTTATCAGCCGGATGTTGTGTTCTATGATGTTCTGGGAGATGTGGTCTGCGGCGGATTCTCTATGCCGATGCGAAAAGGCTATGCGGATAAGGTATTTATCATAACCTCTGGAGAAAATATGGCCATTCACGCTGCGGCCAATATTGCGATGGCCGTAGAGAACTTTAAGAATCGCGGATATGCCTCTCTGGGAGGGATTATTCTAAATCGCAGAAATGTTAAACGAGAAGAGGAAAAAGTGGCAGAGCTGGCCGAAGATTTTCAGACAGAAGTAATCGGGACGCTGTCCAGAAGTGAGCAGGTACCGATGGCAGAAGAACAGGGAAAGATTCTATTGGAATGTTATCCGGACAGTGACATGGCAGAAGAGTATCGTGTATTGGCGCGTCAGATTCTGGCAGCATGTCAGAAGGAGGAATTATGTTAAAGCGAGTGGGAGAATCTATTGATACGGAAGGTGCGGTAACGACGATCAAGGATGCTGCATTTCCGGCTCCATTTGCTTCTGAACTGGAATTCAATTCGCCGGTTCACGGCAACTGGAATATTGTCCACACTGGAATGCAGCTTCCGGAATCGAGGCAGATCTATGTATGTGCTGATAACTGTATGCGTGGTGTGGTACTGACGGCAGCAGAGATGAATGCGGCAGACCGGTTTTCCTTTGTGATTGTGGAAGAGGAGAATCTTCTGAATGGTAATCTGGAAGATGTGACCATAGAAGGTGTGACGGATGTAATTAAGAAGCTACCGGAATATCCGAAGGCAGTTCTTTTATTTACTGTATGCCTTCATCATTTTCTGGGCTGTGATCTGGACCGGGTCTATCAGGAATTAGAAGAACGATTCCCGGAGATTGTATTTATTCGTTGCTATATGGATCCGATCATGCAGAAGACTGGGCTTACGCCAGACCAGAAGTTAAGAAAAGCAATGTATGACCCCTTACCGGAACGAACGCCAGAGCCGAAGAGTGTAAGTCTTCTGGGCAGTGATTTTGCATTGGATGAGACGGCGGATATTCCGCGATTTCTTAAAGAGCATGGATATGCAGTAAGAGAACTTCCGGCCTGCAAGACATGGGAGGAATATCTGGAGTTAAGTGCTTCTGAGTTGTTCGTATCTTTCTATCCTCCGGGACGTTACGGTGCAGAGGTACAGGCAGAGCGACTGGGAAGAAAGCACTTGTATCTGCCGGCATGTTTTGGGTATGATGAGATTACGCAGCACATGAATGAACTTGCAGATGCATTACATTTACCACCAATTGATGCGAAAGATGAGATTGCAGCATGTGAAAGAGCATTGGAACAGGCACATCGGGAGATTGGCGATACGCCGATAGCGATTGATTATCTGTTCCATCCAAGACCGCTTGGGCTGGCAAGATTGTTGATCTCACACGGATTTGTGGTGGAAACCGTCTACCTGGACAGCATCAGCCCAGAGGAAAAAGAAGACTTTGAATGGCTTCGTGAACATGCACCTGGGTTAAAACTTGCGGCAACGATTCAGGTGAAGATGCGCGTGTTGCCAAGAGGCGGAGAGCGAGAAGTGCTGGCAATCGGTCAGAAAGCCGCATGGTTTACCAAAAGCCGGCATTTTGTCAATATGGTTCAAGGCGGCGGCCTGTATGGATTTGACGGAATCCGACAACTTGCGCAGTTGATGACAGAAGCTTTTCGGGAGGAAAAGGATACGGAATCACTGGTAATTCAAAAGGGATGGGGGTGTGATTGCTGCTTATGAGACAATCCTATCGTATTATACCGGTTTATACAGCCGATGTATCAGGCGTATGCTCGGCATTATATGAACTGGGCGGTATGACAGTCATGCATGACCCGTCCGGTTGCAATTCTACTTATAATACACATGATGAGATCCGCTGGTATGATCAGGACAGTCTGATCTATATCTCAGGATTAACGGAGATTGACGCCATTCTTGGAAATGATGAGAAATTTCTTCATGATATTAGAACGGCGGCCGAAGAGCTGCACCCTAAGTTTCTCGCTCTGGCAGGTTCTCCGATTCCCTTCATGAATGGAACGGATTTCCCGGCGTTAGCGCAGATTCTGGAAGAAGAAACAGGCATTCCTTCCTTTTCCGTTCCGACAAACGGGATGCATGATTATGTATATGGCGCAGGAATTGCTTTGGCTGAGATTGCAGAGCGCTTTACAGATTCTGAAAAGCGATGTACCAGTCCACGGAGTCTAAATGTTCTGGGGGTGACACCGTTGGATTTTGGGCCAATTTCACATGTAAAACGATTCATAGAAAGCCTGGAACAGTCTGGGTGGGAGGTGTTGTCTACCTGGGCCATGGGGGATGATCTGGATGCTCTGGCGCGAGCATCAGAAGCGGCTGTGAATCTGGTGGTTTCTTCCGTTGGTCTTCGCGTGGCGAAGGTCTTAGAGCAAAAGTTTGGGACACCTTATGTGGTCGGGACCCCGGTGGGAGATTTTACAGAAGACTTGTCAAAGGCACTGGAACAGGCCGTAGAGAGTGGAAAAATGTCGGTAGCTTACCTTGACAGAAGACTGTCAGGTGATGCTGAGATTACACTGATCGGAGAACCTGTTACGATGGGATCTCTGGCTGCGGCAATCGAACGTAAGACAAGGCAGCCAGTTCGTGTATTATGTCCATTGGAAGAGACCGATGGTTTACTGGCACCTAAAGATCTAGTGATTCGTGGAGAAGAAGAGGCAGAAGAACGGTTGAAAGATGCAAAAGTCATTGTTGCAGACCCACTCTATCGGCCGATTTGTCCGGCAAAGAGCCGATTTTACGAATTGCCTCACATTGCATTTTCCGGGCGGATCTACCTGAAGAGACTGACTGCTCTGGTAGATCTTTGCAAAGAATAAATAAATAGGATGGGATTGTTTTATGCAGCCCATCCTGTTTTTTTTAGTTTTTCAAAAGTTGGAATGGTACTTCCTAAAATTGACCTCCTGTGATATAATCGAATGTAGTCTGGAAGGATAGATAGCGATGATCCGAATATGTTACAGCAATGGAGGCAAGAATGGATACGCATGAGATATTGATGAAATTGAAAAATGGAGAGTTGTCTGTGGAAGAAGCAGAAGGACATCTTAGAAGGCAGCCGTTCGAAGAACTGGGATATGCCAAGATTGATACCCATCGGAAACTGCGCTCTGGTTTCCCAGAGGTCGTATTCTGCAGTGGAAAGGCAGACGAGCATCTTCTTGAAATCTTTGGGAAAATATATGAAATGGAGGGAGAAGTGTTCGGGACCAGAGCGTCTCAGAGACAGTATGAGCTATTAAAAGAAAGATATCCGGATGTTCAGTATGATACCGTGTCCGGAATCATCAAAATTGAGAATCCGGGGAAAGAAAAACAGGGATGTATTACCGTATGTACCGCAGGAACTTCAGACATTGCAGTGGCGGAAGAAGCTGCCCAGACAGCGGAATACTTTGGCTCTTATGTAGAGCGTGTATATGATGTGGGCGTCAGCGGCCTGCACCGGCTGCTTGCGAATCTGGATACGATTCAGAAGGCCAATTGTATCATTGCGGTGGCTGGAATGGAAGGAGCCCTGGCAAGTGTCATTGGAGGTCTGGTGGATAAGCCGGTCATTGCCGTTCCGACTTCTGTCGGGTATGGAGCGAATTTAAAGGGGCTGTCAGCATTACTGACCATGATTAATTCCTGTGCCAATGGAATTGCGGTCGTAAATATTGATAATGGCTATGGAGCAGGATATATTGCATCACAGATTAACAGATTGGGGGAACGGTAATGGGTAAGACACTATATTTAGAATGCTACAGTGGAATCAGCGGCGATATGACGGTCGGTGCTTTATTGGACCTTGGTGCGGATCCAGAGATTTTGAAAGAGCAGCTTAGAAGCCTTCCGGTGGAAGGATTTGATGTACAGATCAGCCGCGTGAAAAAGTCGGGCCTGGATGCCTGCGATTTTCGAGTTATCTTAGATAAAGAGCATGAAAACCATGATCATGATAATGGATATCTTTATGGTCATGATGACATGCAGATACATACACATGAGCATGGTGAACATATACACAGCCATGAAGAACATGAACATGTTCATGGAACACATGAGCACAGTCATGAAGGACATACCCATGATCACGGCCATGAAGGTCACGAACATCATCATACACATGAGCATCGTGGGCTTCCAGAGATTCTGGATATCATCTGGCATTCTGGAATTACGGAACATGCCAAAAAGATTGCGGTTGATATTTTTGAAGTACTGGCAGAGGCAGAAGCAAAAGCTCACGGCACCACACTGGAAGAAGTGCATTTTCATGAAGTGGGAGCAGTCGATTCCATTGTGGATATTGTAGCGGCTGCCGTATGCCTGGACAATCTTGATGTTACAGAAGTTATTGTACCTGAGTTGTATGAAGGGCGTGGAACCATCCGCTGCCAGCATGGCGTGATTCCGGTGCCGGTTCCGGCAGTGCTGAATATTGCGCAGCAGCATGGACTTACGCTGCATATCACAGAGACGGAAGCAGAACTGGTGACTCCGACCGGAGCAGCGATTGTGGCGGCAGTACGGACTTCGGATCATCTTCCGGGAAAGTATAAGATTCGAAGAATCGGAATGGGAGCCGGCAAACGTGATTACGGAAGGACCAGTATTCTGCGGGGAATGTTGATTGAGCCGGAATCCGAAGAAGCAGATTATATCTACAAATTAGAGACGAATCTGGATGACTGTACGCCAGAGGCGCTGGGGCATGTAATGGAGCGTCTGTTCAAAGCCGGAGCCAGAGACGTGCATTATATTCCGGTATTTATGAAGAAGAACCGTCCGGCATATCAGATGAATGTAATCTGCAGTGAAGAAGATGTACCAAAGATGGAAGAGATCATCTTCCATGAGACAACGACGATTGGGATTCGCAGGGTGAAGATGGAGCGGACGGTCATGCAAAGAGAAATCTGCACAGTACGGACTTCTCTTGGAGAGGCAAAGGTCAAGGTCTGCAGATTAGAAGGATATGTCCGGGTGTATCCAGAATATGAAAGTGTCACTGCAATCTGCAGGGAAAAGGGACTCTCTTATCAGGAAGTTTGGAGCAGAGTCCGCCATGAGGCAGAAGATGAGGTGTTGTCATGAGTCCATCCGTTTTATGCTATGAAGAGAAAAAAGAGAAGCTAAAGCATCAGTTGGAGGAATATGCCAAAGAAGATCTGGTCGTAGCCTTTTCCGGAGGTGTGGACAGCAGCCTGATCTTAAAAATCGCCTGTGAAGCTGCCAGGAAGACCGGGCGAAAGGTTTATGGGATTCTGTTTCACGCAATGATGCATCCGTCCGGCGAGATTGACGGTGCCAGGACGGTGGCCGAAGAGGTGGGGGCTGTCTTTCATGTATTGGAAATGGATGAATTGAACGGAGCAGATATCCAGGATAATCCGGTAGACCGTTGTTATCGTTGTAAGAAATATCTCTTTCAGGAACTGAAAAAAGAAGCAGAAAGACTTGGCGTTCGCAAGATCCTTGAAGGGACAAATGAAGATGATCTGCATGTATATCGGCCGGGGATCCGGGCAATCCATGAACTGGGGATGATAAGTCCGCTGGCAGATGCAGGACTTACCAAAGAAGAGGTGCGCAGAATGGCAAAAGAGTATGGAATCTCTGTTGCGAAGAAGCCATCCAGCCCATGTCTTGCTACCAGATTTCCTTATGGAACGAGACTGTCATATGAAGCGATGCGTAAGGTGGAGCAAGGAGAAGCGTATCTAAGATCACAGGGATTTTATAATGTAAGACTTCGGGTACATGGAGAGATCGCCCGAATCGAAGTAGATAAAGAGAATATGAAACGTGTGATAGAACAGGGAGATGCCATTACAGAATATCTGAAAAAACTGGGATATACATATATTACATTAGATATGGAAGGATTTCGCTCGGGAAGCATGGATGTGTGGATAGAACAGAAGGATAATCAGGAATAGATTCATCTGGAGAATTTACAGAATTCAACAGTCCAGACATTGCATAGATACTATACACTTGATTGTATGTTATGCAATGTCTGGACTGTTGCACGACGTTGGCTTATTCAATTTTTTTCTCCTTATCTGTTCACATCAAAAATTTCGATTCTGATCAATGCGATTACCCCAAGTGAAAGCTCTCATAATATTCTGCCAAGAACGCTTCTAATTTCTTCAACATAATTAACATCTCCTTTTCTTTTTCTTGTTGATATCTTGTTCCTCTTTCTGATTATAATTTAACATTCTTTTGAAAAAAATGGAAATACATATAATAGACGTCTTGTGATACCTTATAAGTATAATAGAAATGGCAGATATGGCGTTCTGTTTGACATAGCGGGGAAAACGTGCTAGGATGCAAATGATTATTGAATCAGTAGAAAGGGAATGAGTTCATGACAAAGACAAGAGTAGATGTGTTTCGTATGGTAATGTTAGCAATGATGGTAGCGATTGGAGTCGTTATTTCACCAATTCTTAGAGTAGAAGGAATGTGTCCGACAGCACATCTGATCAATATTGTATGTTCTGTATTGATGGGACCGTGGTATTCTTTGTTATGTGCAACTTTAATCGGAATCATCCGTATGATGTTTATGGGGATTCCGCCACTTGCACTTACAGGAGCAGTATTTGGTGCCTTTTTATCTGGTGTGTTTTATCGATTATCTAAAGGAAAGATAATCTGTGCAGTTATAGGAGAGGTGTTTGGGACTGGAATTATCGGTTCTATCGTCTCTTATCCGGTAATGGCTTTTCTGATGGGAAGAGATGGATTGACAGCCTTTTATTATACACCGATGTTTCTGGGGGCAACTTTGATGGGTGGTACCGTAGCATACTTTTTCTTAAAAGCATTGAGCCGTGCCGGACTGCTTGTCAAATTCCAGCAGAGTTTAGGAGGTCCGGTATATGACAGAAAGCATAAAATGGCTGCAGAACCAAACTAAGAGGTGCAGGCCTTTAATTCATTGTATCACGAATCCCATCTCTATTCATGACTGCGCAAATGTGATACTGGCAGCAGGAGGACGGCCGATCATGGCAGAACATCCTCGTGAAGTAGCTCAGATTACGGCGAGTGCTGATGCATTGATGCTGAATCTGGGAAATATAACGGATGCCAGAATGGAGTCAATGAAGATAGCGTTAAAAACAGCGAAAGAGCGATCTATACCAGTGTTATTAGATCTGGTGGGTGTAGCCTGCAGTGATCTTCGAATGGCATATGTAAAAGAATTGTTCACAATAGGTTATCCGGCTATCTTGAAGGGAAATATGTCGGAGATTCTGGCGATGGCCGGAAGACCGTCGCACAGCATTGGGATTGATGCCGGAAAAGAGGATGCACTGACAGAGGCTAACAGAGAACAAGTCCTTCAGACCTTGCATGAGTTTTCTATAAAAACAGGTACGGTTATTCTGGCAAGTGGAAAAGAAGATCTGATCGTGGGTGGACATCGTGCATATCTGATTGCAAATGGTGATCCGATGTTATCCGAGATTACAGGAACGGGCTGTATGTTGGGAGCTTTGTGTACGGCTTTCCTGGCATCTGACAGGGAAGAAGGAATTCATGCAGCTGTGCTGGCAGCTGCGTCTATGGGAATTGTCGGAGAACTTGCGGCAAAGGAATGCCCTGGAACTGGAACGTTTCAGGTAAGACTGCTGGACTGCCTGTATCAGCTCGATGAAGAGCTGATGACAGACAAGGCAAGAATCTATGATTTGTCGGATTCTACTTTGAGCATCCGATAACCAATACCAATATGCGTCTGAATATACTGGGGAGAGCCGGGGGCACTCTCCAGTTTTTTTCTAAGGGTTGCCATGAATACACGTAAGGATGCCACGTCATTTTCCCAACAGCTTCCCCATACGCTTTGGGTAATGAACTTGTGGGTCAGGACTTTACCAGTGTTTTGTGCCAAAAGACAGAGAAGTTTGTATTCAATGGGTGTCAGATGAAGTTCTTCATCGCCAAGATATGCACAGTTTGCCGCATAGTCGATTCGAAGCTGTCCATTTACGAAGATGGCCTGCTGTGAATTATTGTTTTGCATGAGGGCAAGGCGTCTCTGAGTCACACGCAGTCTGGCCAACAGTTCATCGACGGAAAATGGTTTGGTCAGATAATCATCGGCACCGGCATCCAAAGCATCGATTTTGTCAGTATCTTCACTTCTCGCACTGACAACAATAATTGGAGTGTTAGACCAGCTACGGATACGGGTGATGACCTCGACACCGTCAATGTCCGGCAGTCCCAGATCCAGAAGGATGATATCCGGATTGTGGGAAGCAGCCTCCATCACAGCATCTTCTCCGTTCTCTGCGGTGATAAAACGATAATCATGTGCTTTTAATGTGGTAGTGATCAGATTGCGTACAGGAGCATCATCTTCCACTACAAGTATCTGAATTTTATTCATGTAATACAATCTCCTCTCTTGGAAGGGTAAAGCGGAAGATTGCACCATGCGGCAGATTATCTTCCACATGAATGGTTCCGCCATGGGCTTCCACAATGGCTTTGCACAGAAACAGGCCCAGCCCCACACTGCGCCGGCTGTCAGCAATTTTATTCGATCCGCAGTAGAATTTATCAAAGATCTTATCTTTGTCTTCCTCAGAGATTCCGGGCCCATTATCGGCAACAGAGATTTCAGCCATGCTGCCGGTCGTGCGAGCGGAGATTGTGATAGAAGAATTCTGCGGAGTATATTTTATAGCATTATCTACAAGGTTTGCAATGACCTGTACGATCAGTTTAGTGTCAGCCTTTACCAGGATCAGATCATCCTTACAATCGACGGTCAGATGGTGCTGCTGAAGTTTACGGCTACTGTACTGTACAACTTCTTCTATGATATCACTCAAAAGTTCCGTAGTGACACGAAGGGTCATGCGTCCCTCCTCTATTCTTGTGGCAGATAAAAGATTTTCGACCAGATTGATCAGCCACATAGAATCTGTATAAATATCCTCGTAAAGCTTTTGCTTCGTTTCTTCATCAAAATGACTTCCGTTGCTTATCAGATTACTGGCATTTCCGGAGATGGAAGTCAGAGGGGTCCTAAGATCGTGAGAAATCGTACGAAGCAGATTTGCCCGAAGCTGCTCACTTTTTGCCAGGATCGCAGCAGCTTCTTTTTCACGGATATTTTTTTCGTTTTCCAATGCCAGTGCACATTCACTTAAGATAGAAAGAAGGATACTGTGTTCAGAAGTATCTTGCAGATTATTTCCTATGTCAATCCCAATAACTCCATAGATACGGTCATTGACACGAAGCGCAAGATAGAAGAATCTGGAATCAGAAAAAAGCTTTGTAGTCGCCCCTGCAGAATGATTGTGCTTTAATACCCATTCTGCTGCGCTTGTCTCGATCTCTTTATTATAAGATGGAAAGTCCTTCCCATTTGCCGGAAATGTATGAAGCGTGGACAATTTTCCGCCTGAAGCCTCAAAAATAATGATATTACGGTTGGTAAGCTTGATAATCTGTGTTGCTGTAACCGTCAGAATCTGCACTTTATCATTGGCTTTTGCCAGGAGCTGATCTGTATCCAGAAGGATTCTTGTACGCTGCGCACTTTTCGAAGACTGTTCTGCCTGTTCCTTATATCGGATAGCCAGAATTCCGGTGAGAAATGCTGTCAGAAACATGACCACAAACGTAATCGGATAGCCGGTATCATAAGCCGCGAAAGAAAAGCGGGGAACGATAAACAGATAGTTGAAGATAAATACACTGGCAATCGATGAGACTAGACTGTATACCCAGTGGAAAGTAGCAATAGAAGTCAGAAGAACTCCCAGAATATATACCATAATGATGTTCGAATCTGTGAATCCCAGACGATGGAATAAAAGGCACAAAAGAGTAGCACCCAACAAAATAACAACACTTTTGGCAGCATTTTCCAGAATGCTGATAAACTGTTTTTTCTTGTTTGTTCTGGCAGAATATGAGGTGTTAATTGTTATATCTTTATCCATAGTCTGATTCATGATTCATGTCCTCCGATATGTAGTATCCATTGTAGCACAGGCAGATGCAATTATCTACCTAGAGTTTCTGAATCATGCTTGTCCGTAATCTGCGATTGATTTTCTGTAAGAAATTCATCGATTTGTTTCATAATAAAGTATCCGAATGAAAAAAGAGCGATTATCAGGATGATAAGAAACAGTTCTTTCATAGGATTACCACCTCCTCAAAAGGGCAGCGAAGAATCAGATATGAAAATATTTCTGAATCGTCTTTAAATGTCCAAGCACAAGAATCGAGTTTTCTTCCGTCAGAAATGTATCCGGTGTGATGTTCATATCCATTTTTCCGTTTACTCTGATTCCAAGAATATTCAGCCCGTATTTTTTACGGATATCTATTTGTAATACCGTCTTGTTGCACCATTCTTTTGGAATTGCCAGCTCGAAGATGGAGTAGTCACCATCTAGATCAATATAATCAAGAATATAATCCGAGGTACAACGGATTGCCGTCCATGCAGCTAATTGTTTCTCGGGATATACAACTTTATCTGCCCCATTTCGCAGTAAAAACTTTTCGTGTACACCGGTAGAGGCCCTGGCAATGACCTTTTTTGCTCCTAATTCTTTTAATAGAGAAGTTGTTTCCAATGAATTCTGAAAATTATCCCCGATGGCCACGATACATACATCAAAATTACGAATCCCCAATGTAGAAAGAAATTCTTCATTCGTACTGTCACCGATCAAAGCATTCGTAACGTAGGGAAGGATAGCGTTGATTCGCTCTTCATTATCATCAATTGCCATTACTTCGTGGTTAAAATCATTCAGTTTAAATGCAATATGCCGTCCAAATCTGCCAAGACCGATCAATAATATAGATTTCATAAGTTCCTCCTTATCCGACAGTCAATTTTTCCTGAGGTAATTTTACCGGAGACACACGGCGGTTAGATAAAGCCGCAAAAATTAATGTCAGTCCACCGACTCTGCCCAAATACATCAAGAGAATCAAGATACTATGTGATAATAAACCAAGCTGTGGAGTGATACCAAGCGTCAGTCCGACGGTACCTACAGCCGATGCTGTTTCAAATAAACAGGTCAGTAGAGGAAGATCTTCTACACGACTGATAATAAGCCCTCCACTGAAAAATAAAGTACAATACATGGTCGCAATCGTTATCGTATTACGTACGCCATCTGGAGTGATCCTTCGTCCAAAAAATTGTGTATCTTCATTGTGACGGAAGACAGAGATGGATGTAGACAGCATGACGGCAAGTGTTGTGGTCTTCATTCCACCGGCTGTGGATCCAGGAGAACCACCGATTAACATTAGAAAAATCATGAGTGCAAGCCCTGCTTCGCTGATCATCGTCAGATCAGTTGTATTAAATCCGGCTGTCCTTGGAGTAACTGCCTGGAATAGAGAGATCCAGATGCGTTCTCCCACAGGCGTATCCGAGAATTCAAAAAAGAAAAAATATAGAGTGGGAAGCAGAATTAAAAATGAAGTCATCATTATGATAATCTTACTCTGCATCCGGTATCTTTTAATATTCAGTTTGTTGATTGTGATATCGTCCCATGTCAGAAAACCAATACCACCAATGATGATCAAAGCCATAATAGTCAGATTGATCACAGGTGTATTGGAAAAATGAGTCAGGGATGAATAAGGAGTTTCACATCCCATCAAATCAAATCCTGCATTACAAAATGCAGAGATAGAATGAAAAACGCTGTACCAGATTCCTTTCAAAGGCCCAAATTCTTTACAGAATGTAGGTGCCATGATAATAGAAGCAATCAGTTCGATTAAAAATGTCGTTTTCAAAATAAAACCAGTCAGCCGAACAATTCCGCCAACTTTGGGTGCGGAGATTGCTTCCTGCATGGTACTTCTCTGCTTCAGACTAATCTTCTTACCGGAAAATATTTCAATAGCTACGGCAAATGTTACGACACCCATACCGCCAATCTGTATCAAAAGAATGATAACCGCCTGTCCGAAAGTGGACCAGTAAGTAGCTGTATCATGAACGACCAGCCCAGTCACACAGGCAGCAGAAGTTGCGGTGAATAAAGCATCTGAAAAAAGTGGACTATGCCCATCCTGTGTGGAAAAAGGCAGCATTAACAATAAAGTTCCTATCAAAATAACGGCAGCAAAGCCAAGAATAATAATCTGTGCGGAAGTAAGTTGCTTTTTTAACTTGCTCATGTATCTATGCCAGCTCCTTAAATACACCAAAATAAAATAAAACAATGGTGTGCGCGTCAGTTTTACCGACACTTTCTTTCAGTATATTTTCGCACCAGTTCCATAAAATATGCATTAGGGCATGAAGTCTGGCATTAAGATTGTATAAAGAAAAAAGAAGGAATATATGGACAAAAAATGGACTTCATATCTTACAGAATCCTGAGATATGAAGTCCAAATATTCCATATAAACAATAGTGAAAACGCAGCAGGAGGGATTTGAACCCCCGGAGCCTTGCGGCTCTTCTGCTTTCGAGGCAGATGCCATCAGCCAACTCGACCACTGCTGCATAATAATTCTTTCTATGAATAGAAAGTACGCATATATCGGTGCGCTTTTTCTATTATAGCATAAAATGACAGAAAGATGGAATACCTAATCTGAAAAACGTTTAGAAAAAGGAAAGAGGCCAGCACATGTGCACTAGCCATTGGAGGGGGATGAAAAAAATCTATATAAATTTTACTAATTGTTAGGCGAAGTCCGGTAACCATACCCTATGATAATAAAAGCACAACCACCGTCTTCTTTAATTGATATCTTTATTATATAAGTGAAATGTGACGGGAATATGTCAAGAACTGGAAAAGTTTATAAAGTTTCTTAAGAAAAACATAAATTGGGGACGTAGTACTTTGCAAAAGTACTACGTCCCCAATTAAAAAATGTGGTGTACCCAAATGAATTTTACCCTGTACCCAAATGACAAAGAAATTGTTCATAATTTACCCCATCGTTGCATGGAACCTGCTCTTTTACGGAATCGGCAAGTGCAAGTTCTAGAAATTCTCCGGCCAGCTGAATTGCGTCAGCAATGGAATCGCCTCTTGCAACTCCGCCGGCAATGCAAGAAGCAAAGAGGTCGCCAGTCCCAGAGTAGCTTCCACCAATGTAGGGAAAAGAAACAAGAAAGGAATCTTTTGCGGTGATATAGAGGTTCCCTATTGCTTTTGTATTATCATCTTTCTGGAAATGTATTCCGGTAACGATAATGTTCTGTGGTCCGGTTTTACAGAGCTGCTGCCCAAGCTCTTGAATCGTGGAAAACAGTTCATCAGAATCTTTCATATGGGTTATGTTTTGATAATTGGCGTCGGTCAACAGACATAATTCTGTGAGATTCGGAGTGATGATATCGGCTCTTTGTACCAGTAGCTGCATTTGTTTTAATAAAGAAGGGGTATACATGGAATAGGTCTGTCCGTCATCCCCCATGACTGGATCCACTAGAAGAAAGGTATCAGGGGTATCAAAGGTATCAATAAAGCGAAAAATCTGGTTGATCTGCGCTACACTGGCAACATATCCAGTGTAGATTCCATCAAAATGTTGCCCCATCTTTTCCCATTCTGAACGAAAATATTCCATCTTATCTGTATAATCATCGCAGTAATAACTGGGATATTCTGTCTGTGCGGTCAATATTGCCGTGGGAAGCGGGCAGGCCTGCACGCCCATAGCAGATAGAACAGATATTGCAGCCGTCAAAGAGCAACGGCCAAATCCTGATAAGTCATTAATAACAGCTATTTTTTTTGTCATAATATGTAAACCTTCCTTAATATTCATGGGTTTATAGTAACACTAATAAGTTAGTTTTGAAAAGGAATGAGAAAAAAATAAAAAGAAAAAAACAAAAAAATCAAAATAAATGTTGACAATGTAGAGAGACTAGGATATAATTAATTTTGCTGTGAAAATGATTCATAGTTGTGTGGGCGTAGCTCAGCTGGATAGAGCGTTTGGCTACGGACCAAAAGGTCGGGGGTTCGAATCCTCTCGCCCACGTTTTCAACCTCTTGCAGAGTTTTGTAAGAGGTTTTTTTGTTATATACTGAAAATGTATGTGACACGGTTTTCAAATTTTATAATAATGTTATCAGGAGGAAATGAAATGGAAAAAATAAAGATAAACTGTGCAGTCTGTAACAATCAGTGTCAAATGGAGGTTGAGATTGAAGATGATGAGGTTGTAGATGTGACAGGAAACGGATGTATGAAGGGATATATCTATGCTCAGAATGAAGCAGTTGTAAATCTGCATAAATAACCAGATTTTTTGTAGACATTTATGTTGAAATATACTAAAATAATAATATCGACAGCAATTTTAAGGAAGGAAGGGAACTAGTTTATGGAAAGAAATGTTATCGTAGGACAGTCAGGAGGCCCTACAGCAGCGATTAACTCAAGTCTTGCAGGAGTTTATCGTACTGCGAAAGATCGTGGAGCTAAGAAAGTGTATGGTATGCTTCATGGAGTAGAAGGATTATTACAAGAGAAGTATATCGATCTTTCTGATCATATCAAGACCGAATTGGATGCAGAATTATTGAAAAGAACACCGGCGGCATTTTTGGGGTCATGCCGCTATAAACTGCCAGAGATTCATGAGAACCGTGAAGTATATGATAAGATCTTTGCAATTCTTGAAAAATTAGATATTGAAGCATTTATTTATATTGGTGGAAATGATTCTATGGACACCATCAAGAAGTTGTCTGATTATGCAATTATTACAGGTTTCCCGACAAGATTCATCGGATGCCCGAAGACAATCGATAATGACCTTGCACTTACAGATCATACACCTGGATATGGAAGTGCAGCGAAGTATATTGGTACTTCAATGAAAGAGATTATCCGTGACAGCTTCTGTCTGGAATATGAAAAAGGTATTGTTACGATCGTAGAGATTATGGGACGTAATGCCGGTTGGCTGACTGGTGCTACAGCTTTGTCAATGGGTGAAGACTGCGAAGGTCCTGATCTGGTATATCTGCCGGAGATTACATTTGATCTTCAGAAATTCAGCGCAAAAGTAAAGGCTCTTCTGAAGAAGAAGACATCCATCGTAGTCGCAGTATCAGAAGGTATCCGTATTGCTGATGGAAGATATGTATGTGAATTGGGTAACAGCATTGACTTCGTTGATGCATTTGGACACAAGCAGTTATCAGGAACAGCATCATATCTTGCAAGCTTCATCGCAGGTGAGATGGGATGTAAGACTCGTGCGATCGAGCTGAGTACATTACAGCGTTCTGCTTCTCATGCAGCATCCCGTGTAGATATTCTGGAAGCATACCAGGTAGGCGGTGCAGCTGTTAAGGCAGCAGATGAAGGAGATTCCGGTAAGATGGTTGTTCTTCAGAGATTATCTGATGATCCATATCAGTGTGGAACAGAAGTGAAAGACGTTCACAAGATCGCTAACGATGAGAAGCTTGTTCCAAGAGAGTGGGTAAATGAAGAAGGTACTTATGTAACCAATGAATTTATTTCTTATGTAAGACCGCTGATTCAGGGAGATGTATCACCGGTTATGGTAGATGGTATTCCAAGACATCTGTATACACCGAAGGAATTAAGCCACAGAACAAAATAAAAGAAGGAATGAGGATGCCTGCTACAAAATAAGGTGACAGGCATCCTTTTTGCAACTATCCATTTGGAGAAAGCTTCCGATAGAAAGTCCTGTAGGCTTCGAAATGTTTCTTAAAATATGGCAAAAGTACTTGCTTTTTGGAAAAGAATCCAGTAATATATGAATCACTCTATAATTCGAAAGAATCTATTTTATTCTCTTAGTTTTATTCTCTTAGTTTTATTCTCTTAATCTTATTCAGATGTTTATCCAAGAGAACAGGTAATTTTATAGGAAGATGAGGTGATGTAAGTGGTACCAAAAGAGGGCTATGATGTGCTGCGTCTGGTTGAGCATGGACAGACCTGTTATATCAGCTCGGAGTATGTGGATGGCAGAATACTGGCGAATTGGTTGAGATATCATCCACATGTCTCAAAAGAACGGTTGCTGGGGTGGGTTCAAATGATTGCAAAACAGCTGGGAATGATTCATAAGTGTCGAAAAAAGCCGTTTTATCAGTATGTGAATCCATATAGTGTTGTTATCACAGAGGAAGGAGACCTATATTTTTTAGATTTTGAGGCGCAATCCAATGAAGAGATGCTTCGGTTTATGCGAAGAAGGGTGGTGCGAGAATATTTTCTTCCGGCGGAAGAACCGTATTATCAAAAAGCAAGCATAAGTCTGGATATTTATGGATTTGGAAGGACAATACAGTATCTGCTCGCCGTCTCAGAGCCAGATCCACCTTTGACGAAAAAAGAAGAAAAGAAATTTCAGAAAATCATATCGAGATGCCTAAAGAGGCAGTCCAAGAAATCATATCAAAATGTATCAGAAATTCGAAAACATATCCCAATCATGAAGGAAAAAACAAAGCGGACATACAGCAGAAGAACAAAGTTCTTTTTTGCTGCAGGGGTAATAATTATAATTGCGTCTGTATGTATGATTGCATTTTCCAAAGAAAAAGATCAAGGCAAGAAGGCAGCTATTACTACAGTTGAAGAACCAAAGGAGGAAAATGTATCTGAAAAAAAGGAGATTCAAAATGCATATCGTGATCTGGCATTTGAGTATTTTTTAGAACTAAATGATTGTAAAAAAAGCCTGGAATATCTTGAAAAAATAAAAAAAGAAGATGAACAAGCAAAAGATCTGGAAGTAATCATAAAGGCTGTGGAAAACGAAAAATCAGAAATAAACCGAACCGCACTTAAGAATCATCTGAAAAGTCTGGAAGAAAGTATGATTCAGGAGAAAGCAGACCAATACTGCCAGTGCCTGATCCGTGGATATGGAATGTTAACTGGTGAGCAGGCGGCAGAGAATATTCTGCGTCTTGGAAACCAATATCTGGAGCAAGAACATATTGGAAAAGAGGGGGAAAAAGAGGTAAAAGAATATATGGCTTCTTCCTGTGAAACGTTGGATAAAGTAAAGGAGGCGGCAGAACTATATGAAGGAGTTATGGAATTAGAAACAGATGTCTATAAGAGAGAAGAGTTATACAAAAAGATAGCAATGTTATATGAATCTTGTGAAGAAAAAGATATGGCGTTAGATACTTGTGTTCAGGGAATTGAAGAATTGGAGGATTCTGTTGAACTTAGACTATTGCATATCCGACTCATATGCAAAGATTCATCCGTTGACCGTAGCTTCTGCGCTCAGACAGTGCAGGAATATATGCGAAAAGTTCCAGAGATTCTAGAGAATGAAGAGTTTCAAAAATTGCAACAGGAATACGAGATTCGAATAGAAGGTGAGGAAGTATGGGTAGGAAATTCAAATGGATAATAATAGGATTGATGATTCTTGGATTGTCATACTGTCAGCTGTCATTTTGGGGCAATGTAGTATCGGCTAAAGAGGAAGAATTTGTTGATGATGAAGAATCTGCAGATGAAAATGAAGAGAAGATTGAAAAGTTTCAACTTGCGATTCCGCCAGAAGATGGAAAGAATGGGTATTATGTTACCAGACCAGAAGTAGAATTGTGTCATGTAAGTAAAGTCGGGGTGACCAAGTATTGTTTTACGGACAGTAATGGACAGAGTATGGAAGGAGTATTGAGTCAGGAAAATGAAAAAGCCAGTATTGAAAAAGAGAGATTTCAGGAAGGGAAGAATCATTTGTCCGTATGGATGGAGGATGCAGAAGGAAACAGACTGGAAGAAAGCTCAGTGGAAAAGGATTTTCTGATTGATACGAAGGCTCCAACATTATACTTGCAAACGCCCCGTGGAGAAGATTCATGGTATCAGAAAGAAGTTGTATTGAAAGCTTCGGCTGAAGATGGAGAACAAGGAAGTCAAATTAACTGGTTATCTTGTACATCTGGTGATCGGGTCCTTGGAGGAACCAGCGAATCTATGGCAGATTTTCGTATTCATCTGGAATCTACTGCAGGAGAAGCGGTGTACGTGACTGTAGGAGTCACTGACCGTGCCGGAAATTATACGGAAAAGAGCTGCAAATTGTATATTGATCATCATTCGCCTCAAACTATGATCGAAGGAATTCAAAATTACATGATTACCAGTCAGCCGGTAGAGGTGACTTATCGGGTAACAGAAGACAATCTGATCAGGAAGGCAAGTGCATGTGCAAAACGAAAAGATCCAGCCGGAAATATGACTGTGCTGGAAGTTACTGACTGGGTCGAAAGTGGTAATGAGTATTCTGCAAAACAGTTTTTGACAGAAGATGGAATCTATCAATTAGGAGTGAAGGCTGCTGATTATGCGGGTTATGAAGATAATAATGAAGCGCAGGTAATTATTGATAAAGAGAATCCCGTGATTCGTTATGTGGATCGGCTTCATCAACAGTATTTGAAAAGCTTCTGCTGGAATTATCCAATAGAGGAGTGGATTCTGGACTTTACCAGTTATACATATTCTGTTTCTCTCGATGGGAAGCTGTATCATCTAGGAGAAGAAATATTGGCAGAGGGTGGACATATCTTGGATGTAAAAGCAATTGATTCTGCTGGAAATATTGGTACGGCAAAGGCATATTTTGTCATTGATCATACAGCCCCTCAGGTGGTGTTCTCCAATCTGGAAGACGAAAAGACATATGAAGAAGAGAAGGATTTCCAGATTACACTCTCTAATCAGGAAGATTTTATTAAAGAAATACGAATCAACGGAGAGGTACAGAAAACAAATTCACGAAGTAAGATATATCAATATACAGTTCAGGAATATAGAAATTATGAGATTATTGTGAAAGCATATGACAGAGCTGGTAATCAGACAACAGAACGGATTTCATTTGATATTGTACCAAAAGAAACAGCATTTCAGAAGATTACCAGACCAATGCGAGAGAAGATTGTCCCATCGCAAAAGAAGGAACAGAAAGAAAATAAGCCATCTGTTCAGGCATCTTTCGTTAAAAAATTGTGCTTTATTGGCATCGGTATTCTGATCCTTATGATTGGAAGTGTCATGATTGGGTGGGCTGTTAAGCAGAGGCGTAATTTGAAAAAAGAGTTGTGAAAATAGTCGCATTATGGTATGGTTTATATAGTTAAATGAATGTGCCGAGATGAGAGAGCGAATGATTACAACAGCGATACTGTTGTTTAGTTTGCTCTTTTTTTACAAAAAGAGGTATGGAGAATGAAAGTAGGAGGAAGCAAGTTATGGCAAAGTATGTAATGGCTTTGGACGCAGGGACAACAAGTAACCGTTGTATTCTTTTTAATGAAGCGGGTGAAATGTGCAGTGTAGCACAGCGTGAATTCAAACAATATTTCCCACAGCCCGGATGGGTAGAACATGACGCAGATGAAATCTGGGCGAGTCAGCTGGGAGTGGCAGTAGAAGCGATGAATATGATTGGAGCGACAGCAGAAGATATTGCGGCAATTGGAATTACCAATCAACGTGAGACTGCAATTGTATGGGATAAAAATACAGGAGAACCTGTATATCATGCAATCGTCTGGCAGTGCAGAAGAACTTCTGAATATTGCGACACCCTAAAAGCAAAAGGGTTGACGGAGAGGTTCCAGAAGAAGACCGGACTGGTGATTGATGCATATTTTTCAGGAACAAAGGTAAAATGGATTCTTGACCATGTACCGGGAGCTAGGGAGAAAGCTGAAAATGGAGAGCTGCTTTTTGGTACAGTAGAGACATGGCTGATCTGGAAACTGACGAAAGGGGCAGTTCATGTGACGGATTATTCTAATGCTTCCAGGACAATGCTTTTTAATATCAATACATTGGAGTGGGACGATGAGATTCTGGAAGAATTGAATATTCCCAGGTGTATGCTTCCGGAAGTTAAGCCTTCAAGTTGTGTATATGGAGAGGCTGACCCTTCGTTCCTTGGGGGGCCGATCCCAATTGCCGGTGCAGCAGGAGATCAGCAGTCGGCGTTGTTCGGACAGACTTGTTTCCGCCCGGGAGAAGCGAAGAATACATATGGAACAGGCTGTTTCTTACTGATGAATACAGGAGAGCAACCTGTGTTTTCTAAAAATGGTCTGGTGACAACGATTGCGTGGGGATTGGATGGCAAGGTCAATTATGCATTAGAAGGTTCCATCTTTGTGGCAGGGGCTGCAATTCAATGGTTAAGAGATGAGATGCGTTTGATTGATTCAGCGGCAGATTCGGAATATATGGCGAAGAAAGTAAAGGATACGAACGGATGCTATGTAGTGCCGGCATTTACTGGACTGGGAGCACCACATTGGGATCAATATGCCAGAGGAACAATCGTGGGACTTACCCGAGGAGTGAATAAATACCATATTATCCGGGCAACCTTGGAATCACTGGCTTATCAGGTAAATGATGTTCTAAAAGCAATGGAAGCAGATTCCGGTATCTCGTTGGAAGCATTAAAAGTAGATGGCGGAGCCAGTGCGAATGATTTTCTGATGCAGACACAAGCGGATATTATCAACGCACCAGTATTAAGACCACAATGTGTTGAGACGACTGCTATGGGAGCAGCGTATCTGGCGGGTCTGGCAGTAGGATATTGGAAGAATAAGGAAGAAGTCATTCAGAACTGGGCAATTGATCAGACATTCCATCCGGTGATTGCAGAAGAGGAACGAGAGAAGAGAATCAAAGGATGGAATAAAGCTGTCAAATACGCATATGGATGGGCCAAAGAAGATACAATTGAATAGATAGTTGCATCATCTTCTATCTGCTGACGATCATAATTGCGGCACCTAATATAACTAATACGATACCAGTTGCACGATTGAGGGTTGCGGCACTTGCTTTGTTGGCGAACCGTGCGGCAATTCTTGCCCAGAGTAAGGTGGACAATACACAGAAAACCAGACACCAGAGGTCTGGAAATCCACCAATTGCAATGTGACTGGCTGCACCGGTAAATGCGGTAAACGTCATAATGAATACACTGGTTCCTACTGCGGTCTTCAGTTCATATCCAAGAACACTGGTGAGTATCAGAAGCATCATCATACCGCCGCCGGCACCGATAAATCCACAGATAAAACCAATCATAATTCCACAGAACACTGACTGAATGAAACGCTTGCGAGGGCTTACTGCTTCCATGCTTTCTTTTGTAGTCATGACAGGTTTTACAATGAATTTGACACCCAGAAGGAAAGTCATAACCATGGAGAAGTTTCCCATGGTCTGGTTAGGAATCAGACTTGCAATCCAACTTCCGACCAGCGTAAAACATAAGACAGATATCATCATGACAATGCCGTTTTTGATATCCAGGTTCTTATTCTTTCCATAAGTATAGGCACTTATTGCACTTGCCAGGACGTCACTTGCAAGTGCAATTCCAACTGCCTCATAAGCTGGCATATGAAGAAATGCAATCAACATAGGGCTTATGACTGCCGCTGCACTCATACCGGCAAATCCAGTACCAAGTCCTGCACCGATTCCGGCGATAAAGCAGACAATAAATTTCGTAAGCATTAATGTTCCTCCTCAAAATAATGATGAATGTTATAATCTATCTGTGCAAAAAGACGGTTCAAAGTCTGAAGGTCATCAAGAGAAATATCCTCAAGCAGCAGCTGACCAAAAGTTCTTTGCGCATTTCGTCCATCAGAGACTGACTTTCCCAGAATTGAGCAATCATGAGATTCTCTCTCCTTGAAATATTGTTCTAATTTGAACTATAATAGATGAAGATATTGAAAATGTCAATAGGTGTGGAAAAATGGCTTGACGGAAAGAAAATCAAATAATATAATTCATATTAAAATGATATGAATTATAAGAAAAGAGGCGATATCTTGAAAAATCCACTTCATTATCAATTGTCTGAATATGACTGCGGACCAACTGCAATGCTGGATGCGGTTAGCTTTTTGTTTCCGCGAGAAGAGATCTCGCCAGTAGTAATAAGAAATATTATGTTATACTGTTTGGATTGCTATAATTGTGAAGGTATTATGGGGAAAAGTGGCACTTCAAGTGCTGCGATGATGTTTCTTAGTAATTGGCTGAATGGGTTCGGAAAAGTTGGTCAGTTGCCAGTTTCCAGTCAATATCTTTCAGGAAAAAGTGTATGGATTGGAGGAGATAGCCTGATTAACGATGCTCTTTGCCGTGGTGGTGCGGTTGTTGTTCGTCTGTATTTTGAGTGTGCACATTATGTATTACTGACTGGAACACTGAATGGAAAGATTCTGATGTTTGATCCTTATTATGTGAAAGAGCCATTTACAGAGGCAGGGATTGTGATGGTAGATGATCATCCATTTACATATAATCGAATCGTAGATGAACAGTGTTTTAATCGGGAGACAACAGAATTATATGCATTAGGTCCGATGGAAGATAGAGAAGCAGTTATTATATTTAATGAAGATACGAAGAAGACCGCAGAAAAAACGATTGAATACTTTATATAGAAGATGTCTGAAAACGAAAAATACCATAAAAAGGGAGGATGCCGGGTAACTGTTCTACCAGTTCCCGGCATGTATTATGAAAAAGTTTATTCAAAAATAGTATTTTACTACTGGACGATAGTCTTATCTTTGAATCAAATGTTTTGTTCTTTCATTTGATATATTTAGTATAAGACAGAGCTGTGAAGAAACAATGTTAAAGAAATGAAAGAATTTTAAAAGATAAATGAACAAATTATGAACAGGGATATGTTGAAAGTCTTGCCAACATTTTACAAAGAATTTGTTGGAAAAATCCCCAAAATGCATTATACTGAATAAATAGTTATTACCTTACAAGAAAAGGAGAAAAAGGATGAAGTATATTTCATTTGCAATTCCATGTTATAATTCCCAGGATTATATGGCACATGCAATCGAGAGTATTCTGCCTGGCGGAGATGATGTGGAGATTATTATCGTCAACGATGGTTCCAAGGACAGGACATCGGAGATTGCTCACGAATATATGGAAAAATATCCAGAGATCATTCGAGTTGTAGATAAGGAAAATGGGGGCCATGGTGATGCGGTTAATGCCGGACTTAACCATGCTCAGGGAAAATATTTTAAAGTTGTGGATAGTGATGACTGGGTTGATGAAGAGTCATTGCATAAGATATTAGCATTGTTGCGTAATCTGGAAGAAGAAAAAGAGCAGATTGACATGCTGATTTCTAACTATGTATATGAGAAGGTGGGAGCAACACATAAGAAATGTATCCATTACCGCAATGTCCTGCCGCAGGATGAAGTCTTTCGCTGGGATGATATCGGACATTTCCACATGGATCAATACATATTGATGCATTCTGTCATCTATCGTACCGATCTACTGAAATTGATTCAGCTGGAACTGCCGAAGCATACATTTTATGTAGATAATATCTATGTATATTATCCGTTGCCACATGTGCGTAAGATTTATTATCTGGATGTAGATTTTTATCGTTACTTTATTGGCAGAGAAGATCAGTCTGTCAATGAGAAAGTTATGATTTCAAGAGTAGATCAACAGATTTTTGTTACAAAATCTATGATTGACATGTATCAGTTGAATAAGATAATGAGTAAGAAGCTGAGACAATATATGGTTAATTATCTTGCAATCATGATGACTGTGTCATCAATTCTTTTGATTCGTTCCAAGACGCAGGAGAATCTGGAGAAAAAGAGAGAACTCTGGCGTTATCTTAAGAAAAAGGACTTCAAGACATTCCTGAAGATTCGTTACGGAATTCTTGGACAGACTATGAATATTCCCGGAAGACCAGGAAGAAAGATATCTTCACTTGCATACAGTGTTGCGAGAAGAATTATTGGATTTAATTAGATGAATAATTTAATAGCCATGTTACATACTAGTATTAAGAATAAAAAGGAGTGTGTGACATGGCTATTGATTTTTTGGAAAGTAAGACAAAAGTGAATCTAATGCGGGCATTTGCAGGGGAAAGTCAGGCAAGAAACCGATACACGATTGCGGCAGAAGCTGCTAAAGATCAGGGATTTTATGCAGTACAGCAGATTTTTTTATTTACGGCTGAACAGGAACGGGCACATGCCAGACGATTCTATGATCTGCTTAAGAATATTTCTGGTAATACCGTGGAGATCGCCGGAGGATATCCGGTAGATCATTATGACAGCGTGATAGAACTATTGCGGTCTGCAGAATATAATGAGTTAGAAGAATATGGAGAGGTTTATCAGATATTTGGAAAGGAAGCCAAAGAAGAGGGATTTATTGAAGCGGCATCGACATTTTTCCAGATTGCAGAGATCGAAGCTGTACATGGTCGGCGTTTTGGTAAAATGGCAGAGCTTCTGGAGAAAAATAAATATTTTGAAAGTGATCAGAACAATCGATGGATGTGTCTGAATTGTGGTTACATCCATACCGGGAAGATGGTACCGGGAGTGTGTCCAGTGTGCAGACAGGATCGAGGGTATTTTATCCCGGCGGAACTGGCGCCTTATCTCGGGTACAACTTTGTACAATAGAATCTTCATGAAAAGAATTAGAATAATCAGTAAGGAAGGAATAATATGGCAAGTCAAAAGGTTGAGAATCTGTTAAATCTTGCGTTAGATGCCACGGAAGAAGAGCGGGAAAAATCACTGGAGCTGGACGTGGGTTATAATCCCATCGACAGAGAATGGGACTTGATTATTAAGTATTCCGGGAATCTGGACCGTATACGCGAAGTGGCAAGCGATGTGGTGGAGCTGCAGAATGAATATGCAATTATTACAATTCGAGAGTCGCTGATTATGATTCTGGCGCAATTTCCTGAAATAGAATATATTGAAAAACCGAAACGGTTATTCTTTCAAGTCACGAATGGAAGACGGGTATCATGTATCGATGCGGTACAGGATACCCGTTTTGCACTATTTGGACAGGGAATTCTGGTTGCTGTTATTGATTCGGGAATAGATTATGAGAATGCAGATTTTCGAAATGCGGATGGAAGCACAAGAATTCGATATTTATGGGATCAGTCACTTGCACCCGCAGAAGGCAGAGTGCCACCGGAAGGATATTCCATAGGTGCAGAATATACGGCCGCGCAGATTAACGAGGCTTTGCGACAGCCCTCGATACAAGAACGGAGAAGGATCGTTCCAAGTATGGATACATCCGGACATGGGACTGCAGTGACAGGAGTGGCAGCCGGGAATGGGAGAAATAGCGGTGGACAATATGCAGGTGTGGCGCCGCAGAGTGAGCTGATTGTAGTGAAACTTGGCAGTCCGCGCAAGGAAGGATTTCCAAGAACAACAGAACTAATGCAGGGGTTGGATTATGTAATTCGGAAGGCACTGGAGCTTCGGATGCCTGTGGCGGTGAATATCAGTTTTGGCAATACCTATGGCTCACATGATGGAACTTCTCTGTTAGAACGATTTATTGATGATATCTCAAACATATGGAAGAGTTCTATCTGCATTGGTTCTGGAAATGAAGCAGCAAGTGCAGGGCATACGTCAGGGGTTATGGAAGAGGACAGAGATACCGTAATACAGCTTGCTGTGCAGAATAATCAGCCGACACTTGGTATTCAGATCTGGAAAGAATATACAGATGTCATCGACATTTCACTGGTTAGCCCTGCCGGTGTGATGGTAGGTCCTATTCAGGAAGTCCTTGGACCTCAGAGATTTACCGTTGGGCGGACAGAGATTCTCCTCTATTATGGAGAACCTAGCCCTTACAGTACTGCGCAGGAAATCTATATTGATATGCTGCCGAAGGATACATATATTACAGGAGGAGTATGGAAAATCGTACTGACACCCCGAAAGATTGTATCCGGTGCTTATGAATTATGGCTTCCGAGCGAAAATGTAGTGAACAGAGGAACTGGATTTTTGTTCCCGACAGACAATACAACACTTACGATTCCATCGACGGCAAGCCGTGTAATCACAGTGGGTGGATACAATGCGTTGACATTTGCCTATGCAGACTTCTCGGGAAGAGGATATACCAGAGAGGAGAGGAGTGTGAAGCCCGATCTTGTGGCGCCGGGAGTAGATATAACAACCGTAGCTGTCGGCGGAGGTTATGCACAGTTTACCGGCACTTCATTTGCAACGCCTTTTGTCACTGGCAGTGCGGCGCTGCTGATGGAATGGGGAATTGTCCGGGAAAATGATCTGTTTTTATATGGAGAGAAGGTGAAAGCATATCTGAGGAGAGGCGCAATGCCGCTGCCGGGATTCACGGTATATCCGAATCCACAGGTGGGATATGGAGTGCTTTGCGTGAAGGATAGTCTGCCGCTATAAAGTGCCTTTTTGTGTATATAAAAAGAAGAATAAATCTGCCTTTTCGTGAAAACATATATTGAATGAAACTGCCTTTTATGAGTATGATAGTACTAAAGATAGAAAGCATTCCTCATTAGGTAAATTCAGAAACAAATGTTTTTGTAATGCGACAATCAGAGAGATTTTCAGTGAAAGAAACGGAGGATAAAATGGCAAATTTAAGATTAAAGAAACTGATATTGGAAGTAGTGGATAATCAGCTGCGGGATAAAGACCCGCCTATCGTAAGAGAGGTCTATGACAGATTGATTGCAGAAGGATATTCTGTCCGTGATGCAAAGGAAAAAATCGGAGCGATCGTGCTTGAGGAGATTTATGACGTTATGAAAGAGAACCAGCCGTATGATGAAAAACGATATACGGATGCATTAAAGGATATGGTGCAGAAATGTATTGATTTTGAAGATACACATGAAATTCTTACGGAATGGGACAAATGGGATCGACTTGTGCAACAGGGGTATGAGGCACAGGAGAATCAAAATGACAGTGATATGATTTCACTCTGGTGGCAGGCATGGGAACTTTTCCAGAAGATTATTGATACAGCGGAATACAAAATAAGTGTAAGTGGTATTATGGAATCACAGGATTACCAATATCCGGTAGATGAATGGCTCCAGGATCTGGAGATGGAACTGGGGAATACCGGAGAACACGAAAAACGCATGGAATTCTGTCAAAGAATTTTGGAAATGCTGGATTGGAATTTTGACGATGATAGCTGCTTCAAGAATGCAATAGGAGAAGAATTATATGCAATGGGGAAATCCGTTGAGGGACGGGAATGGTTTGAAAGCTGGCTAAAAAAAGAGCCGCATAATCAAAATGCGCTTAATGTATTTAGTTGGTGCATTCAACAACAGGAAGGTACCGAGGAAGCATATCGGCTCATTCGAAGAGAGGTAATCGGTATAACATGTACTTTGCATAATGATTTGTTGTTTGAACGGGCGAAACTTCTGGCAAAGAATCTGGGATTGACGGATGATTTGAAATGGATAGAACCACAGCTGACATCATTTCATGATTCACTGGAGAAAGCAGATCCTTATAATGATTTGTATGATGATTTCAAAATGCCTGTACAGCAACTAATAGTAAAGGAAAAGAAAATATATCCAAATGATCCCTGCCCATGTGGAAGCGGGAGAAAATATAAAAAGTGTTGTGGAAGGAAATAGCATTGGAGGATAAAATGACTTTGCCAGAAGTAAAAGAACTTTCCAGAGAAGAGCTGCAGACTGTTATTTTGAAAATGCAGGAAATGTTATCAGAAGAGCAAAAGAAAAGCCTGCAGGAAATAATAAAAGAATGTAAGAAAACGGATGTGGATGAGACGACACAACCTGAGCAGGCAAGAATGTCGCAGGAGCTTGTAGAAGAAAAAATGAGACAAATCCAAAAATGGCAAGAACAGATTGATGAAGGTGAGATTTATCTTAATACGGAGGAATACGAAGACTATTCCAGCGGCTACTGGGACGCTGACTGGATTACAGAGTATTATGATAATCAGGGAGTCGGGGATAAACTTATGTATATGATCCGATTTGCTGAAGATTGTGTGGATGACATGCGGTATCAGGAAGCAAATGAAATTTATGAATGGCTGTGGGAGATGTCGGTTTTTACAGATAATGAATTTGGTGATCCGGTAGACATTGAGGTGCTGGGAGATAATAATCTGATACATACAGATATGAAACGGCTGGCACTCCTGACATTATATGCAGATTATCAGGGATTACCGCTGGAAAAACGTGCGGAAGATATGTATCTGTATTTTTCTTTTGATACATTCTCTAAGATACATATGGAAGAGATATTTCACGTTGGGAAGGAGAAGCTGAAAGATACGGAAAGATTTTGGAAGGACTGGATTGAACTGCTGAAAAGTAAAAATGGAGATATAGAAGCAAGGCTTCTGAAAGAGGCGGTTTTGTATTGCAAAGGAATCGAAGGCTTGCTTGAAATGGCAGAAGAAAATGTTTCAATCCATCCGTCGTTGTATCTTGCTGTAATGGATGAATATGAGAAAGAACACTTTTATGAAAAGATAGAAGAAGTGGGAAAGGATGCTCTTGATAAAATTGATGCTAATCTTACTATTCGGGGTAAAATTGCCTTAAAAACGGCATATGTCTCATCGCACTTAATGCATGAAGAGGAAATGATGCAGTTTTGTTGGGAATGTTTTTGCTCTGATTCGACCGTGAAAAATTATCTTCGCCTGTTTGGAACAGAAGAAATGGCAAAAAGATATGGTCTGCGGGGAAAAGAGGTTCTGATAAACAGAATAAAAGGCAATCAGGAGAACAATTGGAGAAATTCGGAGTTTCGTAGAAATATGATTGATGATTATATGTATAACAGTCTGAATTTTTATACAGGGGATTTTGAAAAGGTAAAAAATATATCAAAAAATCCAAAAGGTTCCTTGGGCTGGAGTTCCTCTTTTATTCGGAGTGGAATCAGACTTTTTCTGATTTATCTATATGAAAAACCGCTTCCTTCAAAGGCAGCTGCAAGTATTGCAGCTTATATAGGATTTCCTGATATAAAAGATGGAGAAAGCAGAATGTATTTTGAAAATGAAATTTTGGAAGAATGCCATAAGCACAAAGTAAGTGAATTCTGGAATTATTTTCAGAGATGGAAAAGACATTTTCCTATGGGAGAAGAGGAGAGAAAAAAGTATCTGTCATGGGCAGAAAAGATCGTATACAGCAGAGCGGATGCGATTGTGTCCGGGCAGCACAGAAATCACTATGGAGAAGTTGCCGGGTTGCTGGCAATCGTAGGAGAAATAAAAGAGAGTATGGGAGTGAATGGAGCAGGAAGGGAAATTTTTGTACAGTATAAGAATAAGTATCCGAGACATTCGTCTTTTCAAAAAGAAATGAAATATTATTTCAATATGTGAAAATAGTAATAAGCATTGTGACACTGACATTACATCCTCCCAACCATCTTGTAACAATAATATAACATCCTCTATACAGAAACATGCGGTTTTAAGCCATTTTCATGGCAAAAAAGCCGCATATTTTTTGTAGCAATAACTTGACATCCCCGGGAGCACTGTGTGTTCGTGGAAGCTTTCCAGTGTGATAATTAATGTAGAGTTGAAATAATGCAGGAAGAGAGTCTATAATATAAATTGAAATAAATAGTTTCGAAATATAAATATCTAAGGAGTAGAAATAATGGCAGTTATAACAAGAGATGAGGCATTGAGTTTATTAAAAAAATACAACAAGGATTCTTTTCACATTCAACATGCACTAACTGTTGAGGCGGTTATGAAGTGGTATGCAAATGAACTGGGTTATGGTGAAGATGCAGAGTACTGGGGGATTATAGGATTGCTTCACGATATTGATTTTGAATTGTATCCGCAAGAGCATTGCCTGAGAGCCCCGGAGATGCTGCGGGAAGCTGGCGTAGATGAGGGAATTATCCATAGTGTGGTATCACATGGTTACGGAATTACAGTGGGTTGTGGAATTACCATTGAGACCGAGCCGGAGCATGAGATGGAAAAGGTACTTTTTGCAGTAGATGAACTGACAGGTCTTATCTGGGCGGCAGCATTGATGCGCCCTTCAAAGAGCACAAAAGATATGGAATTAAAATCTCTTAAGAAAAAGTATAAAAGTAAGAATTTTGCTATGGGATGTTCAAGAGAAGTGATAGAACGCGGAGCCAGTCAGCTTGGCTGGGAGCTTGAAAAACTTCTTACCATGACTTTACAGGCTATGGCTGCCAGTGAAGACACCATTCATGAGGAAATGGAGAGATTAGACTGATGAGATACAAGTTACTTGGCTGTAAGATCTTAGAAAGAGAGATTGCCAGTGTCATCTTTTCGTGTAAAAATATTATTGATGTAACACTGATACAACAGAAGATACATAGCAGACCGGAGCATTTGAAGAAGATTCTTCAGGAAGAGATTAATATGATCGATGAGAATCGTCATATTTACTCCAATGACACGGAAGAATATGAATTTGATGCAATTTTGTTGGGATATGGTCTGTGTTCGAATGTGGTGACCGGCCTGTCCAGTAAGAAATATCCTCTTGTCATTCCGAAGGCCCATGATTGTATTACGCTTCTTATGGGAGATAAGGAGATGTACATGGAATATTACAAGAAGAATCCGGGTACATTTTATTATTCCCCGGGATTTGTGGAGTTGGATAATGTTGATGATGAGGATTATCTGAGGCGTAGATATGACATGTATCTGGTTCGTTATCATGGCAATGAGAGGCGTGCAAGACGTGCAGTAGAGATCGAGTCTGAATTTACGCAGCATTATCAAGGTGCAGCCTATATAAGATGGCCGGAACTGGATTTCCCGGAATATGAAGAACAGGCGAGAGAGAAAGCGGCAGAAAAGAATTGGTCTTACGAATTAATTCAGGGAAATCATTCCATCTTGAAGCAGATGGTGGATGGAGACTGGCCGGAAGACCGATTTCTTGTTGTCCGACCCGGACATCATGCAGAACCAAGCTATGATGAGAATATCCTGAAAGAAGTGTAGTAGAAGGTTAGAAAAGAAGTACAAAAGGTGGATGTAAATATGTGGGATCTGGAAAAAGCAATCATGATTACAAATAACGACCGTGTCTATGAAAAATATAAGAATGATTTAACTGTGATATTACTGAATACTTATGAAGAGGTCTTAATCAAGACAAGAGATCTTGTCTATGACCGGCATAAGCTTTTGACGCATCCGCAGGCTTCCAGTCTGAAGCCAAACCAGACGCCTTATCGTTCTGTGGTCGTATATCCGAAGGGAAAGGAAGATAATACAGAGGATATCCTGCTGATTGAGAAATGTATCGAGACATACCGGCAATGGCAGGAGATTGCACCTACACCGGAAAAATACAGTGAAAGAGTCTCAGAAGATTTTAAGACGATTGATTTATCCGTTGTTGATAATATTATTCCAAGAATTTCTTAAAATACAAACCATAGAAGATTCATTTGTAGAATGGCAAAATAAAGATTGATATGTCAGAAATAAAGTATGTTCTGCGTATCAATCTTTTTTAGATTGCTATTGTATTGGCAGATTTGTAAAAAAATTGATGTTAACGGAGTGAGATTTTGTTCGAAAAAATGGAAAAAAGTACAGAATATTAGAAAAATGAGGATATAATATTGCTGATTTCTACAAAGAATAGTATAATTATTATGAATAAATTGTGAATATTTATAGAAATATTCAATCGTAAAAAACTAGAAGGAGGGATTAAGCATGAAACTGGAACTTGGAAAAATTGCTATCAATGACATTCAGTTTGCGGACCGGACTTATGTCGAGAACCATGTGCTCTATGTGAACAAAGGTGAAGTGGAAGCCATGGTACTGGAAGATGACAAATTACTGGAATGTCATTTGGAGATTGCAAGGCCTGGAGATTCCACAAGAATTACACCGGTTAAGGATGTTATTGAACCGCGTGTAAAGGTAAGTGGAGGCGAGATGTTTCCGGGAGTGATCGGGAAGGTAACCCCGCAGGTAGGCGGCGGACGTACTCATGCATTGGATGGCTGCTGTGTGGTAACAGTTGGAAGAATCGTTGGATTCCAGGAAGGCGTCATTGACATGAGTGGACCGGCAGCAGATTACTGCCCATTTTCAAAGACTGTGAATTTGTGCGTGGTAATTGAGCCGAAAGAAGGACTGGAGACTCATGTATATGAGAAGGCAGGAAGAATGGCAGGATTGAAAGTTGCAGCTTATCTTGGCGAGGTAGGAAGAGATGTAGAGCCGGATACACTGGAAGTATTTGAGACCAAGCCAATCTTTGAACAGGCTGCGATGTACCCGGATCTTCCGAAGGTAGGATATGTACATATGCTGCAGTCACAGGGACTTCTGCATGATACCTATTATTACGGAGTAGATGCAAAGCAGATGGTTCCGACATTTATGTATCCGACAGAGATCATGGATGGCGCGATTGTTTCCGGTAACTGTGTGGCTCCATGTGACAAGGTTACAACGTATCATCATCTGCACAATCCGGTTATTGAAGACTGCTTCAAGCATCATGGAAAAGATATTAACTTTATGGGTGTTATCCTTACAAATGAGAATGTATTCCTCGCAGATAAAGAGAGACATTCTGATATGGTTGCAAAGCTTGCAGAGTGGATGGGACTTGATGGCGTGTTGATAACTGAAGAAGGATACGGCAATCCGGATACAGACTTGATGATGAACTGTCGGAAGGTAGAGCGCAAGGGTGTCAAAGTAGTATTGATCACCGATGAGTTCCCGGGGAAAGATGGAAAGTCACAGTCTCTTGCAGATACCTGTGAAGAAGCAACTGCATTGGCATCTTGTGGTCAGGGAAATGCGACACTTCAGTTTCCGGCAATGGACAAAGTCATTGGTACAATGGAATATATCGAGAGTCAGATCGGCGGATGGGCAGGATGTGTGAATCCAGATGGTTCTTTTGAGGCAGAGCTTCAGATTATCATTGCGTCTACTATCGCAAATGGATTTAACAAACTGGCTGCAAAAGGATATTAAGAAAGGAGAACAATGGTTATGGCAAAATATAAGATTGTGCATTATCTTAATCAGTTCTTCGGAGGAATCGGTGGGGAAGACAAGGCAGATTATAAGCCAGCGATCCAGGAAGGAAAAGTAGGACCAGGACTTGCGCTTTCAGCAGCTCTTGGTGAGGACTATGAGATTGTTGCAACCGTCATCTGTGGTGATAATTATTTCGGTGAGAATCTGGATGAAGCGACAGATGCGATTATAGAGATGATAAAAGGATATGCCCCGGATGTGTTCGTGGCAGGACCGGCTTTTAATGCAGGACGTTATGGTGTTGCCTGCGGCACAATCTGTAAAGCAGTGGAAGAGAGACTGGGCATTCCGGTTATCACAGCAGAATATGAAGAGAATCCAGGTGTTGATATGTTCCGTAAGGATCTGATCATTGTCAAGACAGGAGATTCGGCAGCCACATTGAGAAAATCTATGCCGAACCTGGCAGCATTGGTGAAAAAGCTGGCGGCAGGAGTAGAGGTTCTTGGACCGGAAGAAGAAGGATATCATGAAAGAGGAATCCGTGTGAATTACTTTGCAGAGGAGAGGGGATCTGAGAGAGCCATTCAGATGTTGGTCAAGAAGATGAAAGGCGAGAAATATGACACAGACCTTCCTATGCCGAAGTTCGACCGTGTCGATCCGGCAGCTCCAATTGCTGATATTACTAAGGCAAAGATTGCACTGGTTACTTCTGGTGGTATCGTACCACAGGGTAATCCGGATCATATTGAATCCTCCAATGCAACGAAGTTCGGCATATATTCCATTGAAGGTATGGATGAGATGTCACCAGATGATTTTACTACGATTCATGGTGGATATGACCGTCAGTTCGTTATGAAGAATCCGAACTTGGTCATCCCTCTGGATGTTATGCGTGAGATGGAGAAGGACGGAGAATTTGGGGAACTGGCAAATTACTTCTGTTCAACGACAGGAACTGGTACGGCAACAGGTTCTGCGGCCAAGTTCGGAGATGCAATCGGTAAAAAACTGGTAGAGGATGATGTAGATGGCGTCATCCTCGTCAGCACATGAGGTACCTGTACACGTTGCGGTGCAACGATGGTAAAAGGCATTGAAAGATATGGTCTCCCGGTTGTTCATATGGCAACAGTAGTTCCAATTTCATTGACAATTGGCGCAAATAGAATCATTCCGGGTGTTGGTATTCCTTACCCATTAGGTGATCCAACACAGGGCGAAGTGGATTCAAAGAAGATTCGTAAGAGTATGGTAAGACGTGCATTAAAAGCACTTCAGACTCCGGTAGAAGAACAGACAGTATTTGAATAGAATATAGGATAGCGTGAAGTGGCAGGGAATAATTTACCTGTCACTTTTTTGACTTCTGACTTTTCACAGTGTATACTGAGACATACTACATTATTGTAAACAGCAAAAACCAAGGGCACATTGATATTTATGCCTGTGGGATTTTGCACGACACGATATTAGATAAGATGGCAGAAAGGCAGACATGGTATGAGCAGAGGAACAGATTTCCTGAATATGGTAACGGAAAAATTAAGGCAGCGAATCCTGGAACTTGGAGATGCCATTCAGGAAGTACAGAAGGATATTGCAGGAATGAATGAGTATTACTGGGAGAACTATACGGAGATGGACCAGTATGGCTATGAGAACTATGATAATCAGCAGGCTCTTCTGGCACAGGTGAATGCTAATCAGGAAAATCAAAAGAAGCGTCATAGAATGAAGAAGATGTTGGATTCGCCGTTCTTTGGAAGTGTAGATTTTCAGTATGAAGGGGAAGAGGAAGCAGAGACTTTCTATATCGGAATCGAGAATTTTGCAGAAGAAAGAGGCAGTGTGCCGTTGATCTATGACTGGCGTGCACCAGTCAGTGGTTTGTTCTATGATTACGATAAGGGATCTGCGTCTTATGAAGCGCCTGCCGGTACCATGGAAGGAGAGATTCTTTCAAAATGGCAGTATAAGATCCGCAGTGGCAGGATGATCTATGAATTTGAAAGTGACCTGAAGATTGATGATGATATCCTGAAGCAGGAGTTGGGTGCGAACAGTGATGTGCAGCTTAAGAATATTGTACGCACCATTCAGAAGGAGCAGAATGCGATCATCCGCAATACGAAGGATAAGATTCTGGTGATCCAGGGAGCGGCAGGAAGTGGAAAGACTTCGGTAGCGCTGCATCGGATCGCTTATCTGTTGTACCATGACAGGAAGAACCTGAATTCATCGAATATATTGATTCTGTCACCAAATGGTGTGTTCTCCGATTATATTTCCCATATTCTGCCGGAATTGGGGGAAGAGAATATCCAGGAGATGAGTTTTGATCTGTTTGCCTACCGGGAACTCCAGGGAACTGTGGCCGACTGTGAAGACAGGTGGCATCAGATTGAAAAGATGTTACACGGGCAGAGTATACAGGATCAGGAGAGATATCAATGGAAGCAGTCGAAGGAATATGTGCGTGCAGTAGAGGGATTCCTGGTAGAATTGGAAGACCGGCTGATTGATTTTCGGGATGTGAAGTATAAAGGTTATGAGAAGACGGCAGAAGAATTGCTGGAGATGTTCTATTTTAAATTCCAGAATGTGCCGCTTTTATCCAGAGTAGAAGCATTGATGGATTATTTTATTGACGAATATGAGACACTGAATAAAAGAGATCTGTCGGAAGAAGAACTGGAAGTGGTTCGAGAACAATTCCAGAAAATGTACGTAACGACAGACTTGTATGAGATCTACAACTGGCTGCTGGAAGAGAATGGATGGCCGCTTCTGCCGGATCTTCCAAGAGAGCGGAGAATTCTGGATTATGAGGATGTCTATCCGATTCTCTATCTTCGATATCGCCTCTGTGCAGTGACAGCTCATAAGAATATCCGCCATCTGGTCATTGATGAGATGCAGGATTATTCTTATCTGCAGTATGTGATTCTGGAGCGAATGTTCGCCTGCAATATGACGATCTTGGGTGACCGGGCCCAGACAATCGGGGAGAAGATGCAGGATGTATTAAGATTTCTTCCAAAAATATTCGGAAAGAATATATGTAAGATTGAGATGAACAAGAGTTACCGTAACACCATAGAGATTGCGAAATATGCGGAATCAATGAATGGTGTGTCAGGAATTGAGTATATTAAGCGCCATGGAAAAGAAGTAGAAGAGATGCAGCTGTCAACCTGGGAGGATGCTGTTGAAGCTGTTCTGAAGCGAGTCAATGTAAGTACTGGGGTAATTGGCCGCTCAGAAGTGGAACCATATGAAACGGCAGCGGTACTTACAATGACAGAAGAGGAAGCCCGGAAGATTTATGAGTATCTGAAAAAGAAGCGAGAAGATGTCTTCTATATTGACAGGGACAGTTCAAACTTTCGAAAAGGAATTACGGTTACGACATTCTATATGGCCAAGGGTCTGGAGTTTGATCAGGTCTTTGTCGCAGGAGGGACACAGGACCATCCGTTCTTCCGGCAATTCCGGTATATCTGCGCGACACGGGCACTCCATGAGCTGTATATTATGGAGATAATAGAAGATTCATACTTGACTGGGGATGCCTGGATTCGATAAAATGAATTATTAGAAACAGACAATTGAATAGATCCGGTTAACGGCTGCCCTAGACACCATTATAAGGGGCCGAAGAAGCAAACCCAGGGTTATGCATCTTACTCTGGTGGAAACTGACAGGCAAAAGGAAGGTAGTACCACGGAACTTTGGAGAGAATGCGGACAGCATCGCCTACGAGGCTAGAACCAACTGGCAAAAGGACAGAGTGTGACAGATGACATGAATGAACAATGGAGGCTGGAACTATGAGAATGATGTTAGTTGGAGCGGGAGCAGTAGGTGAAAGTATCTTAAAGATCATGAAGTGGCGGGATCCGAAGGGTGAATGGCTGGAGTATGTGCTGGTATGTGATTTTGACCAGAACAGGGCGCAGGAAGTGGTTGAAAAGTTAGAAAAAGACTGTCGATTTGAAGTTGCTGAGGTGAATGCAACCGATAAGGAATCGATGATGCGGCTTGCCTTGATGCACCAGATTGATTTCCTGATGGATGCGGCACCACCCTTTGCCAGCAACTATATCTTTGATGCAGCTTATGAGACCGGAATTAATTATGGTAATATGGGGACCTGGTCAGTACCGATGGATCATCCAGCTTATGGATTGGGAATCGAGAACAGCTATACGGAACCCATGACCAAATATAATTTTGACCGTCATGAGGCATGGAAAGAGAAAGGCAGCATGGCGGTTATTTGTATGGGAATTGACCCCGGAGTCGTCAATGTCTTTGCGAAATATGCTGCCACGGAATTATTGGACGAGATTACGGAAGTCCATGTAAAGGACGGCGGCAATCTCTCCGTACCGGGAGCAGATCCGGATGATATTATGTTCGGATTTAATGTGTGGACGGTATTAGATGAAGTGATGAATCCGAATGTGGAATACGATGCATCCAGAGGAGGCCTACTGGTGGAAAAGCCGTTTGCCGGGAGAGAAGTCTGGGAGATGCCGGATGGTGTTGGGCAGAACACGTTGGTAAAAGTAGAGCACGAAGAAGTGGTTACCATGCCCCGTTATCTGAAGCAATATGGATTGCAGCGGGCCACATTTAAGATTAGTCTGGATGAGAATCTGATCACAGCACTGAAAGTTGTTGATAAGTTGGGGCTTCGCAGTATTCATCCGATACAGATTGGAGAGACAGAAGTCATCCCAAGAGACGTGGTGGCTGCATGCGCTCCTCAGCCGAAGGATATTGGGGATGAGATGATCGGCGAGATGCTGGTCGGTGTGGAATGTATTGGAAAGAAAGATGGGAAAGAAAAGGCATATTTCTTATATCAGGCATTTGACAATCAGGAATCTATGAAGAAATGGGGCTCTCAGGCGGTTGTGGCACAGACGGGATTCGGTGCGGCACTTGCCATCGAATTGATTGCAAGAGGTATCTGGAAAGACAGAGGAGTCTTTTCACCAGAATATTTTGACCCGCTTCCATATCTAAACCTGATGGATGAAAGCGGGTATGAGTATCATATTGCAGAGATTAAATAAGTACTTTTTCCATATCTTTCGGCAGAGGTGCAGTAAATTCCATCGGCTCGCCGGTAATCGGATGTGTAAAGGAAAGACGATGGGAGTGTAGTGCCTGTCGACCGATATATTCCATGTCCGGGTTATAGAGGTAGTCTCCGATGAGGGGATAACCGAGATATTTCATATGGATTCGTATCTGATGGGTGCGGCCTGTTTCCAGACGAAGGGAGACAAGGCTGTGCCCATTTCTTTCTTCCACAAGACGATAATGAGTAATGGCAGTTTCGCCCTGTTCCCAGTCAACCGTCCTCTCGATGATGGTTCCGGGCTTTCGGGCAAGGGGAGCATTGATTGTCCCGGCTTCTGGGGAGACATGTCCCCGGACAATGGCAAGGTATTCCCGATGGATATCTCGGCGGCGCACCATATCGGATAAGATATTGCCACTGACCAGATGCTTGGCGACAACGGTAAGGCCGGAGGTGTCCCGGTCCAGACGGTTACAGCAGCGGAAGATGAACGGTTTTCCCTGCTCCTGATAGTACCATGCCAGAGCATTTGCCATGGAATTCGTATAGTTATTCAAAGAAGGGTGGATGGGCATGCCGGCTGGTTTGTTGATGACGATAATGTCCTCATCTTCATACACAATATCCAACGGTATCTGTACCGGAGGAATCTTCTCGGAACATTTGGTCTCGCAGATATGGATAGACAGATGGTCTCCGGTATTAAGCTCCTGCTTCATATAATAATGTTCTCCATTGACCAGAACGCTTTGGGGCATCCGCTTAATCTCTGCCAGATTCTGTCCGGAATAACCCTTGCGGCGTAAGTATTGTTCGATGCGAAGGCCGTCACCGGCTTCATCTATGATATAATCAATGACACGATTCATTGCAATTCTCCTGTATTTTCGGTATGATATTCATAGTAGACAGTATAACATAATTTGAAAGAAAATATCAGAGAATTAAGAGGCAGAAATAAGATGACAGGTTTAAGTACTTTGTGTTATATGGAACGGGATGGCCAATATCTGATGCTCCATAGAACCGTTAAGAAACATGACGTAAATAAGGATAAATGGATTGGGGTCGGAGGACATTTTGAGGCTGATGAAAGTCCTGAGGAGTGTCTGCTTAGGGAAGTACGGGAAGAGACCGGATATACGCTGACTTCTTACCGGTATCGGGGAATTGTTACCTTTGTATCCGGCAATGGAGTGACGGAATATATGTCTCTTTTTACGGCAGATGGTTTTGAAGGGGAGCCCATACCTTGTGACGAAGGAGAACTGGAATGGGTGGATATCGAAGATGTCTGGAAGTTGAATATCTGGGAAGGTGATAAGATCTTCTTTCGGTTGATGGATGAAAGGAAGGACTTCTTTTCCTTGAAATTAGTCTATGACGGGCAGGATAAACTGGTGGATGCATCACTGGATGGGAAACCGATGGAATTATTCGATGTGTTAAATGAAGATGGTACGAAGTCTGGAGTAATACGTGAACGTGGAGTTGTACACAGGGAAGGAAGTCTTCATGCAACGGTACACATGTGGGTTGTAAGGAAGAATCAGAAGAGTGGTTATGATGTATTGTTACAGAAGCGGAGTGCATGCAAGGATTCGAATCCCGGATGCTACGACATCTCTTCGGCAGGTCATGTGGCTGCAGGAGATGAGATTCTGGAGTCAGCAGTCCGTGAGATGCAGGAAGAACTGGGCATTCATGCGGCGAAAGAGCAATTACATTATGTAGGAGAGCATCGGGGATCTTTTGAAGCGGTATTTTATGATCGATTGTTTAAAGATAACGAATTAAGTTCGGTGTACGTGTATACAGAACCGGTAGAAATTGAAAATCTGAAACTTCAGGAATCAGAAGTAGAAGAAGTAATCTGGATGGATTATGAAGAATGCAGGCAGAAAGTAGCAGATGGAACCTTGCCCAATTGTATCTATGAAGACGAATTCCGTATGGTTGGAGAATATCTGAAAAAGCAAAAATTTTAATCGAGAAAAACAGAAAGGAAATAATCATATGCAGAAAGTAAAGTTGGAAAATGAGAAACTTGAGATTACCGTAAATATTCACGGTGCAGAATTAAGTTCTATCCGGGAAAAGAAAAATGATACGCAGTACCTCTGGAATGCAGATCCAAAGTATTGGAATCGGTCATCACCGGTTCTTTTCCCATTTGTCGGTGGGGTCAAGGATAAGGTATATCGTCACGAAGGTGTGGAATATCCGATGAATCAGCATGGATTTGCAAGGGATATGGATTTTGACCTTCTTAGCCAGACAGAGAATGAGGTATGGTTTGCATTGGATGCAACAGAAGAGACGAAAAAAGTATATCCATTTGATTTTCATTTGGAGATTGGCTATCATCTGGAAGAAAATGCTGTTAAGGTCATGTGGAAGGTGAAGAATACCAATGATAAGACCATGTACTTTTCCATTGGGGCACATCCGGCATTCTTCTGTCCGGTCAGAGAAGGAGAGAAGCAGTCTGATGATTACATAGCTTTCCGTAAAGAAGATGGAACTGTGCCAGAGAGTTTCACCAATACCATCTTCGGCCAGGGTGGTATGGTGACCACAGAGAAAAAGGAGTATACCCTTCAGGAAGGAACTCTTCCGATCGCGGAGAATCTCTTTGATGGAGATGCACTTGTCATCGAGAATCATCAGGTACAGCGAGTTGCCTTAATGGACAGTGATAAAAAAGAATATCTGGCAGTGGAATTCAATGCGCCGTTAGTCGGAATCTGGTCACCGCCGAAAAAACATGCACCATTCGTCTGCATTGAACCATGGTATGGAAGATGTGACAGCGAGGTGTTCGATGGCGAATTAAAAGACCGGGAATGGGGAAATACCCTGGAAGCAGGAGAAACCTTTGAAGCAGAGTATCGAGTAGTTGTACTGGCGTAATGCCAGTACAATTCCTTGAAATTATTTGCAAAAAATCATAACATTTTAATGAGGATATTGTTTTTTAGTGATAAATTACATATAATATATGTGAGAACAGAGAAGTTCTCCGTCATCTTGATGAGTCCTGTGACGGTTCTGACAGGACAGTAAAATAAAAATTGACCGAATGATGAAGTTGTTAAGTGAGAGGCTGGATGCCTCTCGTTTTTTCTGATTAAAGCATAATCAGGAGGATTCCGGCATGTTTTTTACAAAGGATAAATGGAAAAAGGAATGGGAAGCTCTGGAGAAAAAGGAACAAAGTTTCCTTAAGAAGAATATCCAGGAGAAGGAATCTGTCCTTAAGCAAAAGCTTTCGGATAAGATCCCGGACAAATTGGAAGATACACTGCACGCTGCTTTCGTGAAGGCTTTTGAAATGGTCTTTGAATATGGGACAGGTATCATTGAGACTTCTTTATATGAAGTTTCTTCAGGGAATTCCGATTGTCGGAGTCGCAGGTGGCCTGGCAGACAGTGTATATCTGAAGAAAATAACAGATTATGCGGATTTGAAATATCGTCGCCGCTTTTTAAAAAAGAAGCTGTCAGATGAGAGCAAATGATGAATATAGATGGTATTATTGCCGAAAATGGGTTATACTATTTTGTGTAGAAAACAAACTGTCAGATATTGGATGGCAGAAAAATACAAATCATAAAAAGAGAGGTAATCATTATGTCAGTGATTCATTTAACCAGTGATAATTTCAAAGAAGAAGTATTAGAATCTAAGGTGCCAGTGTTGGTGGATTTCTGGGCAACATGGTGCGGACCGTGCCAGATGGTAGGACCAATCGTAGAGGAATTGGGAGAAGAAGTTACAGATGCGAAGATCTGTAAAGTGGATGTCGATGCGAATCCAGATCTGGCAAGAGAGTATCGGGTAATGTCAATTCCGACATTTTTGGTGTTCAAGGACGGACAGATGGTAAAAAGAGATATGGGAGCAAAGCCAAAGGAAGAACTTCTGGCATTGCTGAAGTAAGAGAAAGAAAATGAAAATCACAAAAACCTCAAGATAGACTTACTGTTGTAACGATATCTTGAGGTTTTATCTTGTCTTGGCTGAATCTGAAAATGGGGAAGTCCTTGCATTCTTACCGTACTTCAGAGTATACTAAATATACGTTCGAAAGAGTATAATCAATGAGGGAGAGAAACATATGATAGAGACTGGAGTAATTAACGGAAGATTTCAAGTGTTACATTTAAAACATATGGAATATATACTGGCAGCAAAAATGCGCTGCAACAAATTATACATCGGGATTTCCAATCCTGACAACATGCACACCAGAGATTCGGTCAATGATGTCAATCGAAGCGAACCTTCTGCTAACCCGTTGTCTTATTTTGAACGGTATCAGATGATCAGAGGTGCGATGCAGGAATTTAAGGTTCCGGAAAGTGAATACGATATTATTCCGTTTCCGATTAACTGTCCGGAATATCTGTTACAGTATACTCCGAAAGATGCAGTATATTACCTGGGAATGTACGATGAGTGGGATGAAGAAAAATATAAGATACTGCGAAGTCTCGGGCTTAATATAGAAGTGCTGTGGCACAGACCATTAGAGGAAAAAGGAATCACTGGTGCCATGGTACGAAATTGTATTGCAATGGAACAAGAGTGGGCGAAGTTCGTGCCGAAAAGTGTATATCGATATCTGACAGAAAATGAGATGGATAAAAAGATAAAAAGACTGGAATTGATGCGGATAGAGGAGAAGATGAATGCGTGTTTTTAGTATGTCTGCTTGCTTCTTTTGTAGTATAATGGCAGAGACTGATGTGAGATCATGATATAAAAAAGAAACGGTGTTTCATGTGCACCGTTTCTTTTGTGGTATAATAAATTTTAATCTACGAATTTTACTGCAGTTCCGTATGCCAGAACTTCTGCTGCGCCCTGTACGATGGAGCTGGAAGCGTAGTGGATATTTACCACAGCATCTGCGCCCATTGCAGCAGCATCATCTGCCATACGTTTGGTAGCAACAGCTCTGGCTTCGTTCATCATCTCTGTGTAGGAGGTAAGTTCTCCACCGACCAGTGTCTTGAAGCTGTTCATGATGTCCTTACCAAGATGTACGGATTGAATCATAGTACCTCTTACTAGTCCGATCATCTCAAATTTTTTTCCTGGAATATAATCCGTATTTACTAATATCATACCTGTTCTCCTCTCAAGATATAATTGTATTATTTTATTAATACAATTATACTATAAAAATGAAGCAAAGACAATATGCAATATAGCTGATTTATAAATTTAATACATCCTTAATGGTATAAAAGCCAGGTTCTTTATCAGCAAGATAAGCAGCGCAGTCACAGGCACCGCGTGCAAAGCATTCCCAGTTGTAGGAGTGATGAGTGATTTCCAGACGCTCTCCCATTCCGCCGAAGAATACGGTGTGGCTGCTAGGAATATTGCCGGCGCGAAGAGAGTGGTAGCCGATAGTTCCGGGAACTCTCGGAGAGGCACCTTCTCGACCGTATACGGCGATGTCATTCAGTTCTTTGCCAAGGGCATGGGCCATAATCTCGCCCATTTCCTTCGAAGTTCCACTTGGAGCATCTTTCTTCCACTGGTCGTGCATTTCTAAAATCTCAATATCCAGATCATTTCCGGCGATCGTTGTTACCATTTCCAGTAATTTATTCATGATATTGACCAGTTTTGAAGTGTTTGCTGCATACAACATCGGGATCTGGGAAGCAGCATCCTGAAACCGCTGCATCTCTTCTTCGCTAAATCCTGTAGTGCCGCATACCAATGCCTTTTTATGTGCGATTGCCAGATCAAGGACTTCCATAGCGTTCTCTTTGGTAGAAAAGTCAATGATGACATCACAGGAATCGATGACGCTTTCCAGATCATCCACAACCGGGACACCTATTTCTTTTCCGATCATAGCAACCATTCCCAGATCACTTCCTATGTAATCACGCCCCTTTGGAGCAACGCCGGCAACCAGTTCCATATCCTCTCTTTCTGCTGCAACCTGCGTGATTAATTTTCCCATTTTTCCCCGTGGACCTACTACAATAACTTTCATAAATGTAAACTCCTTTCGCATACATGATATGACTAATTATGTCTATTTTATCACAAAATATAAGAATCACAAAGGAGTTTTCTTGACATGAAAATGTGCATAATGTATAATAAATTATAGATTATCAATAATTAATAATCTATAATAAACAAATTTCTAGAGAAGTGCCTTGTATCAAATGCTAACGAAGAGGTTATTGAGAAAAGGTGCGGGGAAAAAGGAGGATGAGTAATAATGAGTACTCAAACAAAAAAGAAGCTCCCTATGGGTTTTTGGGCATGCTCTACGACAGAGATTTTTGAACGTTTTGCTTATTATACCGGACGTTCTATCCTGTTAGTTTTCGTAGCAGCAAGTGTAGCATCAGGTGGTCTTGGTCTGTCAGAAGGAACCGCTGCGACCATGCAGTCACAGTTGACAGCATTTTCTTATGGACTTCCGATTCTGTGTTCCATTATCTGTGACCGTCTGATTGGCGCAAGGTATACCACCCCAATTGGTATGGTTCTCTGTGGCGTTGGTTACTGGATTGGATCTATGGCAACAAGCAGTGGAATGGTATATGCGATGATCTGGTGTATCAGTATCGGTCTTGCATTCTATAAAACTGGTCCGTTGATTGGTCGTATCGTATCCAGTGATCAGCTTAACAATGCATATTCTGTTCGTTATGGACTTGTTAACATCGGTGCATTTGCAGGCCCATTCCTTGCAGGTATTCTGTATCAGGATGTATTCGCAAGTGGAGATATGATGGGATACAGACCATGCTTCAAGATTGCAGCTATCCTGATGTTCTTAGGAGCAATCTGGTTCACCATTGGAACACGTTTTATGGGTGAAGCAGGAAAGACACCTTTCAAGAAAGAATTGACAGAAGAAGAGATTGCCCGTGAAGCAGAGTTGAAGGCAAAGAATAAAGAAGAAAAGAAGATGCCTTATACAACAATTGAAAAGAAGAGAATTGCAGCAATCATTCTGATCTGTGTATTTGCTATTATCTTCTGGATCTTCTGGTATCTGGCTTATCTGCCGGTATATTACTTCTGGGGTGAAAATGCAAACTGGGTAGTTGGAGGCTACAATGTACCTCTTACATGGTTTGATGCTGCAAATGCTTTATTCTGTGTATTAGTTGGTATGTTTGTAACACCAAAGCTTTGGAGTTACCTGGCAAACAGACCGAAGGGTGATATGAGTATTTACAAGAAATGTGCATTAGGTATTGGTACTCTTGGTGTTGGATATCTGTTCTTTGCATTGATGGATATTATCCGTGGTGATGGACAGATCAGCTGTCTGTGGCTTTTAGCTTTTGCAGTTCTGATTACATTGGGTGAGATGTTCTTCTCTCCACTGGGAAATGCATTTATCGCTAAGTATGCACCAAGCCGTATTTACTCTACAATGCAGTCTGTATGGGGACTTGCAATATTCTTCGCAGCAATCAGTTATGGATATGTTTATAATGCATTATTCGGAGGAGCTATTAAGTTCACGACCGCATGTATTATCATTGCAGTAATCGCATTTGTTGCTGTCGCACTTTTGGTTATCCTGGATAAACCATTAACAGCACTGGTTGAGAAGAAAGATGACGAAAAATAGAGTGGATTATTAGAATATAATTATGTACAATGATATTAGGATTGCGGGATTACATATGGAATGCCTGTCAATCCTAATATTATTGGGGAGAAAAAACCCATAATAACAATTATTTTAGGAGGCGTAATACAATGAGTATTCCTGAGAGATTAACAAATTTACGTGCAAAAATGGCAGAGAAAGGAATCGATGCTTATATCGTTCCAACTGCAGACTTTCACCAGAGCGAATATGTTGGGGAATATTTTAAGGCAAGAAAGTATATTACTGGATTTTCTGGCTCTGCAGGTACAGCAGTTATCACAAAAGATGAAGCCCGTCTTTGGACGGATGGACGTTACTTCATTCAGGCAGCAAAGCAGTTGGAAGGTACAACTGTAGAATTAATGAAGATGGGAGAACCAGGAGTACCGGAACTCACAGCATATCTGGAAGATATCCTGAAAGAAGGAGATACTCTTGGGTTTGATGGACGTGTGGTTTCTGTCGGAGAAGGACAGGAATATGCAGACATTGCAGCTAAAAAAGGAGCAAAGGTCGAGTATCATGAGGATCTGATCGATCTGATCTGGGAAGATCGTCCGGAACTTTCCAAAGCACCTGCATTTTCTCTTGGAATTGAGTATGCAGGCGAATCCGCAGCAGATAAGCTTAAGAGGACTCGCGAGGAGATGGAGAAAGCCGGAGCAAATGCACATGTGCTCACGACATTGGATGACATCTGCTGGACACTGAATATCCGTGGTGATGATATTGAATTCTTCCCGTTACTTTTATCTTATGCCATTATTAAGATGGACTGCATGGAACTCTATGTTGATGAGAGTAAGCTGGATGATGATATCAAAGCTTCGCTGGCAGAACTGAATGTCAACCTCCATCCATATAATGATATCTATGAAGATATCCGTACGTTGGATGAGAATACGGTAGTTATGGTTGACCCAAGTAAGTTAAATTATGCTCTGTATAATAATATTCCGGAAAATGTTAAGAGAGTAGAAGAGAGAAATCCGGCGATTCTTATGAAAGCAATGAAGAATCCGGTAGAGATTGAAAATATCCGTAAAGCACAGATCAAAGACAGTGTTGCGCATGTAAGATTCATGAAATGGTTGAAAGAAAATGTGGGCAAGATGAAGATCACAGAGATGAGTGCTACAGAAAAACTGGATGAACTCCGTGCTGAGATGGGCAACTTTATCCGCCCAAGCTTTGAGCCGATTGCTTCTTATGGTGAACATGGTGCGATCGTTCACTACACATCATCACCAGAGACTGATGTTGAGCTGAAAGAAGGAAGCTTCTTCCTGACTGATACGGGTGCAGGATTCTGGGAAGGTTCTACAGATGTTACAAGAACTTATGCGCTTGGTGAAGTAACACAGCAGATGAAAGACGACTTTACTTTAGTTGCAATCAGTAACCTTCAGCTTGGCAGTGCGAAGTTCCTGGAAGGATGTACAGGTATGGTACTTGATATCCTGTCAAGAAAACCATTCTGGGATCGTAATATGAACTTCAATCATGGAACCGGACATGGTGTAGGATACCTTCTGAACATCCATGAAGGACCTGCTGGTTTCCGTTGGAGATATCGTAAGGGAGAGACAGAGGTGTTGCGTGAAGGTATGGTTATTACAGATGAGCCGGGAATCTATATCGAGGGCTCTCATGGTATTCGTCTGGAGAACGAACTTCTCTGCTGTAAGGGTGAGAAGAACGAATATGGACAGTTTATGTATTTTGATGCGATTACACTGATTCCAATGGATCTGGATGCAATCAATCCTGATATCATGACAGCAGAAGATAAGAAGCTCTTAAATGATTACCATAAGAAAGTATATGATACCATTTCTCCATATCTGAATGATGAAGAAAAGGAATGGCTTGCGAAGTATACCAGAGCAATCTAATCCAAATGGCCTTATATATAAAAAGTACTGGAGTGCGTTGTGTTGAACAATGCACTCCAGTACTTTTTATACATATGATAAAGACTGCAAAATGATACATGATTATATATGCGGGTTAATAATATCGAAAGAAAATGGGAAATCTTTTTCACACATGTGATTATCCCGCAACATCTTATCAATCGAAAGCTTATAATGTGAATATATAATATCACAGATTGCATGGCAATCTTTTGTAGCATAGATGTCAAAAAGTTCTTTGTGTACTTTGTATTGCTTTCCGGTTACTTTTGAACAATCATCTACTTGACAATAGAAAGAAAAGAATGATACAAAATCTAATGCGTTCCAAGCGCTGACGAGATATGGCATATGCGCTTCGTTAATCAAGATTTTGTGAAACTCATTATCGTAAATAATTGATTCTGTATAGTCGGAATCATCCATATTCTTCATGGATTCTAATACATCCTCCATCTCTTTGAAGGCTGCATCGGAGATGGTGCCGGCACATGCACGAGCAGCAGAAAGTTCATAGGTTCCGCGAATCAGAAGAGCTTCGATGACATCTGAAAGAGAAACGTTGCGTACAGAACAGCCAACATTTCGCGTATATTCAATCAATCCTTCCTGTTCCAATTGGCGAAGTGCTTCGCGAACAGGGCCATGACTGACTCCAAATTGAGTAGCAAGTTCAGATTCAGTAATCCGCATACCAGGTTCAAGTTCATGATGTAATATTTTTTTTCGTACGGCGTCTGCGACCTGTTCCCGCAGCGTCTTATGATGAATAATGTTTTTCATAGTGACAATAATCCTTTTGTAAAAATGTATACTTGAAAAAGTATATAAATTCATATTTATATAATATCATAAAAAAGTGGGAATAAATAGAATTTATATACATATTTTTTTATTATTTTTCATTTTCAGAGATTTAAAATCCGATGGCAGATAAATGGGAAATTAGTGCTTGCATTATAGATTTTAATTGGGTAGAATGATTATATCGGGGTATGGCTCAGTTTGGTTAGAGCGCACGGCTGGGGGCCGTGAGGTCGCAGGTTCGAATCCTGTTACCCCGATTTTATTTTTTTATGCCACGGGATGTCAATGATAAATTAAAAAACAATATTAAAGGAGGTATGTTATATGTTACATGAAGTAAAATTTCAGTCTTTTAATGAGCGGGATGAGGTCTATGGCTGGGTATATGTTCCTGCTGCCAGGCCAAAAGGGATTGTACAGATCATCCATGGATTTGGTGAGCACTCAAGAAGATACCTGCACATGATTGTGAAGTTTCTGGATGCCGGATATATTGTAGCTGCAGATGATCATGTTGGACATGGAAAGACGGCATTGGAGAATGATACCTGGGGCGACTGGGGCGACAAGGGATGTCATACCATGATGGAAGATGAGCATACGTTGAAGGAAATGGTATGTAAGATGTATCCAGAACTGCCATATTTTATATACGGTCATAGTATGGGGTCATTCATAGCAAGAGATTTTATTGCAAAGTATGGTGATGAGTTGGCAGGCGTAACGTTGTGCGGAACTGCAGGAGTATTTCCGGGAGCAGAAGAGTCAGAAAAAGTGTTGAAGCAGGTCGTAGCTGAGGGAAAAGGAAAAGAATCTGACCCATCTTATGCAGGAGCATTAATGGGATGGATGTGTGAGAGATGTGGCGAAATTAAGCTCGGGAATGAATGGATCTGCTCAGATCCATATGTGCAAGAAGATCATGCAATGGATCCGTTCGATGCATTTACAAAACCAACAACAAACCAGTCTTTGTTATATTTTGTCCAGATGATGTTGGTAATCACTGGAAAAGAGTGGGCAGAAAAAGTTCCGGCGAAACTTCCGATATACAATATTGCCGGAAATGAAGACCCGGTTGGAATGTATGGAAAAGGGGTATGTGAAGTCAGCAACTGGCTGTATGAGACAGGTCATAAGGTTGAGACAAAGTTATACTCTGGCTATCGGCACGAAATCCATAATTATTCAGATATAAAGGATGAAGTAGAAGACGGAATTGTAGCATTTATGAATAAGAATCTGTAAAACAGACAGAAAATCAGTTTTTCACAGAATTCAGACGTTGCAATTTACATAGAAAAATACTATAATTTTTTTATCTCATCTTTTATCAGAAAAATAAAGAAAAGCAGAGGTATAGATTATGAAAAAAAGAGTTGTAGTTGCATTAGGACACCGTGCCCTTGGTACAACGCTGCCAGAGCAGAAAGAAGCAGTGAAGAAGACAGCAAAAGTAATCGCAGATCTGATCGAAGCTGGTTATCAGGTAGCTATTACTCACAGTAATGCACCACAGGTTGGAATGATCCATACAGCGATGAATGAATTTGGAAAAGTACATCAAGATTATACAGCAGCACCAATGTCTGTATGTTCTGCAATGAGTCAAGGATATGTCGGGTATGACCTTCAGAATGGAATTCGTGAAGAATTGTTGAACCGAGGAATTTACAGAACTGTCAGTACAATACTTACACAGGTAATCGTAGATCCATACGATGAGGCTTTCTATACACCAACCAAGATATTAGGCCGTTATATGAACGTGGAAGAAGCGAATGAAGAGCGCAAAAAAGGAAATTATGTTGTGGAAGAGCCGGGAAAAGGTTATCGTCGTATCGTATCTGCCCCGAATCCAGTAAGCATAGTAGAGATTGATGCGATTAAAGCTCTTTTAGATGCGGATCAGATTGTAATTGCCTGTGGCGGAGGTGGAATTCCTGTCCTGGAACAGGATCATCATCTGAAAGGTGCAAGTGCTGTCATTGAGAAAGACTTAACTGCAGGTAAGATGGCAGAAGAAGTTGATGCGGATGAATTGATTATTTTGACCAGTGTCGAGAAGGTTAAGATCAATATGGGCAGAGAAAACGAAGAGGAGCTGGGAGAGATCAATCTGGAACAGGCAAAGCAGTACATGGAAGAAGGCCATTTCGGAGAATACAATATGCTTCCAAAACTCAGTGCATCCGTAGAATTTATTGAAAAGAGAGAAGGAAGAAGTGCGTTGATCACATCTTTTGATAAATTAAAAGATGCATTAAAAGGAAAGACCGGAACATTGATCAGATAACAGGCGAATATTTGGATAAAAATGGGACATACTACTTGAAAAATATAAGGAGGAATGACCCATGAAAGCCAGAGTAAATGATGGATGTATCTCATGTGGTGCCTGTGTTGCTGCCTGCCCGGAAGTATTCCGGTTTAATGATGACGGAGTTGCAGAGGCATACACAGATGTAGCACCAGAATACGAAAGTACAGCAATTGAAGCAAGAGATGGATGTCCAGTAAATGTCATAGATATTGATGAATAGCTGGATTCGGATAGTCCAGAATATGAAAACCCGCATATACTACAAGTAAGTAGTGGATGCGGGTTTTGTTATGGTGACAAAGAAGGTGACGATGGCAGAATCTGCGGTTTGAATATGGGTGGTGTGGATATGCGTCTGTGTGAATTGGAGAATAAAGAAGTGATTAATGCATGTGATTGCAAAAAACTAGGGTACGTGGTAGATCTGATTATAGATGAGTGTAATGGATGTATCGAAGCACTGGTGATTCCAAAGGCAGGAAAGATCTGTGGCTTTTTATGTGATGGGTCAGAATATATTATTCCTTTTAAATGTATCAAAAAGATTGGGCCAGATATTATTCTGGTTGAGATACATGAAGAAAGAAAAAAATAACATTTATAGAACTTTTTTTGACATATTTCATAGTTTTATATCAAAATATGACAATTATATGCTATAATAATAACATTAGTGTATTAACGTGAAAAAGAAAGGAAAAGATATGGCGAGTCAGGTAATAGAAATGGCCTGCCCAGGATGTGGGGCACGCGTCACAACAAGTCAGACGGTCTGTGATTTTTGTCACAAACCGATTACAATCTCAACATTCAACAGTGTATATTCTATGCCGATGCCGGAGGTGAATAAATATGCAGGAGCATACCGAAAAGCATTGGCCGATTATCCGGATGATCAGCAATTGAATACATCAATTGCGATGTGTTATCTGAAGCTTAAGCTGTACGATAAGGCACTGGAAGCATTTGAAAAAGCAATGGAGGATAATTTTGATAATTCAGAGACATTTTTTTATGCTGCCGTGTGTTTATTAAAAGGAAAGAAAGCATTTGTACAGCAGCGTCCTACAATCAATAAGATTGAGGAGTATATTCAGGCAGCAACGATGATTGAACCGTTGGGAATCTATTATTATTTTTGGGCGTATATCAAATATGATTACTATAAGAGAAAATATTTGAATACAACACCAAACTGGCAGGATATGCTGGCACAGGCAGAGGCGTACGGATTATCACCATATGATGTAGATCAGTTATATGGTGTATTAGGCGTGGATCGTCCGGCAGATTTATAGTTATTTACGAATGAGAATAAAAAACTAAAAGAAAAAAAGAGGAGGGCACAATTATGGGATGTGCAGAAATGATTGGCTATGCGTTAGGAGGAACAGCAGCAGTTGCAGAGCAGAAGGCAAGATTGGAGAATATGAAGAAAGGAAAGACGGAAGAGCAGAAGAATGTAATTGACTTCTTTATGAATCTGTATGCCGGATGTGGCTGCGGTGTCGGCTCCAGAGGAGCAAAGATGACCATGAATCAGTATCAGCAGATTGTATCGAATAAGTTATATTCATTGAATCTGAAGCAAAGAGCGATGGACAAGATCGGTCTGGATGAAAGCGAGATCAATGAGATTCCGCCAATTGTTCTGAGCGGCTATGATTTTGATTCTAACGATGTGCTTGTGCGAGTTATTGATGATGTGGCGGTATCATCAAGATTCAGTGTTTCATGGATCTTCTTTAGTGCAACACAGCTATATGCTTATACATATACATTTGAGACGATCAGTGATAATACCTGGGAGCAGACGCAGGATTTCTTCTATCAGGATATTACCTCATTTACAACATTGCAGAAGGTTGTTGAGAAAATCGATATCACCAGCACAGGATGTATCAAGAAGGGTGAAAATATCATGAAGAATAATTATATCGTAGACAGCCTTAAAATTATTGTTCCTGGTAATTCATTCAGTTTTTCTATGCGTAACAACGAATCATTGGAGCAGAGTATTCAGGCTGCGAAAGCAATGCTTCGTGAACGTAAATTTGCAAAATATTAATTACATAGGGAGAAGGGGGAGAACTGTGCCTTTGGCACAATTCTCCCGTTTTATATAAATATGGAAGAAAAATATTATGTTGAAGGTGTAAAAGTTGCATATTCAAATATTCCAAAAGCACCGTATAACCCTTTGAAGCGGCCAGAGATACATTATACCAGATTCTGGATTGCATTGATTGGTTTCATAATATTAATGATTGCAGGGGGATTCGCAGGAAGGTATCTGTTCAGTGACAGCCAGAGACCGGTGATATTTACAGTCTGCCTGTGTTTTGGCATGGGTGTGATATATATGATGTTAATCGCAAAGCGGGCGATTATCTGGCTGGTACATCTCTATCAGAATAAGGCTTCTGATGAGATGCGCCTGCAGTGTGTATTTGAACCCAGCTGTTCGGAATATATGATTCTTGCAGTTGAAAAATATGGTGTGATACGTGGTGTTCATAAAGGTATTAATCGGCTTCGAAGATGCCATGGACCAAACTGCGGAGTGGACTATCCGTAGAATGATAAGAAGAGAGGGCGTAAGACGGTATGACAGAGAATCAGATTTCAGTGGAATATTTACAGAGCAATGAAGCGGTTGCGATGGGAGCAGTGGAGATCACGGCAATCCCGGATATTTCAGTTATTGATGGAAAGAGAATGGATGTTGATGCTGTAGTCGCAGAATATAAGCGAGATATGGGACAGCTTTTAAGTGAGATTTACCAGCATTATAAAGAAGAGAGTACAGTTGCGGGTCAATATAAGGATATTGCGCTGGAAATGATCTGGACAACGGAAGAGGTCAAGAATCAGCCGTATAAAGCGCGGGTGAAGATGTATTTCGTTGTGCGTGCGATTGATGTGGCAGAACCGAACGCGATTCGTCTTGTAAATGGGCTGCTCTCTATTATTAAATCAACGGTTGAGCTGCAAAAATATGAATATCAGGATGTTACGGCTGTAGAGTTGCAGAAAGAGATGTATCGTATAAAAGATACTGCAGTTAAAGCATTGGTAAAGGAAGAGCGGATAGAGAATCTTCAGAACCAGATTCTTCCTTATTGCTATGCGTATGATCGTATTACAGATACCGGAAAAGATCTGAGTTATATTCTTAATACGTTGATACATTATCCGGATTGTGCATTATCTGTTCAATTGATCCCGACGGTATTTGATGCAGGTGAGATGGCGGAGTTGAATAACGTGCTTCAGATAGTTGATTCTCTGGGACATGGAGTTATGGATATGGGAATGGCTAATGTTACATTTGCTATGGCGCAAAAGCAGGCAGATAATTACCGTTACTATGTACAACAGAACAACAGCCCTCTGTTCTTGTATAATATTCTCGTCTATGGGGATGCTCAGGCAGTGCCGAATATCGCAACACGTGTATATGGTCAGATTACGAATCCGGAAGCGCCGGTCAATATGAAGCTTCTGGATCTCTATGCAGATGAAGTGCAAAAGGACAGTAATCTGTATCCACTACCATGGGCAGTAAACGAGATTCTGACAGGTGCAGACCGCGATATGAATATATGGAATAGTGGAAACTTCAGTCAAAACTATTACCGACTGCCATATATTATTACTGCAGAAGAAGCCTGCGAATTGTTCCGCCTTCCGGTGGGAAGCGACCGCGTGTCTGCCGGACTTCCGGTAAATGAGGCAGGGAAATCAAGTAAAACGTATGCCGATAATATTATCAATGCCGGGGATATTGAGATTGGTGTGCTGAAGTCATCTTCGAGGGGAGATAAGATTGGAATCTCCCTAAAAGATCTGGCAAAACATATGTTGGTGGTAGGAACTCCTGGCTCTGGTAAAACAACCTTTTCTGTAGGATTGTTAGATCGTCTCTGGAAAGACCATGGAATTCCATTCCTTGTAATTGAACCTGCAAAGAATGAATATCGCGCACTGGTGCAGAGTATTCCGGAACTGCAGGTATTCACCCCTGGAAAGAATTTTATATCACCGTTTGTATATAATCCATTTATTCCACCGAAAAATGTGAAGTTGGAGACGTACAAATCTACACTTAAGACAGCATTTGCAGCAGCGGTTTCCATGTCTACACCGCTGGATAAGATATTTGAGGAATCTATTAATAATTGCTATTCGGATTTTCGATGGCTGGATACCTATACCAGTGATGATATGGGAAAAGTATTCAATATCACAGACTTTGTTAAATGTTTTCAGGAAACGTTTGATGCGATCGGATACACCGGGGATGCGAAGAATATCGGGCGTGCCGGAGTGGTCCGTCTGAATTCACTGGTCAACTTGTTCGATAATTATTATTCAATCCCGATTGAAGATATGTTGAAAAAACCGACGATTATTGAGTTGGCAGCGATTGAAAACAGCGATCAGAAGGCACTGATTATCTCGTTGCTGTTACTTTCTATTCTGGCCTATGTAAACAGCAATTATGTAGGCGAAGGAGGCCTGAAGAACGTCATCTTATTGGAGGAGGCCCATGTGCTTCTGGATGCAGATACGAATGCAGGACAAGGGGATGCCAATCCAAGCGCAATTGCGCAGGGACTGGTAAAACGCATGTTAGCTGAGATCCGTTCGTATGGAGTTGGTCTGGTGATCGCAGATCAGTCTCCAAGAAAAGTATCCACAGATGTGGTAGCCCTGACGGATATAAAAGTGGCATTTCGTCTGGTGGAGGCAACAGATAAGCAGATTCTGGCAGATTCTGCAAATATGGATGAAGTGCAGACAAAGCGTCTTGCAAAACTAAAACCAGGTGAAGCGTTCTTCTTCTTTAACAAGTTGGAAGAACCGGAGGAGATCAAGACACCGGATTATCGTCTGCAGAATAAGATCAGCATCTCATTATCTGACGACGGCATTAAAGAGCTGTCGACTTATTGGAATGATAAGCAGGAGAAATTGCGCCCTTATCCAGAATGTCCATATGTCAAATATTGTAATAAGACTTGTGATTATAACCGCAGGGTATTAGCAAGAGAAGTGGCACGGCGTATCTTTAACCGTAATTTCACGCCGGAATCAAAAGATTTTGAACTAGTAAGGCAGATCATTCCGAGACTACGTCCTTTGATTCAGGCAGAAATCAATAACGAGGTAATGGATAATGAATTAGTTGCTTGTGTAAAGGTTCATCTTTTTAGAAAGATAAAATATAATACCAGAATCGAAATTCATGATGCAACCATTCAGGCGAATCTTTCGAAAGCATAGGTGGGAAGATGTTAGATTATAGAGAAATGAACGACCTGCAGGAGTTCGGCTATCGTCCATCATCCCGTGATATTTTTTCTGATGTACAGCAGGAAGTGCAGGATATACCTGATGATATAGAAGGATATTATGCGGAAGAATATCAGGATGTGCAGCAGGAAGTGCAGGATATACCTGATGATATGGAAGGATATTATGCAGAGGAATATCTGATGCCTGAAAATGAGATTCAGGATATTCCGGAAGATATCATCGGTGATGAACCGGATTACTGGGAGATGGCAGCACCTACACCAGTCAGTGAAATGCATGAACCAGAACCGGATGTTAATATTCCTGGCTCGCAAGTGGCGAAAGATGTAGAAGTCGGGGCACCGGGAGAGACGTTCAATGAAGAACAGGATATGGGTGTTCCAGGGGAAGATTTTCAGGAAGAGGAAGACATGGATGTGCCGGGAAGCCAGGTGGATACGGATGAAGATATGGATGCACCTGGTGCTCACTATGAGACGAAAGAGCAGCAGGAAGGGAATGATTGTCGCGATATCAGTGAGATTATGGAGGCATTCCAGTCTGAAAATTGGGAAGGACTCTCCGATGATGCCCGCAAGGAAGCGATTGATGAGTTGAGCGAATATGTGGCGCAGGATCTGAATATAAAGGATAAACCGAAGATAGAATTTTATAATAATGAAGACAGCGGAGATTTTGGAAGTTACTCTCCTGACGAAAATACCATTTATATTAATGAGTTCAATATGGATAATGCGGTGGAGACAGCAGATACGATTACCCATGAAACAAGGCACTGTTACCAGCATGAGTGTGCCGATCATCCGAAGACAGAACAGGATTATGCATTCAGAGATAATTTCGATAATTATGTCACACCAGATATGGATTTTGAAGGGTATGAAGATCAGATCGTAGAGGCAGACGCACGTGATTATGCACAGGCATACAGAGATATGATTTCGTAATGTGCCGGAAAGGAAAGTTTATGAGAGAACAGATATTTGAATATCTTGTTGAAAAGGAAAATCAGACGCCAAAACTGGCTTCTCAGATGTGCGATAAATTGGAGAAACATCCAGATATTATGGGTGAACTATACCAATATATTCAGACGGGCAAGTTTGAGGAGGAGCATCCGGTAACAGTAGAGGGTTATACAGCAAAGATGCTGGAATCGACGACCTATTTAAAGCCTGTTGGAGCATATAATTATCTGATTTATCTTCGCAATAAACCCGAAACTGCATTGGCAAAGTTGAAGCAGGGACTGCCATTACGATAAGGAGGATGTACCATGGATGAATTTTCAGAAGATATGGATTTTGATGTGGACACGGATGTCGATGTAGATATGGATGTCGATGTGGACATGGATGCCGATATGGACATGGATGTCGATATGGATACAGATGTAGACATGGATATCGATGATGATATCGATGTGGATACAGATGTAGACATGGATATTGATGAAGATATAGAGATGGATGATGAAATTATCGACGATGATATAGATTATGACGATGAAATCATTGATGATGATATAGAGATGGATGACGAGGTAATAGAAGATGATATCGTCGAAGATGAAGAAGTAGTCGAAGATGAAGAAGTAGTCGAAGATGAAGAAGTAGTTGAAGATGAAGAAGTAGTTGAAGATGAAGAAGTAGTCGAAGATACAGATGATTTGGAAGAAGATGGAGATGTTGAGAGTGATGAAGTAATCGAAGCGGAAGATGATACTGCTGTAGAAGACGAAGTCAGTGAGGAAGCAACTGAAGCCGATGAAATGGTCGAGGAAGATACAGATATCACAGCCGATGAATCCATAGAAGAAGAGGAAAATCCAACGGATCTGGAAGGAACGGAGACTGAAGAGCCGATAGAGGAAACAGATAATCTGGAAGAAGATGTCGAGAGTGATGAAGTAATCGAAGCAGAGGATACAGTTGAAGAAGAGGATACCATTGCGGAAGACGAAGTCAGTGAGGAAGCAACTGAAGCCGATGAAATGGTCGAGGAAGAAGCAGATATCACAGCCGATGAATCTGTAGAAGAAGAGGAAAATCCAACGGATCTGGAAGGAACAGAGACTGAAGAGCCGATAGAGGATACAGATGATCTGGAAGGAGATGTCGAGAGTGATGAAGTAATCGAAGCAGAGGATACAGTTGAAGAAGAGGACACCATTGCGGAAGACGAAGTCAGTGAGGATGCAACTGAAGAAGATGAAGAAGTAGTCGAAGATGCAGATGATCTGGAAGGAGATGTCGAGAGCGATGAAGTAATCGAAGCAGAAGATACTGCAGAAGATGATACTGCTGTAGAAGACGAAACGATTGGGGAAGTAACTGCAGAAGATGAAGTGGTCGAGGGGGATGAAGATATCACGACCGATGAATCCATAGAAGAAGAGGAAAATCCAACGGATCTGGAAGGAACAGAGACTGAAGAGCCGATAGAGGATACAGATGATCTGGAAGAAGCTGTTCCAGAACAAGCTGAGAATCTAATTGATCAGGAGGATATAGGTTCCGTTGAAGTTCTCACGGAAGAGATGGCTGACAAACCTCAGCAGGAACAGCATACGTTTGAAGATTGGATCAATCCGGATAACTATGATGAAGACGGACATTACATAGGAGATGGACAAGACTTCGGATATAAACCGGAAGGAATGGAAGCATCAGAATACGGAGAACAGATTGATCAGCAGGCGCAGGATTCTTATGCAGAACATCTTGCGCAGGAAGATGCAATGGCGGACTCGGATGTGGCAGATACTGATACGGCAGATACAGATACGGCAGGTGCCGGAGGCGATTCAGGCGGAGGCTCAGGAGTTTCAGAGATTGTTCCGGATGATACAACAGGATCAGGAAAGCATACGTTTGAAGATTGGATCAATCCGGATAATTATGATGAGAATGGTCATTACATAGGAGATGGACAGGACTTCGGATATAAACCGGGAGGAATGGAAGCATCAGAATACGGTGAGCAGATAACTCAGGATGCGAAAGATGCCTATGCAGAGCATATTAAGCAGCAGCATATGCCGATGGAAGATCAGGCACAGGCTTATGCGGAATATGCAGAAGCTTTGGATAATTACGGAAAAACCCCAGAAGAACTGGAAGAAGTGACAGATGTATCAGATGATATGATTCCGGAAGATATTTTGGAGGATATTTCAGATGATGCAGATGATCTGTCTGTTGACAGTAATGAGGTGATTCAGGATATTGAGGACGATGTAATTTCAGATGATTTGACAGTTGAAGACATCAACATAGATGCGGTTACAACAGAAGATATGAATACAGATGAAGTTACAACAGAAGATATGAATGCAGATACTGTCAATGAGGAGAAGCCAAAGCAGAGTGCGATGGAGGCATGGTTAGATCCGAAGAACTATGATGCAAGTGGACATTTTGTAGAGAATCCGGACAGCCTTACCGATGATAACCGCTGGGATTCAAATCGCGATACGCCAGATGGCACAGAGATACCTCCAAAGCCATTCATCAAAGAAGCCCCGGAACTTGACTTGGAAGAATCCGCAGGTGTTCATGGAGAAACCGCAGACCAGACAATGTCTGAGAACAGTCATTTTGGCATGGGACCGGCGCAGGCCCAGATGTATGATTACATGTGTGAACACAATTATGGAAAGGGAGATTATCCAGAATATTCTCAGGATCCAGAATGGCAGAGATTGAATGCTGCATTGAAGAATGAACTGGGAATTCCGGCAGATGTTCCGGCATATGATAATGATAATATCCCATATGGATATACAGAGCCGATGAATGCAGATCCAACCGGAACGATTCCGACAGAACCAGTAATTCCATCTGCCAATCAACAGGAGCCATCTGTACAGGGGCCGATTGAGAATTCTGTGGGCAATCAGGATATGAAAGATATCAAAGAAGAGATTGCAAAAGATTTGATGGACAATTATGATGTTGGTAAGGCAGATTTTCATGATTTTAATCCAGACGTTGCAAGTTCCGTATCAGATGCTGTACACGACGCCAAGAAAGATTTCCCGGATCTGGAAGTGAAGTTTCTTGGAAGTATCGATACCCAGGTGGCAGGTATTCGGGATGAATATATTGATTATTATACAAAGGAATTGAAGAAGATACCGAATTCTGGATGGAATGAGGATGAGATAAGGTCGATTGCAGAACATAATGCGGATAAACTTATCTCGAATTGGGGACTGGATGACACAGATGGAACATTTGCGTGGTCACTGCATATTCCTGAGAATGTTGATCCGACAGGAGGAAAGCTGGATCAATATACAGGAGTTGCTATTAACAATACTTATGCTTCGGATTATGAGGCTTTTACGGATGCAAAGCAGGAGGAAGTACGCATTAAGCATAAACCAATTGGCTGTGATACACCGCGTGCAACGATTGATCATGAGTTGGGACACGAGATAGATAATATGTTGGATGCATGTCATGATGAGAAAATGATTGGGCTATATGAAGAGATGATGAGTAATGGCAATGCACAGGATGTGTTGTCAGGATATTCACAGACCAATATCAAAGAATTTATTGCAGAAGGATATTCAGAATATCGGAATAATCCACAGCCTAGGGAATATGCAACGAAGATCTATGAGAGACTGATGCAATTAAATCAGAGAAGAAAGGGGAGATTCTTTTGGAAGAAAAAATAAAATATAAATTGGAACTGCCAGAGGGGATAGAATTACCGGAAGGCTGTGAATTGCCAGAGATCGAACTGGGAAAGGCAAGTCTTCGAAGAACGGTAATTCAGGAAGATGGTACGATGACGGAAAAAGAAGAGACATTATGGATTCCAAGAATTAAAAAGGAGGAAACGTAGATGGGACTTTTTAGTAAAAATCCAAACGAAGTAAATTATACAGGAGGAAAAAAACACTGGACTGACGTAATCAAGAATTCCGGACCCGGCGATCTTCTGATCTGGAGGCAGCCGGAGGAGGATTTTAATACGAATTCGACATTGGTCGTAATGCCGGGAGAGGAAGCTGTTTTTATTAAAGGCGGCGTGATTGAGCAGGTATTTGATAATGGTACATATAAGCTTTCTACAGAAAACTATCCATTCATCAGCAGATTACGAAATGCATTTTCAGGGGGAATCAGTACCTTTAATTGCGTTGTGTATTTTGTGCGTAAGGCTTCTGGACTGGAGATCAAGTGGGGGACAGAATCTCCGATTCAGGTCCGCGACCCGGTTATGCAGATTATGACCAGTCTGCAGGCTCGTGGAGCATACAAAGTACAGGTAGAAGATGGAGCAAAATTCCTGACCAAATTATTGGGAAATAACATTCAGTTCCTGATGCAGGATGAACTTGATAACTTCTTTATCAGTGAATTCCAGGAGCATATTAAAACGACGATCGCAAAATATGTGAAAAACTCTCAGGAAGAGATTCTTGGAATCTGTGCAGAGCAGGATGTACTGGCAGAAAGTATTAAGCCGCAATTGCAGGAAATCTTAGATGACTATGGATTGAAACTGATCAGTTTTTCTATTATGGGATTAGATATTCCGCAAAATGATCCGAACCGTGCAGCGTTGGAAGAAGCATTTGCGAAAAAAGGTGTTGTCAATATTCTTGGCGATGACTGGGGCAGAGTACAGGCAAGCGAGATTTTAAGAGATCTTGCGAATAACCCTGGAGCAGGAGGAATGGCCGCTGCTGGAGCAGGAATGGGAATGGGAATGGCTGCCGGTGGTGTGTTCGGAGGTATGGCACAGCAGATGTTTGCACCGATGAATAATAATCAGAATAGCGGCCAGCAGAATGCGAATCCGGGACCGAGCGGAAGATTCTCACAGAGACGAGGGATGGCGCCGGGACAGGCAGATGCCGGCCAGCAGAATATGGGACAAGCAGCAGGCATGACTTGTACGGCATGTGGGGCCAGTCTTGCACCAGGAGCAAAATTCTGCGCTGCTTGTGGAACTCCTGTCAGTCAGAAGGCATTTTGTACAACGTGTGGAGCAGAACTAGCACCGGGGGCAAAGTTCTGCAGCCAGTGTGGAACACCGCGGGCATAGATATAGAAAAGGATGAGAGTGAGAGATGAAAAAGAACGTATTATCAACAATAGTATATTTGGTATTTCTGATTATATTTAATCTGATATTTTATATGCTGGGTGGAACAGAGCATCCGGCTTCCGTATGGATATCATATGTGTTTATCCATATTGCATATCTTTTACTGGTGTGTACGACATTGTTTGTGCGGAAAGGAAGTAATGCTGCATTATTTGGAATGACGCTGAATTCTATCTCAGGGGTATATTTTGTGGTTGAATTGATCGTCGGTATTATCTTTATCAAGGTAGCATCTGAGAGTTATAAAGCGCCGCTGATCGTACAGGCTGTCATTGCAGCAGTTTATGTAGTTCTTCTGATTGCCAATATACAGGCAAATGATTCCACGGCAGACAGTGTAGAGCGTCATGAGTTGGAAGTGAAATATCTGAAAGAAGCGGCTATGATCTTAAAAGAAGTTATGGGCATGGTAGATGATAAAACAGCGAATAAAAAGGTTGAGAAAGTATATGATCTGATTCAGTCTAGCCCTGCAAAATCCAATCGGAATGTTGCAGATCTGGAGTTCCAGATTATCAGTGAGATAGAACAGCTGCGTATGATTGCATCCGGTGGAGATGCAGAAGCTGTCGGCATGTGTGCAGATAAGATCTACCGTCTGGCTGGAGAACGTAACCGTCAGCTAAAACTTGGCAATTAACGGATAATTGGAAGATAGATCAGGAGGAATACCAATATGAAAAAGTGCCCTTTGTGTGGAAAAGAATACGAGACAGAAAATGTATGTCCCATTTGTAATATCTTATTGATTGATACAGATTCCAATTGTGCTGTCAGCAATGAAAGTGCAAAAGAGAGAAAAAGGCGTGAGCAAAGAGAACAGCGTGATCAAGCTAAGGAACAGGCGAAAGAACAGGCAAAGGAGACGGCGGCTCAGGTAGCAACACAGGCAAAAGAAACGGCGTCTCAGGTAGTTTCCCAGGCAAAAAGCATGGATTCAAAGCTTTTAATGCTCATTGGAGCAGGGGTTGTTATCCTTATACTAATTATTGTAATTTTGAAATTTGTCTTAGGCGGCAAGGAAGAGACGCAATATGTACAGTCATCTGGTACAGGAACTGTCACAGAAGATATGGCAGAGGAAGTTGAATTAAACGAAGAAGATTTTGCGAGAAATGAATTGGTTGATTTTGAGACTGACAGCTTCTCCTTCCAGCTTCCGGCATACTGGAAAGACTTGTGTGTAGCAGATGTCTACGATGACTATATTTCATTCTATCAGAAGAAGTCCAGTGAATATGGAGGGTATCTGTTCAGTGTGGCAGCAGTGTCAACTGAGGATAGGGATTCCCTGAATAATTATACGACAATTAAAGAAGACGGTAATGTGATCTACGTGGTAGAATATCCATCGGATGTAAGTTATGATGTTGAAGATGAGTATGTAAGCAAGGAATATCAGCGCCTGGAAGAGGATGTACATTATGTATTTGATACATTTGAAGGATTCAAAGAAGAAGAGTCTGCGCTTACTGGCGACTATATTATCCCTGACAGCAGTACAAGAGTTATCTCTTCTTCAGAATTAGAGTCTTTGACGAAAGAAGAACTGATGTATGCAAGAAATGAAATCTATGCACGTCACGGACGTAAATTCCAGGATTCAGGAATCCAGGCATATTTTAACTCAAAGAGCTGGTATAACGGAACGATTGAACCAGAAGCTTTCCAGGAAAGTATGTTAAATAGTGTGGAATATGCGAATGTGCAGACCATTGTAAAATACGAAGAGAGTAAGGGTTATCGCTAGGAGGATACAGGAATGAAGAGATGTCCGCTTTGTGGAAAGGAATATGAACAGGAAGATATGTGCCCTGAATGCAGGGTTATGTTAATCGATACAGCGACAAACACCGCTGTGGCAAAAGAGCCTGAGAAAAAAAGCCGTATGAACAGAGAGAAGAAACCAATACCAAAAGGTTATATTATGGCGGCTGTGCTTGTCGTTGTTATAGTGCTTGTTATCGCAGCGGCAGTATTTATGGTATCGAATACTAGAGCAAAAAAAGAGGCGGAGCAGAGAATGCAGGCTCAGGCGGCTGCAGAAGTGGAACAACAAGATAATCAAGATGATAAGGATATTGTGGAGGATACCGATATCTCAGAGGCTGAAAATGATCTGGAGGAAGGGGAAAATACCAATATCCCGGTGATTTCTATGGATCATGTGGAAGATGTGATGGCTTCTTCTGAACTGTCAGAATCTAACATGACACATTTTGCAGGGCGTGTTCTGGATGGAGATCCTGATACGGCCTGGGTAGAAGGTGCAGCAGGGCAAGGTATCGGTGAGAAGCTTGTATTGACATTTGACGGAACCTATCAGGTTAGCGGTCTGAGAATATGCGCAGGTTATCAGAAAAATGATTATGTATATTACAATAATTCAAGGCCTGAGACTATCAGTGTGGAATTCTCAGATGGCAGTGTTGAAAATTATTCATTAGCAGATGTGTATGATCAGGAACAGGTCGTAACATTTTCGACACCGAAAGAAACGAGTTATATCCGGATTATCATTAACTCTGTATATCCGGGAACAAAGTACGAAGATACCTGTATATCAGAGATCAAACTGTTTTGAGTATGAGGATAAAAAGAATAGCTTTGTATAGCCTGCTCGCATTTGTCTTGAGCAGCACCGGATGTTCAGGTGCAGAGAGTGTTCCGGCACTTTCATGTCATGATGTCACGTGGATGACAGAAGCAGTCAGGACAAGTGTGACAGAGATCAAAGGTCAGATTAAAATTAAAAAAATTCCGGAGAAGGAGGAATTGGTCTGCGTTAAGGATTATATACCGGATATTATAGTTGAGCTAAGATATGCAACACAGAACAACTTTACCGGAGAGGTTATCTACGATTTTAATGATGCATATCTGCGCTATGGAACGATAGAAAAACTGCTGCAAGTGCAGCAAGAGATTCGGGAAAACGGATATGTGCTGAAAATATGGGATGCTTATCGACCGGTATACGCTCAGTTCGATCTGTGGGAAATATGCCCAAACAGCATCTACGTTGCCAATCCTAATAAGGGATATTCTTCACATAGTAAAGGAAATACCGTGGATTTGACGATCGTAAATAAAGATGGGACAGAGATTCCGATGCCGACAGGATTTGATGATTTTTCAGCGAAAGCAGACCGTGATTACAGTGACTGCCTGGAAGAAGAGGCGCAGAATGCCGGATTGCTCGAAGAAACAATGATGAAGTATGGATTTGAACCATATTTTGGCGAGTGGTGGCATTATGAAGATACAGATGCATATCCGGTAGAAATGGATTATATTCCAGAGAGTTAGGAAAAGAGGGAGGAACATAGGATGAAAAAATGTCCAATATGTGGGAACGAGTATGAACATGAAAATGTGTGCCCGATATGTGGGATACCGCTGATTGATACAGAGACGAACAGCGCAGTGGCAAGTGAACCGGAAAAGAAAAAGCGGTTCAGTACCAAAAAGAAAAAAGAAGAACCTGCAATAGAGGAAGAACCTGCTGTGAAAGAACCAGAAGAAAAATCTTCAGTAAAAAAAGATTCTGTCCGAGAAGCACAGGAAGAAGATATCTATGGTCTGGGAGTTAAACCTGCATCAACTGGCGGTTCTTCGTCCGGGAGCAGTTCATCTGGAGGAAGATCATCTGGGGACAATGTAAGCCATGATGGGAAGGTAACCATTAGTTTCAAGCCGGCTTATGTCGTGGCAGTGGTAGTTATATTGTTATTGATTGTTGCAGCAGTCTTCATCGTGCGCGGCATGAAAGCAAAGAAAGAAGCAGAGCAGATGTATCAGTATGAGCAGGATGTGCCTGCGGAAGAACCCGAAACTACAGAAGAAGAGATTGATCTTTCGCTGGTAGATGTCAATGCAGTGAATGTGAACCATTGGGAGTATACGGGGAAAATCGATTATATGGTTTCACCGGCAGTGGTCAGATTAGATCCACCACTTAATTTCTATGCTTACACAACGGACAATAAGAAGGCCTTATTAGAAGATGTAAGCGAGGTGTGTATTGATTCTTCCAGCAGCATTGATATGAGAGATTTTGATGGAAAGATGACGACGGTGACAGGTTCGCTTACGATTGACAATGATCGGATACTGATGAGTGTAACAGATGCCTGGACGGATGAAGTAGATGAGGATGATACTGCAATCCATGAATATAATGTAGTGATTTCTGATGTCTCCTGGAGTCAGGCAAAAGAAGCATGTGAAAGTGCCGGAGGATATCTTGCCAGAATCAACTCTGTAGAAGAATACAATTATATTACGAATATGCTGACATCAAGAGGGTATACAAAACAGCATTTTTATCTTGGTGGACGCAGAGATGCAAGCGGAAGCGATTATTACTGGGTGAACCAGAATAACGAATTTATAGGAGATGCTCTAAACCGTTCTGAATCCTGGAGCAATGGATATTGGTATATCAATGAACCGAGCTTTGTCGATACGGGATCTGATGCGAACGGAAATATTCAGGAAAATGTAATGAATCTGTTCTATGTAAATGGAACATGGTATCTCAATGACTCCTCAGATAATCTGGCGGCTAATTATCCGAGCCTTCTGAGTGGAAAAGTTGGATATATCATAGAGTTTGAATAATATGAAGAAATATATTGGAATCATAGCAATTACTGCTGCGGCTCTACTGGCAGTCGCGGCCGGTCTTTGGTATCATCAGATCGTAAAACAGAATGATAAGTTTGAAGAGACACAGTCAGAAGTAAAATCAGAATCTGATAAAAAGCAGGAATCTGTTCAGACTGTGGAACCTGAGTTATCCGAAGAGGAACAGCGCAAGGAAGAAGTAGAGGAAATCGTAAATTCTCTGACTTTAGATGAGAAAGTAGCACAGTTATTCATTGTAACCCCAGAAGAATTGACAGGAGTAGGAGTTGTCATTGCCGCAGGCGAGACGACTCAGAATGCAATCAGCCAGTATCCGGTCGGCGGCTTTATCTACATGTCACAGAATCTTGAGAATCCGGAACAAGTACGGGAAATGGTGAAGAATGTCCAGGAGTATTCTTATCAGAGAATAGGACTGCCATTATTTATCAGTGTGGATGAAGAAGGCGGTACAGTCAGCCGGTTTAGCAATAATCCGAATTTTAATCTGGAGAAGATTGACAGTATGAGTGTGATCGGTGCAACTGGAGACCCTCAGAATGCCTATAATGTAGGAGCAAAGATTGGAAGCTTCCTGTATGATCTGGGATTTAATATGGATAATGCACCGGATGCAGATGTGCTGACGAATCCGTCGAATACTGTGATTGGTTCCAGATCATTTGGAACAGACTGTAATCTGGTTTCTGAGATGATGCTGGCAGAGATGAAGGGACTACAGGATCAGAATATTATCCCAGTCATAAAGCACTATCCCGGGCATGGAGCGACAGAGGCTGATACGCATGCCGGATATGCGTATACGAATAAAACCTTGAATGAGATGATGGCAAATGAGCTGGTTCCGTTTATCAATGGTATCAATGCCGGAGTGAAAGTTATAATGGCTGCGCATATTTCCTGCCCGAATATTGTCGGAGATAATACGCCGTCTTCTCTGTCTGGAGTTATGATCAACGATATCTTGCGTGGTCAGTTAGGCTATCAGGGAGTTGTAACGACAGATGCATTGAATATGGGTGCAATTGCTGAAGAATATTCATCAGGACAGGCAGCTGTACAGGCATTGCAGGCTGGCGTAGATATCCTGTTAATGCCAGAGAATTTTCAGGAAGCGTATCAGGGTGTGTTATCTGCGGTAGGAGATGGCAGGCTGACAGAAGAACGAATCAATGAATCTGTAAGGCGGATTGTGAATTTAAAATTAGATATCAGCCAAAAGTAATTTGACTTCTGTTCATTTAACCGATATACTGTATACAAGTACGATGAGAAAGGAATAACGCAAGATGAAGTGTCCATATTGTAATCATCCAGATACCAGAGTTATTGATTCCAGACCTGCCGAGGATGGCAATTCAATTCGCCGGCGCCGTTCCTGTGATGTGTGTGGAAAGCGGTTTACGACATATGAAAAGGTAGAGACGATTCCATTGATCATTATCAAGAAGGATAATAACCGTGAGCAGTATAACCGCGGTAAGATTGAGAATGGAATTTTAAGGGCCTGTTACAAAAGACCGGTATCTGCTGAAGCTATACAGCATGCAATCGACAGGATCGAGACGAAGATATTTAACCAGGAGGCGAAGGAGATTCCAAGCAGTATGATTGGAGAACTTGTAATGGAAGAATTAAAAGAACTCGATGAAGTTGCATATGTGCGTTTTGCGTCTGTATACAGAGAATTCAAAGATGTGAACACCTTTATGGATGAACTGAAAAAAATATTAAAATAAGAAGATATTTGCTTAGATAGTAATAAAGTGATAGAATAAGGGAAGAAGCAAGAAAAAGGGATTGCTTCTTCCTTTTTTATATTATATATTTTTAACAGAAACAGATGGTGCTATAGAGATACGATTATAGATTGGGTGAGATATATGAGAACATACAAGTTAACCATTTCTTATGATGGCAGCAGATACCAGGGATGGCAGCGTCAGGCTACCACTGACAACACCATTCAGTTTATTCTGGAATGGAGCATTGGGAAGCTGGTCGGATATCGGGTACATGTTGATGGGTCTGGCAGAACGGATGCCGGAGTGCATGCCCGAGGCCAGGTGGCGAGCGTAAAATTAACAAAGTTATATGATACCAAAGAGTTAAAAGATTCATTGAACCGGTATCTTCCTGAAGATATTCGTATTGTGAAGGTGGAACTTGTAAAGAATGGTTTCCATGCCCGCAAGAGTGCAAAAGGGAAAAAATATGAATATTATATTGACTGTAGAGAGAAGCCGGATGTATTTTCACGCAGATACTGCTATCATTATCCTGAGAAACTGGATATTGAAGCGATGCGTGATGCGACCAAGTATTTGATCGGGCCGAAGAATTTTACCAGTTTTACCGACGATAAGGAATGCAAAGATCCTATCCGCCGGATTACCAATATTAAGATCGTAAGTAATGGTGAGAAAGTCAGGATCACCTACTATGGTACCGGATTTTTATATCATATGGTAAGAATATTGACTGGAACATTATTAGAGATTGGTACTGGCAAGAGGGATGCGTCTAAGCTTCCGGTCGTTATTGCTGCGGAGGACAGAAGTCTGGCTGGTTTTCTGGCACCGGCAAGAGGATTGTTCCTGCGGAAAGTATATTATTAAAAATAAAGATTCTCGAAAGAGTGGGAGGATAATCAATGAAGTTTATTTCATGGAATGTTAATGGAATCCGTGCCTGTGTGCAGAAGGGATTTGAGGAATTCTTTCAGCAGGCGGATGCGGATATATTCTGTATCCAGGAATCTAAGATGCAGGAAGGTCAGCTGGAGTTGAATACTCCTGGATATTACCAGTATTGGAACTATGCGAAAAGAAAAGGATATTCAGGGACAGCAATATTTACAAAAAAAGAGCCGATTTCTGTGTCCTATGGTATTGGGATTGAAGAGCATGACCAGGAAGGCCGCGTGATTACACTGGAATTTGAAGACTATTATTTTATTACGGTATATACACCGAATTCTCAAAATGAATTGGCAAGACTTCCATACAGAATGCAGTGGGAAGATGATTTTCTGGCATATCTCAAGAAGCTGGAAGAGAAGAAACCAGTAGTCTTCTGCGGGGATCTGAATGTTGCACACAAGGAGATTGACCTTAAGAATCCTAAGACGAACCGGAAGAATGCCGGTTTTACGGATGAAGAGAGAGAAAAATTCTCTTCGCTTTTGGATGCTGGGTTTATTGATACTTTCCGATATTTTTATCCGGATGCTGAAGGGATCTATTCCTGGTGGTCTTATCGATTCAGTGCAAGAGCAAAGAATGCAGGGTGGCGTATTGACTACTTCTGTGTATCTGAAGCTTTAAAAGAACGTCTTGTAGATGCTAAGATCCTGACGGATGTGATGGGATCTGATCATTGCCCGGTAGAGCTGGATTTTCAATAAAATAATAAGTTTCAAGGGGGAATCTTGTGGTGTTAAACTACAAGATTCCCCCATCTATTCCGATGACTTGTCCGGTCATGTAGGCCGGAGCATTGGCTACGTTCCAGATCATATCAGCGATTTCTTCTACCGTACCATATCTTCCGGCAGGAATCTCTTCTTCTAATGCTTTTCTCTCTTCAGCCGATAGCTGTTGATTCATAATTGTATCAATGACGCCGCAGGCAATAGCATTTACCTGAATATTGCTTGGCGCCAGTTCTTTGGCAAGAGCTCTGGTGAATCCATTCATGCCGGATTTGGAGGCAGAATAAGCTACTTCGCAAGAGGCTCCAGAAGTGCCCCACATAGAGGAAATATTAATAATCTTTCCAGATTTTCGAGAGATCATTGCAGGTACGGCGGCACGACTGCAATAGAATACGGAAGAGAGGTTGGTCTGTATGATTCGCTCCCATTCATCATTGCTCATATCCATCATTAATCCAATGTGTGAGATGCCCGCATTATTGACTAAAATATCCAGATAATCACAGGATTGATAGATGGTTTGGAATATCTGAGTAACATCGTCGGGGTTTCCAACATCCCCGGTAACAATCGTACAAGTACTCTGATATTTATTCTCAATGATTTTTTTGACGTCTTCTAATTCAGCAACTGATGTACGGCAGTTCAAAAATACATGATATCCTTTCTTGGCAAATAATAATGCGGTGGCCTTTCCGATTCCCCGGGAGGCACCGGTAATCAAGATGTTTTTCTTATTCATATAGAACTCCTGTCTGTTATTTATAAAATATTTATTAAATCTAGGTTTTATACATCGTTATTATATCTCGGAATTGTTGCGAATTAAAGTGTCAAGTGTTATGATTTACATAGTTAATTTCATTTTTACATGCAGGAAGTAACGGAGACGGATAAGAAAGAAGAGGACACTATATGTTATCAAAATTCAGTGTAAAGAAACCATATACCGTTGTGGTAGGAGTGGTTTTAATTATTATACTGGGAGTGGTATCGTTTACGAAAATGACGGTAGACTTACTGCCCAATATGAATCTTCCGTATGCGATGGTCATGACAACCTATGTAGGCGCAAGCCCGGAAGAAGTAGAAGAGGTAGTGACAAAGCCGGTTGAGCAGGCAATGGCTACTGTCAGTAATATCAAGACGGTTCAGTCTATATCTAATGAAAATGCATCCACAGTTATTCTAGAGTTCGATCAGACTGCCAATATGGATTCGGTCACGATTGAGATGAGAGAGAATCTTGACCAGATTCAGGGTTTTTGGCCGGATGCTGTATCTAATCCCATTATTATGAAATTAAATCCTGATATGATGCCGGTGCTGGTCACTGCTGTCAGTGTCAAAGATGCAGATGCGGTAAAAGCCAGCAAGTTGATAGAAGAGCAGGTTATTCCTGAGGTGGAAAGTGTCGAAGGTGTTGCTTCTGTAATAACGACCGGAAGTATTGAAGAGACGGTTGAAATTGTCCTGAATGAACAGAAGATTAATGAGCTTAGTGACGATATTAAAGCAGAGATGGAAGCAAAAGTTAATGAGGCGAAAAGTGCATTGGACGAAGCGAAAGCTCAGGTGGAAAGTGGACAAAACGCACTTGCAGCTGGAAAAGCACAGGCGGCAGCCGGACTTTCACAGGCAGAAGCACAATTGTCGATGAAGAGTGAAGAGATTAATCAGGCTCAGCTTGAGATCAATGAAAAAAAGTCTGAGCTAGATCTTGCAGAGATACAGATACAACAGCAGCTTGCAATTGTGCAGATAGAACTCCAGACATTGCAGGCAGTGCAAGAACAGTATCAGAAATTATCAGATATTATCAATGGAAGTCTCGATGAAGAGCAGAAAGCTCAGGCACAGGAACAATTAGAGCAGCTCCGTGCTCAGCTGGAACAGCAGGGAATTACTTTTGAGTCTTTGGATGATAAAATTCAGGAAGTTCAGGGACAGGTTCAGCAGCTACAGTCGGCGCAACAGCAGATTGATGCAGGAAGGCAGCAGTTGAATACGATTCAGCAACAGGTCAATGATGGAGCTATGACTCTGGCACAGGCCAGAGGGCAGCTGGCATCCGGACAGCTGGAGGCGGCAGCAGGTCTTGGAGAAGGCGCTGCCCAGCTGGCGGCAGGACAGGTAGCGATCCAGATGCAAGAATCTCAGATGAATTCCGCATTGAGTGAATCTGGAGCGTCAATGAATGTAGAAAGTATCTTATCGATTGATACGATTAAAACTATATTGACGGCACAGAATTTCAGTATGCCGGCAGGATACGTGACGGAAGAAGATGGACTGGATTATCTGGTGCGAATCGGAGAAAAATTCCAGAGTCTTGATGAGTTGAAAGATCTGGTTCTGGTTGATATGGAAGGAATTGATCCGGTAAAACTGTCTGATGTGGCCAGTGTGGAACTTGTAAATAATTCGGATGAGACTTATGCGAAGATCAATGGCAATCCGGGTGTGATGTTGACGATTCAGAAACAGACAGGCTATTCTACTGGAGATGTGAGTGACAGAGTCTTGGAAAGATTAGAGCAGGTAGAAAAAGAACATAAGGAAATCCAGACGATTACACTCATGGATCAGGGAGTCTATATTGATCTGATCGTGAACTCTGTGTTGAAGAATCTTGTATATGGTGCAGTACTGGCAATTATTATTCTACTGGTATTCCTAAAGAGTGTCAGACCTACGTTTGTCATTGCATGCTCTATTCCAATCAGTATTGTGACGGCATTGGTTGCTATGTATTTCTCCGGAGTTACATTGAATATCATATCACTGTCAGGATTAGCTCTGGGTGTAGGTATGCTGGTAGATAATTCGATTGTTGTAATTGAGAATATTTATCGTATGCGAAATGAAGAAAGGGCGTCTGCGAAAGATGCGGCTATTCAGGGAGCAAGACAGGTGGCTGGTGCGATTACGGCATCTACGCTGACGACGGTGTGTGTATTCTTACCAATTGTGTTTACTTCGGGAATTACCAGACAGTTATTCGTAGATATGGGGCTTACCATTGCTTATTCTTTGCTTGCCAGTCTGCTCGTGGCATTGACGCTGGTTCCAATGATGTCTGCTGGTCTGTTGAGAAAGACGGAGGAAAAAGAATCTCGCTTATTTGCTGTGGTTCGGGAGAAGTATGGAATCATTCTTCGGAAAGCATTGAATAAAAAAGTCTTCGTATTGATCGGTGCACTGGCATTATTTATAATAAGCATTGCATTGGAATTGTCAAAAGGAACAGAATTTATGCCTAGTATGGAAAGCACACAGGTGAGTATGACTTTAGAGACAGAAAAGGGAACCAGTCTGGAAGATACGTCAAAGGTTGCTGATGAAGTCATGGACAAAGTAGGTGCTATCGATGATATTGAAGATATTGGTGGTCTTGTGTCATCTTCATCCATGATGGGAGGTAGTCAGGATACGAATCTCGTTTCCTTCTATGCAATAACAAAGGAAAATCCGTCTATGTCAAATGCGGAACTTAAAAAAGAGATTGAGAAGGTTACCAAAGGAATAGATGGTGAACTGACGGTCAATATGTCCAATATGGATATGAGTTCCCTTGGCGCTTCTGGAATCAATATTCAGATTAAAGGAAAAGATCTGGATAAGCTACAGAGCGTTGCAAAAGATGTGAAAAAGATTGTGGAAGATGTCAAAGGAACACAGAATGTATCGGATGGAACAGAGGACAACAAAGAAGAACTTCGGGTTGTAGTGGATAAGGCAAAAGCAACACAGCACGGGCTTACTGTAGCACAGGTATATCAGGAATTGTATGGAAAGCTTGCGGAGGCACAGAAAGCAACAACTTTGACGACCGATACGAATGATTATGATGTCTATGTTCTGGATGATGCTAATGAAAGCATGAGTCGTGATGATATTCGAAATATGACACTACAGATTGAGAAGCAGGATGGTACAACGGAAGAGCTGAAATTGGCAGATATCGCGACTTTTGAGGACGCATCTGGACTTCAGGCAATCAGTCGAATTGACCAGAGCAGATATATGAATGTAACGGCAGAGATCAAAGATGACGATAATATTGGGCTGGTCAGCAATCGAGTGAAAAAAGCACTTGCTGCTTATGATGCGCCAGAGGGATATGAGATTGAAATGACAGGGGAAGATGAGACGATTAATGAAGCAATGATAGAGTTGTTTAAAATGATGGGGCTGGCACTTGTATTCATGTACCTGATCATGGTGGCACAGTTCCAGTCTCTCAGGTCTCCATTTATTGTTATGTTTACAGTGCCCCTTGCATTTACCGGAGGTCTGCTGGCACTTTGGCTGGCAGGAATGCCGGTCAGTGTCATTGCAATGATTGGATTTGTAATGTTATCTGGTATTATTGTCAATAATGGAATTGTGTTCATTGACTATACAAATCAACTGATGGAAGGCGGAATGACTCAAAAGGATGCATTGGTAGAAGCTGGAAAGACCAGACTGCGACCGATTATCATGACCGCTTTAACAACCATTCTGGGCTTGTCCACTATGGCACTTGGATTCGGAATGGGAGCCGATATGGTGCAGCCGATGGCAGTCGTGACTATCGGAGGCTTAATATATGGTACAATACTAACCCTGGTGGTAGTTCCCTGTATTTTCGATTTGTTTCACAGAAGAGAGAAAGCAAGGCTTCGTGAGGAGATTGAAGAGAATGAACCCCTGATAGATCAGAAATGATAGGAGAGGTACAGTTATGATTAACAAGGCAATCGAATTCGCAACCAAAGCACATGAAGGACAATTCAGAAAAGGAACAAAACGTCCCTACATTGTCCATCCAATTGAAGTAAGTGATATTGTATCTTCTATGACAAAAGATGAGGAAGTAATCAGTGCGGCAGTATTGCATGATACAATTGAAGATTGCGAAGGGATAACGCAGAGGATCCTTGCGCAGGAATTTTCGGAAAGAGTTGCCTATATTGTGGCTCAGGAAAGTGAAGATAAATCAAAGACCTGGATGGAGAGAAAACGGAGTACCATTGAACATATTCGTAATGCACCGAGAGAAGTGCAGATGGTCGGTCTTGCGGATAAGCTGTCGAATATGAGGGATATAGATCGGGATTATCCAGTGTACGGGGAAGAATTGTGGAATCGATTCCGGATGAAGGATAAAGAGATTATAGGCTGGTATTATAAAGGAATCAGGGATGCATTGAAAGAAGCGTTCAGCGGCGTAGAATTTTATGAGGAATATTGTCGGCTGATCGAGAAGAATTTTGGATAAAAATAAAAGGTAGTCAGGAGTGTAAAGATGATTATCAGTGCAAGCAGAAGAACGGATATTCCGGCTTTGTATCCAGAGTGGTTTGTGAATCGCCTCAAAGCGGGAGAAGTATTGGTTCCTAATCCATACAATCGAAAAAAAGTCAGCCGTATCCTCCTGTCACCGGATACGGTAGACTGCATTGTGTTCTGGACAAAGAATCCAGAACCGATGCTTCCGTTCTTGAAAGAGATAGATGACATGGATTATGATTATTATTTTCAGATGACGATTACAGATTATGAAGACGATATTGAAGAAAATCTTCCGGATATGGCAGCGTCCATGGCAACATTTCTCTTAATGAGCGAACGGTTGGGAAAAGAAAGAATTGACTGGCGGTTTGATCCGATTCTCTTGACAAAGAAATATACCATTGCATATCATTTGGAAAAGTTTGAACTTATGTGTGAATGGCTGCATCATGCAACGACAAGATGTATCATCAGTTTTGTCGATTCTGGAAGAGAAAGCCCTTATCTGGAATTGGAAAGAGAAGAGATGGAAGAACTTGCGAAAGGCCTTTCGGACATAGCCCGAAGGTATCAGCTTCCGTTGTATACATGTGCAGAAAAGATTGATTTAAGTAAATATGGTATTATGCATGGATCTTGTATTGATAAGGAGAAGATACACCAGCTCATTGGGTATAAGCTGGATCTTAAGAAAGATACCGGACAGCGCAGAGAATGCAGATGCGTAGAAAGTATTGATATCGGTATGTATGATACTTGCATTCATGGATGTAAATATTGTTATGCGAATAGTGGATTGGAGAGTGCAAAGAAAAAAAATCAGCAGCATGATGCAAAATCACCATTGTTGATAGGACATCTGAAGGGTGATGAAGTTATTACGGATCGGGAAGTAAAGTCGAGTAGAGATAACCAGATCTCTTTGTTCGATTTGCCAGAAATGTATTCCAGTTTTTGAGGGGATGGTTAAGTAGATGGCAGAAGTAAGAAAACGTATCGTATTTTATGGAAGAGTACAAGGTGTAGGATTTCGTTATACAGCAAAGCGCCTGGCACAGTCATTGGGATTGACAGGGTGGGTAAAAAATGAGTATGATGGCACTGTAGTAATGGAAATTCAAGGTCGTGAGCCGATGATATATAAGCTGATGGAAGGATTGAATCATAATATGTTTATAACCATTGAGTGGATTGATACGGAAGAAATTCCTGTAGAACCAGAAAGTTGTTTTTATGTACGTTAGTATGATAAGATATATAAAAGGATAAAAAGGGACACGGCAAATTGAATTAGGGACGGAGGAAAATGAGAAAACCCCCGTCCCCGATTTACAAAAAGGTGAGGATTATGGAAAAAAGTGTGAAAAAGAAAGATGTTAAGAGCAGAATTGTTGCGGCGGCGTGGCAGTTATTTTATGAGAAGGGGTATAATGGAACAACCGTAGATGACATTATTGCGTTGTCGGACACTTCAAAAGGCTCTTTTTACTATTATTTTAGTACTAAGGATGAACTTTTGGATACATTGTCATTAATTTTGGATGATTACTATGAAGAGTTGGAGACTGAGATGGATCCGAAGATGAATAGTTTTCACAAATTATTATATCTGAATTATAAGGTGCATACAATGATGGAAGAGAAGATCAGCAGGGAATTGCTGGCATCTCTTTATTCTACACAGCTCGTGTCAGAGAGACAAAGTCATCTTCTGGATCAGAATCGTAATTATTATAAATTGATTACAAAGATTGTGGATGAAGGACAGAAGCGTGGGCAGATCCGTGCCGATATTTCTGTCAGTGAGGTGACAAGATATTATGCATTGTGTGAACGTGCACTGGTATCAGACTGGTGTCTGAATAAAGGAAAATACTCTTTGGGAGAGTACAGTAAAGAGTGCATGCCATACATGATGGAACATTTTAAAGTATAGATAAAGGGAGGCGTTCTACCTCCCTTTTAAAGCGCTGTTTTTCCCAATGCCAAAATGATCAGCTTTCAGAATTTCATATGCTTTTTCATAATTCCCGCTGCGCATGTATTTTATCATTTCCTTTAAATTTTCGTTTGTCTTTGGTATACGCATACCGTTTTTGATAGAGTATTGTCCGATACGGATCAGCTCTGATAAGTTGTTTTCATAGATTCTGTTAATCCGTTCATTTTCAAAAATACTGATGATCTCCATATGCATAGCAGTATCTGCAATCTCCCATTCATACACGTCAGATGCGACGGCACACATGCGGACGATCTTCTCTTCAATTCGATAAGAATATTCTTCGTTGCGTCCGGAAGTGAAGATTAACCGGAATGCAGCCCCCTCTAATAATTCACGTAATTGATAGATCTCGTTAATATCTTGGTCGGTAATCTCTTTGACGGTCATTGATTTGTAATAGTCAGATACGATCAATCCTTCTGCCTGCAACATCTGGATGGCGGTTCGTACCGGGCTTCTGCTCATTCCCAGTTCTTTCGTAAGAAAAGCTTCTGTAAGTGGCATTCCAGGTGGATATGTCAGATTTAGAATGTTGTTTTTGATTGTTTCATAAGCCTGATCTGCCAGGGATGTGTTTTTTTCAGCCATAGGACACCTTCCGTTCAAATTATTCTTTGCTTTTGGGGAAATATACATCATGAGCGTATACGTTTTTTGAAAATGTATACAAATTATAACGTATTTTCAAGAAAAACTCAAGAAAAATGTTGACTTTTGATTCTATACATGGTATAGTCGATACAGAAAACAAATTGTATACAAATTTAAAAAACGTATACAAAATAAAGCTGATTTTTGAGATAAGGAAGGTAGGAAAGATGAAATTAGGATTTATCGGTACGGGTAACATGGCATCAGCAATTATGGGTGGTATTATTAAGAAAGCGATCATTCCGGCAGAGGAGATTATCGGTGCCGATCTGTTCGCGCCAGGAAGAGAACGTGTACAAAAGCAATTTGGCATTCATGTGACTGACAGCAACAAAGAGGTCGTTGAAAAAGCAGAAGTCATCATCCTGTCTGTTAAGCCACAGTTTTATGAAAGTGTAATCAATGAGATTAAAGATGATATTAAGAAAGATCAGATTGTTATAACAATTGCTCCAGGTAAGACCCTGGCTTGGCTCTCTGAAAAGTTTGGTAAAGATGTAAAACTTGTCCGCACTATGCCAAATACTCCGGCAATGGTAGGTGAAGGTATGACAGCTGCCTGCCCGAATGAGCATATGACAGAGGAAGAGATCGCATATGTGCGTACACTTCTGGAAAGCTTTAGTCGTGTAGAGATCGTTCCAGAGCGTTTGATGGACGTAGTAGTATCTGTCAGCGGAAGTTCTCCGGCTTATGTATTTGTTATGATTGAAGCAATGGCAGATGCAGCAGTATCTGGTGGAATGCCAAGAGCACAGGCATATCAGTTTGCTGCTCAGGCAGTTTTGGGAAGTGCGAAGATGGTATTAGACACAGGAAAGCATCCGGGTGAGTTAAAAGACATGGTATGTTCTCCTGCAGGAACCACAATTGAAGCTGTTCGTACGTTGGAAGAACGTGGATTTAGAAGTGCGATCATCGAAGCAATGAAAGTATGCGAAGAGATTTCCAAGAGCTTATAATCCAATAATAATTGACATAAGAATCCCTCAAGTAGCGAAAAGTATCCGGCCGTTTGGTCAGGATACTTTTTGCTGTTCATAAAAAATAAAATGTGGTAAGATAATAAAGATTTGAGAAAAGATATAAAAAGAAGGTGGGCATTTGAAGAAAAGTTTAGCTTATTTTACGATAGAAGATGCATATGGCGGCAATCAGGAATGGTTCACCAATGTTGTAATGAATATCGGAGGTTGTGGCGCGGCGACTGCATGCGACAGCTGTATTTATTTTGCAAAACAGATGGGAATGACAGCCTTATATCCTTATGATATCAATCATCTTACGAAGGAAGAGTACCGCAGGTTCAGCCAGATAATGAAGCCCTATATCCGTCCCAGAGTTGGTGGTGTAAAAAAGCTGGAATGGTATATGGAAGGATTGAACAAATATATTCAAGATGTGAATCACCGGGAAAATACACAGATTAAGATCGGAATGCGCGGACTTAGCGGGGAATGTTCTTATGAGGAAGCTTCCCGTGCAGTCAAATACCAGATTGATGCTGGAATTCCCGTGCCATATTTAATGCTGAAGCACAAGAAGCCGGAAAAGTATAAAGACTTTATATGGCACTGGTTCCTGGTCGTTGGGTATGAAGAGACAAAAGAAGGTATGGATATCTATGTGGCGACTTATGGAGAAGAGACCAGATTATCAATGAAGGAATTATGGGATACCGGAATGGATGAAAAAGGTGGAATTGTATTATATGATACCAGGGTCCAAAGGCCTAAACTCACATGAGCTTACTCATAGGTGGGGCTTTTGATTATGACATCATAGAGAAAAGGCAGGTTTACAGGATGAAAAAAAGACGGATTATACAAGGAGGCATTGTGGCAGCAGCTCTTTGCATTGCAGTGGTACTGGGAAGGTCTGGTGCGAATAGTGATATGAAGGAAGAACCGGAAGCTGTCGAGGAACAGACGGAGTCGACAGAAAAAGAAGAGGATGGACTATCCCGGGAACAGCAGGAGATGCTGGAAAAGATAAGTAAGACTTATGATGTAGAAGAGCAAAAAGAGATTGCCAGCCGTCTGGAAGAGAAGAAAAAGTCTCAGGATTATACGATCAATAATATGCTGATCGAGCAGAACCCTTTTGGCACTAACAATCAGTCATTGTATGTTTATTTTAATACGGATGAACCAATGAATGTCAGCTATACTATTCATGTGAAAGACTCTTCTGTCAGCGATTTCGCCCAGAATGTATATCAAACAGAAAGATATCAGACAGAGCATGAATTTCAAGTTATCGGTCTCGTGCCAAATATGGAGAATCAGATTACTTTTTTCTTGACAAGGGAAGATGGATCCACTGACACAAAAGAAATTGTATTTGAGATGGGAGATGCTCTGGGAACAGAAGAAGTGAAGCTGGAACAAGAAGTAAAAGGAAATGTGGAAGATCTGGAAGAAGGATTGTACGTTGTTCTGGGAAATGACAGCGAGAAGTTGAATTTCATGTACTATTATGATAACAATGGGGTACTTCGCGGAGAAGTCCCATTGCTGGGTTATCGAAGCTGTAGGTTGATTTTTGAGCAGGATTATATGTATTACAGTATTTCTGAGACAAAGATGGTGCAAGTGAACCGTTTAGGACAGGTCACACAAGTGTATGAACTTGGAAACTATGAATTGCATCATGATTATGTATTTGATGACAACGGTAATATGCTGATTCTGGCAACGGATAAGACACAGGATAGTGTTGAGGATATCGTGATAAAACTGGATGTGAATTCAGGAACAGTGACAGAGATTCTGGATCTTGGAGATTTATTTGGAAGTTACAAGGCAGAATGTCAGAAGAATTCTGACGATGAGTTGGACTGGATGCATATCAATACCATTCAGTGGATTGGAAATGGATCCATCTTATTAAGCTCCAGAGAAACATCTTCTATTATTAAGATCGATAATGTCTACGATTCACCGACGGTTTCCTATATTATAGGGGAAAAGTCTGTATGGGCTGATACAGAATACGAAAGTCTGGTTTTTCAGAAAAACGGAGACTTTACCATTCAGGGAGGACCGAACAGCATTACCTATGTTAAGGATGAAAGCCTTTCAGATGGACAATATTATGTGTATCTGTTTCAAAATAATATAGAAATCAATGAAACTTCATATTATTATAAGTATCTGATTGATGAAAATGCGGCGACATTCGAGTTGATAGATTCATTTGAAGTTCCTTACTCTGATTGTGGGAGCAGTGTTCAGAATCTGGACGAGAATACAGTGATCGATTCTGGTATGCAAGGTGTATTTGGAGAATATGATAAAAGTCATGAACTGATTGCAAGTTTTCAGATGGATGTAGAGACATTCGTATATCGTGTATATAAATATGATTTTGAAGGGTTTTATTTTGCAGGAAGTCAGAAAGAATAAGTCGTATACTTTACGAATGGTTCAATATCCGTTACAATAGAAAACATAGTCAAAAAAAGAAAAATATAGTAGAAAAGGGGAAAGTGTTATGGCAAATCCAATTGTAACATTTGAGATGGAAAATGGAGATATTATGAAAGCAGAATTGTATCCGGAGATTGCTCCGAATACCGTGAATAATTTTATATCACTGGTACAGAAAGGATTCTATGATGGATTGATTTTTCATCGTGTAATCCGTGGGTTTATGATTCAGGGCGGATGCCCGAATGGAACTGGAATGGGTGGCCCGGGGTATAACATTAAGGGAGAATTTTCACAGAATGGTTTCAAAAATGATCTGGCACATACAGAAGGTGTCCTTTCAATGGCCAGAGCAATGCATCCAGATTCAGCAGGTTCACAGTTCTTCATCATGCATAAAAATTCTCCGCATCTGGATGGTGCATATGCAGCTTTCGGAAAGATTGTGGAAGGTATGGATGTGGTAAATAAGATTGCAGAGACGGATACAGATTATAGTGACAGACCGTTAGAGGAACAAAAGATGAAGAAAGTGACGGTTGATACACAGGGTGAAACTTATCCAGAACCAGAGAAAGCATAAGAAAAGCTGGAGGCAGAATCCATGGATATGGTACAGACAGAAAAACTGATATTTGAATATGAAAAGCGCGATGAAGAAGGAAATGTCATAGGAATGTCTCGTGCGATTGATGAAGTGGATATAGATGTGAAAGAAGGTCAATTCATTGCTATCTTAGGCCACAATGGCTCTGGTAAATCTACATTGGCTAAGCATATCAATGCAATCCTTGTCCCTACAGAAGGAACGATGTGGGTCAATGGGAAAGATACCAGTGATCCAAATGAACTTTGGAATGTGCGGCAGTCGGCTGGCATGGTGTTTCAGAATCCGGATAATCAGATTATAGGAACGGTTGTGGAAGAAGATGTCGGGTTTGGACCGGAGAATCTTGGTGTACCGACGGACGAGATCTGGCAGCGTGTAGAAGAAAGCTTAAAAGCAGTAGGAATGATAGAATATAGACATCATTCTCCGAATAAACTTTCCGGTGGACAAAAGCAGCGTGTGGCGATCGCCGGAGTGGTGGCTATGGAACCAAAATGCATTGTCCTGGATGAACCGACGGCAATGTTGGATCCGGTGGGAAGAAAAGAAGTTTTGAAGACAGTACAGAAGCTTCGGAAACAGAAGAAAGTTACGGTAATCCTAATAACACATTATATGGAAGAAGTGGTTGATGCAGATAAGATTTATGTTATGGACCATGGACATGTTGTGATGGAAGGAACACCGCGGGAGATATTTTCACAAGTAGATGTATTGAAAAAATATCGTCTGGATGTGCCACAGGTTACTATATTGGCAGATGAGTTGAAAAAACGAGGTCTGGATATACCAGTCGGTATTTTAAAAAAAGAAGAGTTGGTGGAAGCATTATGTCAATGAAGTTAGAACATCTGAATTATGTATACAGTCCAGGAACGGCATATGAGAAAAAAGCCTTGAATGATATTTGTCTGGAGATCCCAGATGGAGAGTTCATAGGAATTATTGGTCACACTGGCTCGGGAAAGTCTACACTGATACAGCACCTGAACGGATTGCTTAAAGCTACCAGTGGAGAATTGTATTTTAATGGAGAAAATATTTATTCAGAAGGATACAACATGCGCGAATTGCGAAATCAGGTAGGGCTTGTATTTCAGTATCCTGAGCATCAGCTGTTTGAAGTGGATGTGATGACAGATGTATGTTTTGGTCCTAAGAATCAGGGACTGACACCAGAGGAATGCGAGAAGCGTGCGTTGGAGGCATTGAAGCTTGTAGGTCTTAAGGAGAAATACTACCGCTCTTCTCCGTTTGAATTATCTGGTGGGCAGAAGAGAAGAGCAGCCATTGCCGGTGTTTTGGCAATGCGCCCGAAGGTGTTGGTGTTGGATGAACCGACGGCTGGCCTTGACCCAAAAGGACGAGATGACATCTTGGATCAGATTGCCTATCTGCATCGGCAAAGTGATATGACAGTCATTCTTGTATCGCATAGCATGGAAGATATTGCGAGATATGCGGATCGCATTATTGTAATGAATCACGGCTCTGTGATGTATAATGATAAGCCGGAAAAAGTGTTCGAGCATTATCAGGAATTGGAGAAGATAGGGCTTGCAGCACCGCAGGTTACTTATATCATGCATGATCTGGCAGAAAAAGGGCTGCCGGTAAAGGTGAATGTTACAACGGTGGAAGAAGCGGCAGATGAGATTATGAAGGTACTGGAGAAGAAAAGATGATTCGAGATATAACAATAGGACAATATTATCCGGCAAAAAGTATATTACACAGATTGGATCCAAGAGTAAAACTAGTATGCACATTATTGTATCTGGTATCATTATTTTTATTCAGAAGCGTTCCAGGGTATATTGTGGCAACAATTTTCCTGGCAATTATAATCAAGATATCGACGGTTCCATTTTCCTATATTGTAAGAGGCCTTAAACCCATCGTTATGCTCTTGATGATAACCGTTCTTTTTAACCTGTTCCTTACAAGAGACGGTGAGGTGTTGTTTCATGCCTGGATTTTTACCATTACAGAAGGTGGGCTTATTACGGCGGTATATATGGCAATCCGCCTGATATACTTAATTATCGGTTCTTCGCTCATGACATTTACGACGACACCAAACGAATTGACAGATGGAATTGAAGCCTTGCTGCACCCATTGAACAGAATCCATGTTCCCGTACATGAAGTGGCAATGATGATGTCCATCGCATTGCGTTTTATACCGATCCTTCTGGAAGAGACCGACAAGATAATGAAAGCACAGATAGCTCGTGGGGCAGATCTGGAAAGTGGTAATATGATACAAAAAGCAAAAAGCATGATTCCAATCCTGGTTCCACTGTTCGTATCCGCCTTTCGCCGTGCCAACGATCTTGCCATGGCCATGGAGGCAAGGTGTTACCGCGGCGGAGAAGGAAGGACAAAAATGAAACCACTCCACTATCAAAAGAGAGATTATGTGGCTTATATTGTTGTAATTGTATATGTAATTGCTGTAGTTTTGATAGGGTGATATTAATTTGGGACGGGGGTTTTTTCAATTTACTCCGTCCCAAATTGCAATTTACCCTGTCCCTTTTGAGGTATGAGATGAGAAGAGTCAGAATTGTTGTTGCTTATGATGGTACAAATTATTGTGGATGGCAGGTTCAGCCGAATGGAATTACGGTTGAAGAGGTGTTGAATGCGAAGCTTCAAAAATTGACAGGTGAAAAGATTCGTATTATAGGAGCCAGCCGTACGGATTCAGGAGTGCATGCATTGGGAAATGTGGCGGTATTCGATACGGAATCGTCGATTCCGCCAGAACGGATGGCGTATGCATTGAACCAACGCCTTCCGGAGGATATTGTGATTGTAAGATCAGAGGAGGTTCCGTTGGATTGGCATCCCCGTTATCAGGATGAGGTGACGAAGATGTATGAATATCACATTTATAATGCGCCTGTGCCGAATCCTTTAAAACGAAGATATAGTACCTTTGTGTCTTTCCCGATGGACGTAGAAAAGATGCGGCAAGGAGCATCGTATCTAATCGGAGAACATGATTTTGTTAGTTTCTGTAATGTACGAACGAATGTGGAAGATACTGTTCGTACAGTGAAGGAGATACAGATTGAACAGCAAGGTCCTGAGATTACCATACGAATTACCGGAAATGGTTTTTTGTATAATATGGTGCGCATTATTGCGGGGACGTTAATTCGAGTCGGAAGAGGTTTCTATACACCTGAACGGGTGAAAGAAATATTAGATGCAAAAGAACGGACAGAAGCGGGCGTGACAGCGCCGCCGAATGGTTTGGTATTGGTGGGGATTGAATATGGAGAAGATTTATTTTGACAATGGCAGTACGTCATGGCCAAAAGCGCCAAAAGTGGCAGAAGCTATGGCTGATCTGTTGACTCACGGGGCATTCAATATTAACAGAGGTAATTATGAAGGTGCTTATGAGGTGGAAGCAACGGTTCTGGATACGCGGGAACAGCTGGCACGTCTGTTTCATGCAAAAGATTCTCGAAGTGTTATATTTACACCTGGAATTACGTACTCTCTGAATTACTTCATCAAAGGTTTTCTGCAATCAGGAGATCATGTCCTGGTGTCAGGGATGGAGCATAATGCAGTTATGCGTCCGTTAAAACAGATGGAGGCAATCGGCGTTACCTATGATGTGGTAAGAACAGAAGTGGATGGGACGATTCAACCCGAAGATGTGGAGCTTGCCATTAAGAATAATACAAAAGCAATGATTATGCTTCACGCTTCAAATGTGTGTGGTACCATTGTCCCGATTAAGGCAATTGGAGAGATCTGCCGCAGGCATCATCTGTTTTTTGTTGTTGATACGGCTCAGAGTGCGGGTACAATTCCAGTAGATATGCAGGAATGTAATGTTGATTTCCTTGCATTTACCGGGCATAAAGGATTTTTGGGGCCGCAGGGCATCGGTGGTTTTCTTATATCTGAAGAGCTGAATGATCAGATGAAGCCATATATCGCAGGCGGAACAGGGAGTCAGTCAGATGTACTTCTGATGCCGGAAAGCCTTCCGGACAAGTATGAAAGCGGAACTATGAATCTTCCGGGAATCATCGGCCTTCATGCGGCTCTGTCGTATATAGAAGAAACTGGAATAGAGACGATTCATCGTAAGAAAATGGAGTTGACACAGTATTTTCTGGAAAATGTAAAGGAATTCTCCAACATCCGTATTGTGGGAAAAAAAGGAATGAAGGATCGTGTTGCGGTTGTTTCGTTGGATTTCGTGCAGGAGGATAACGCGGTTGTTGCTTTTGAGTTAGAACAATATTATGGAATTATGACAAGAGTCGGCCTTCATTGTGCACCAATAGCACATCGCACATTGCATACTTATCCACAGGGAACGGTTCGTTTTGCTTTTAGTGCTTCCAATACGAGAGGCGAGATTGATCAATGCATAGAGGGATTTCGAGAAATATTATCAGTATAGAATATATAAATAAACCTAGTAATAATATAAGAAAAATCAATATATATTCTGACCTGAATTTATTGCCCCATTAAAACAAACATGTTACGGTTAAGCTAGTAATTATAAGTACGACAAAGAGTCACAAGGAGGAAAATAATATGGCTGATTATCGTAAAATGTGGGAAGATCTGGGAATGGATATTGAGCTGCATGATCAATTGTGCGCGGTGCTTCCGCAGGCGTTTGGAGATGTTTTCTTGTCTCAGGAAAATCGCCCGGAGTGCATGGATTACTACAATATGGTTGTAGCAGACATTCACGGCATTCGCCCGGCAGAATTAATCGAGCATCAGAAGAAAGGTGGAAAAGTATTCGGTACATTCTGTGTGTATGTACCAGATGAGATCATTTTTGCAGCTGATGCAATTGCAACGGGACTTTGCGGCGGATCACAGTTCTGGGTTCCAGGCGGTGAGAAAGTGCTTCCGACGAATACTTGTCCGTTGATCAAGGCATCTGTCGGAGCAAGATTAGACCGTACCTGCCCATTTTTCCGCATTGCAGATATGTATATTGGGGAGACAACCTGCGATGGTAAGAAGAAGGCATGGGAGATCCTGTCAGAAGATGTTCCGGTTCATGTAATGGATCTTCCGCAGATGAAACGCGCGAAAGATGTGAAAGCGTGGGCCGAAGAGATTAAAGAGCTGAAAAATGTAGTAGAAGAATTTACCGGCAATAAAGTGACAGAGGAATCACTTGCAGAAAGTATCAAGCTTATTAATGCGAAGAGAAAAGCTTTGGCAAGATTATATGAGACGCGTAAGAGTGAGAATCTTCCAATCAGCGGTACTGATGCACTTGTGATATCACAGATTGCATTCTACGATGATCCGGCAAGATTTACACAGATGACGAACAAGCTGTGTGATGAGTTGGAACAGCGCATTCAGGACGGAGTAAGTGTAGTTCCAGCCGGAACAAAACGTATTATGTTGACAGGTACACCTCTTGCAATTCCGAACTGGAAGCTGCATAATATAGTAGAGACAAGTGGCGCAGTCGTTGTCTGTGAAGAGATGTGTACAGGTACACGTTATTTTGAGCGATTGGTGGACGAGACTCAGACAACTATCGATGGACAGATTGATGCGCTGGCTGAAAGATATATGGGAATTAACTGTGCATGCTTCACTCCAAACCAGGCAAGAATCGATGATATTTTACGCTTTGCAAAAGAATATAAGGTCGATGGTATTATTGATGTCAACTTGAAGTTCTGTAATCTGTATGATACGGAAGGATATTTCGTGGAACGTGCGATGAAAGAAGCCGGAATTCCGGTTCTTGGAATTGAGACAGATTATACAGACAGTGATGCACAGCAGCTTCGCACAAGAATCAGCGCTTTTGTTGAGATGTTAAATAATTAAAATACAAAAAGGAAGTGTACATATGCAGAACATACAGCATTATGTGCTTTTTCCCAATCATGATAACGGCATGCGGTTATATAAAGAATTAAAAAATCTGGGGGTTCGGGCAACCATTGCTCCTACCCCCAGAACTGCGAGCAAATGCTGTGGAATCTCTCTGATGGTAAGGGAAGAAGATCTGGATATAATCAGAACTTGCATTAAAGAGCATGAGATAGAGATTCTGAAAATCGCAGCTGTTGAGAGGGACATCAATCCCAGAAGGGATAAATATTGCTAAAAGAGGTAAAAAAAGTGAATTATGTAGGAATTGATATTGGGTCGACAGCATCAAAGGTAGTGGCAATAGGAGATCATGAGATGCAGTTTGTGTTGCCGACTGGATGGAGCAGCAAAGAAACAACTCTGACAATTAAAGAAAAGTTGAAAGAAAATGGCATCGATGTTTTGTCAAATGACACTAAAGTGGTAGCAACAGGATACGGACGTGTAGCTGTAGATTTCGCAGATTATGTAATTACAGAGATTACCTGTCATGCCCGGGGTGGCAGAGAGATGGCGGGCAATGACTGTGCAATCATTGATGTAGGGGGGCAGGATACCAAAGTGATTCTGGTCGAACATGGAATGGTACAAGATTTTCTCATGAATGATAAGTGTTCAGCAGGAACTGGAAAATTTTTGGAAATTATGGCAAATCGCCTTGGAATTACCTTGCAGGAGCTGTTTGATATGGCGGAATCAGGTACGGTCCTTCCGATTAGTTCGCTGTGTACAGTATTTGCAGAATCAGAAGTAATTAATTATATCGGAGAAGGAAGAAAACGAGAAGACATTGCGGCTGGAGTGGTAGATTCTGTGGCAGCAAAAGTGTCGCAGCTCAGTCAGAGAAAGAGTCTGCCCGAAAAAGTGATATTGACAGGTGGATTAAGTCACAGCCAATATTTTACAAGTATACTGTCTGCCAAGATTGGACAGAAAGTAGAACCGACAGAACATGGAAGATATGCGGGAGCGCTGGGTGCAGCGCTGCTTGCGAAGGAGAAGTCAAAATAATTTTGACTTCTTTTTTAAAATAGAAAAAGAAGAAAATTCTTCATTTACATTAGAAAAGAATGAGTAAAAATCAGAAAAAACTATATACAAGTTCAGATTTTGTGATAATATAAAAATACAATAAATCTGTGGGAGGATTTTTATTATGGAAATGTTTTTGAAAATTGTTCCCGTGTTGGGCGTTATTGCTCTTGCGTTTGCAGGTGTTTTAGCAGCAAGAGTCAGCAAGCAGGACGCAGGAACAGACCGAATGAAGGAAATTGCATCTTCCATCAGTGAGGGTGCTCAAGCCTTTCTGACAGCTGAATACAAGATTTTGATTATCTTTGTTGCTGTGCTGTTTTTCTTGATTGGCTTTGGAATTGGTAACTGGGTAACTGCAGTCTGCTTCGTGGTTGGAGCTGTGTTCTCTACACTGGCAGGATATTTTGGAATGAGTGTAGCTACAAAGGCAAATGTAAGAACTGCTAATGCAGCGAAAGAAAGTGGCATGAACAAAGCGCTTTCTATTGCATTTTCCGGTGGAGCAGTTATGGGAATGTGTGTAGCAGGTCTTGGTGTCCTGGGAGTAAGTGCAATCTACCTTATTACAGGAAATGTAGATGTGCTTTCAGGATTCAGCCTTGGAGCTTCTTCTATCGCATTGTTCGCCCGTGTTGGTGGTGGTATCTATACAAAGGCCGCTGACGTAGGTGCAGACCTTGTAGGTAAAGTAGAAGCAGGAATTCCGGAGGATGATCCGCGTAATCCGGCAGTTATCGCTGACAATGTAGGTGATAACGTAGGTGACGTTGCCGGAATGGGAGCAGACTTGTTTGAGTCATATGTAGGAGCATTGATTTCTGCTCTCACACTTGGAATCGTATATTATAAAGTGGCTGGTGCAGTATTTCCGCTGGTAATTGCAGGATTAGGATTGATTGCTTCTATTCTTGGAACATTCTTCGTAAGAGGAGACGAGAATTCCAATCCGCATAAAGCGTTAAAGATGGGATCTTATGTATCCAGTCTTCTTGTGTTGATTGTAGCATTTGTATTCAGCAAATATTTCTTTGGTGATTTTAAAGCGGCGATTGCGATCGTAGCCGGATTAGCAGTAGGATTATTGATTGGTATTATTACAGAAGTTTATACTTCTGGTGATTATAAATCTGTAAAAGAGATTGCAGAACAGTCAGAGACTGGTTCCGCAACTACAATTATCAGTGGTCTTGCCGTAGGTATGAAATCTACCGCAATCCCGATTCTTTTAATCTGTATTGGTATCTTTATTGCATATCAGTTCTGTGGACTTTATGGAATCGCACTGGCAGCTGTAGGTATGTTGTCTACGACTGCAATTACTGTAGCGGTTGATGCGTATGGACCGATTGCTGATAATGCCGGTGGTATCGCTGAGATGTCCGGTCTTGATCCGGAAGTACGTAAGATTACAGATAAACTGGATGCTGTTGGTAACACAACTGCAGCAATGGGAAAAGGTTTTGCAATCGGTTCCGCTGCATTGACAGCGTTGGCATTGTTTGTATCTTATGCAGAAGCTGTAAAACTGGAAAGCATTGATATTCTTGACAGCCGTGTTATTATCGGATTACTGATCGGTGGTATGCTTCCATTCTTATTCTCTTCTATGACAATGCAGTCTGTATCTAAGGCGGCATATAAGATGATCGAAGAGGTAAGACGTCAATTTAGAGAGATGCCTGGAATTATGGAAGGTAAGACGAAACCAGATTATAAGTCTTGCGTTGCAATCTCTACAACAGCAGCATTAAAAGAGATGCTGGTACCTGGTATCATGGCAGTTATTTCTCCGTTGGCAGTTGGTCTCCTGTTAGGACCTGCAGCATTAGGCGGCCTTCTCGCCGGTGCATTAGTAACGGGTGTTATGATGGCAATCTTTATGTCCAATGCCGGTGGTGCATGGGATAATGCTAAGAAGTATATTGAAGATGGTAACCATGGCGGAAAAGGCAGCGAAGCTCACAAAGCAGCCGTTGTAGGAGATACTGTAGGAGATCCGTTCAAAGATACATCTGGTCCGTCTATCAATATTCTGATTAAATTGATGACTATTGTATCATTAGTATTTGCGCCACTGTTCTTAGCAGTAGGTGGATTATTGTAATTAAAAAATATAGATTTATTGTGTTATGTATGGCAGTATTTTCAGAAAAATGGAAATACTGCCATTATATATTGTCAGGCTGAACGCTTAGATTTAAAGTCGAAGTTGAGGATAAAACTGGCAACTATGAAAAGATTGTGGTAATATATGTGTCGTAACGTATTTTACAATTAAGAAGATTCAGATAGAAAAGAGGCATTTACATGACAAAAGTTGACATTATTTCTGGCTTTTTGGGAGCTGGGAAAACGACATTTATTAAAAAATTAATTGATCAGGTATTCACAGGCGAGAAGCTAGTATTGATTGAAAATGAATTTGGTGAAATCGGCATTGATGGCGGCTTTTTGAAAGACGCAGGAATTGAGATTACGGAGATGAATTCGGGATGTATTTGTTGTACGTTGGTAGGAGATTTTAGTAAAGCTCTTCAAAAAGTATTGGCAGAGTATCAGCCGGATCGTGTTATTATTGAGCCTTCTGGTGTGGGAAAATTATCTGACATCGTGAGAGCCATTGAAGATGTGAAGAAAGATGCAGAGATAGAGATCGACGGAAGAATTACGGTTGTAGATGGCAAAAAAGCAAAACTTTATTTGAAGAATTTTGGTGAATTTTTTGAAGATCAGGTGAAACATGCATCTACAATTGTTGTTAGCCGTACGCAGATGATGACCGATGAGAAAGTGGAAGAGTGCATTCATATGCTGCGGGATGAGAACGCAGATGCAGCGATTATATCAACTCCTTGGGAACAATTAAGTAAAGATGCTATATGGCATGCATTGGAGCATGGCGCTGAGATAGAAGGACTTCTGGAGGAAGAACATGACCATCATCATGACCACGAAGAATGCTGTGAGCATGATCATCACCATCATGACCATGAAGAATGCTGTGAGCATGACCATCACCACCATCACCATCATGCAGATGAGGTGTTCACCAGCTGGGGAAAAGAAACAGCACATAAATATACAGAAGAGGAATTGGATTTCTTAGTAAAAGCATTGTCCGAGACGGACAGCTACGGAACAATTCTCCGTTCTAAAGGAATTGTTCCGATGACAGATGGAACATGGAAACAATTTGATCTTGTGCCGGAGGAATATGAAGTGCGAGATGGACAGGCAGATTACACAGGACGAGTATGTGTCATCGGAACAGATCTGAAAGAAGATGAACTTTTGAAGCTGTTCCACATTTAATGAAAGAAATGAAGGTGATAGTATGGTAACAATCCCTGTATTTGTATGTACTGGTTTTTTGGACAGCGGAAAGACGACTCTTGTAAAAGAGACATTGATGGAGCAGGAGTGGATTGAACCGGGATTAACACTTCTTCTTCTCTGCGAAGAAGGGGAAGAAGAGTATTCGCAGGAATATCTGGATCAGAAAAATATGGTGTTGCTTAAGATTGAAGAATTTGAGCAGCTGAATGCCACATTTTTCAAAAATTGTGAAAAGAATTACCATCCGACGCAGGTAGTCATTGAATACAATGGAATGTGGAAGCTAGAAGATCTGTTAGCTATCAAATATCCAAGAAACTGGGAACTTCAGGGAGTATATTCGACGGTAGATGGTACAACGTTGGATATGTATCTGAAAAACATGAGAAATATGTTGATGGAACAGTTAATGGAATCAGAATTGATTGTAGTGAATCGTTGTGCAGAGGGAGTGAATCGAGGTGGATTTCGAAGAGCGCTGAAGATACAGAATCCTATGGCCCAACTCATTTTTGAAGGAATGGATGGGAAGATCATTGAACCTACGGAGGAAGATCTGCCTTACGATGTAAAACAAGATAAGATTGTGATAGATGATATAGATTTTGGAGTATGGTATGTGGATGCTTACGACCACCCGGAATTGTATCTTCACAAAGAAGTAGAGTTTGTTGCGCAGTCATTTCGACCAAGAGGTATGAAAGACAATATGTTTGTTCCCGTTCGTAAGATAATGACTTGTTGTGCGGCAGACACCAGACTTTACGGATATCCTTGCAGATCAGACAAAAAGATTGAGATTCATAAAGGAGAATGGATTCGCGTCAGAGCAAGATTTGAATATGAATCTGTGACTTCTTTTGGAAATAAGCAGCCTGTACTGCATTTGATTGAGATGAAACCGGCAGAAAAACCGAAGGAAGAAGTCGTAACTATGGGATAGGGGAGTTCGCCCCTATCCCCTTTCTTGTCTCAAAACTTATTTATGAAATGAAACCGAAGCAGTTCAGGATAACGATTAGAGTAAGTACCGGAACTACTACGGTCATAATTACTTTGTCATAAGTAGATAATTTCCCGTCTCGTCCATTCTTGGTCAGCTCTTTTTCGTATTCCTTATATCCCCATACTTTGCAACAATAGAAAGCGGTCAACAGGCAGCCGAGAGGCAGAAGGACGTAGCCTGAGAAGCAGTCAATCCAGTCGTAGACGTTGTAGTATACCACGCCGGTATTGAATGCCCACCAGGGAAGTCGAATGTTGCTTAGCAATCCGTATCCTTGACTCAGGGAACATAAGATTCCACCGATGAAAATGATTACGGCACAGATTACGGTAGATCTTCTGTGATTGATATGACATTTCTCTTCGATACATTTTACCGGAATCTCCAGGATCGTGAAATAAGTAGATAAAACGGCAAATATAATTGCGGTAAAGAAAAAGAATCCAATGATATTACCGCCTGGAAACTGACTGAATATCTCTGTCATGGCAAGGAATATTAGAGAAGGACCTGCAGCCATCTCTGAACCGGCACCTACAACCGTTGGAATAATTACAAATCCGGCAGTCAAAGCTACGGTAGTATCGCAGATGGTTACCATCATAGAGTCTTTACGGATATTGGCAGTGTCATTGACATTGGCGCCTAAAGTTACAAAAATAGACCATCCGATACCGACAGAGAACATAACCTGCATGCAGGCATCTGAAAATGTCTTCCAGGTAAATTTAGAAAAATCAGGAACCAGATAGAATTTCAGACCATCAATTGCTCCCTCGAAAGAAAAGAGTGCCCAAATACCACATACGATTAGAAGTACGAACAGTAAAGGCATGATGACTTTGGTGACTTTCTCCACAAGTTCTGTAATGCCGCCAGCCAGAAGAAGTACAGTAATTGCCATTAGAATCCCTGCGTAGATCAAAGGTTCAATTGGTTTGGAAATAAAGTTCATATAATAGGCCTCTTTGTCTGCGCCGAAATTGCCGCCCAATAAGTAGGTTACTGCATATTTTAATACATAACCGCTGACGATGATATAGTACATATCAATCATAACAGTACAGACAATATTGATGACCCCTGCGAATTTCCATTTCCTATTAATGACGCCGTAGGCATCAATACCGTTTGTCCTTGCATATCGCCCAATTGCTGTCTCCATCTCAACAACAGGGTGCCCAAGAACAATGCAGAGGATGATGTATACAAATACGAATGCGCCTCCGCCGCCACCGTAAGCAAGATAAGGAAATTTCCAAATGTTCCCCAGACCAATGGCAGCACCGGCAGCTACCATAATATAGCCGAATCGGGAACCAAAATTTGAAGTAGTTTTGTTTGCTTGGTGATTACTCATGAACATCCCTCCTAAATAAAAAGGCTGCTCCCGCGTTTGGGGGAGAGCAGCCTTAAAAGATAATAAAATTACTCTTCTATATTATTATATTCTCTGCCTTTTAGCTGGTCAAAGAATTGGAAAGATGCTTAACACTATTTTAGCATCAAACGAACATTATTTGATGAATCCGAAACAGTTCAGAATAACGATCAATGTAAGAATCGGAACCGCAACTGTCATAACTACTTTATCGTACATACTTAACTTTCCGTCACGTCCATCTTTGGTCAATTCTTTCTCGTATTCCTTATATCCCCATACTTTACAACAGTAGAATGCGGTCAGGAGACATCCTAATGGAAGAAGTACATAACCGGAGAAACAATCAATCCAGTCATAGATATTATAATATACAACACCTGAACCATATGCCCACCATGGGAGCTTCACACCGCTGAGCAGACCAGCACCCTGACTCAGAGAACAGAAGATACCACCGATGAAAATTAAAATTGCAGTAATCCAGGTTGCTTTTCTGTGATTGATATGGAACTTCTCTTCGATACATTTTACCGGAATTTCCAGGATTGTAAAGTATGTGGAAAGAACGGCGAATATCAATGCGGTAAAGAAGAAGAATCCAAGGATATTACCGCCAGGTAAAGTGGAGAAGATCTCTGTCATAGCAAGGAATACAAGAGATGGACCTGCAGCCATCTCAGAACCTGCACCTACAACGGAAGGAATGATTACAAAACCTGCAGTCAATGCAACTGCTGTATCACAGATGGTTACCATCATAGAGTCTTTCCGGATATTAGCACTGTCTTTTACACTGGCACCAAGTGTTACGAAGATCGCCCATCCGATACCAACGGAGAACATTACCTGCATACAGGCATCAGCAAAGGTCTTCCAGGTAAATTTGGAAAAATCAGGAATTAAGTAAAACTTCAGACCATCAATTGCACCGTCAAATGCAAATAAAGCCCAGAATCCACAGATAAGAAGTAATACAAACAGCAAAGGCATGATTACTTTTGTAACTTTTTCAACCAGTTCTGTAATACCTTTGGATAATAAAAGTACGATAATGATCATTAATATTCCTGCATAAATCAATGGCTCAATCGGGTCAGAGATAAAGTTCATGTAATATGCAGTCTTATCAGTACCAAAATGTCCACCTGTAAGGTAAGTAACAGCATATTTTAATACATAACCGCTGACGATGATATAGTACATATCAATCAAAAAGGTACAAAGTACATTGACAAATCCGACAAATTTATACTTTGGATTTACAACTCCGTAAGCGTCAATTGCGTTTGTCTTTGCGTAACGTCCGATTGCCGTCTCCATCTCAACAACAGGATGACCGAGTACGATACAAAGGATGATGTACACAACAATAAATGCGCCACCGCCACCGCCGTAGGCAAGATAAGGGAATTTCCAAATGTTTCCAAGTCCGATAGCAGCACCTGCCGCCACCATGATGTAGCCAAATCGGGAACCAAAATTGGCTGAAGGTTTTTTCTCGTTGCTACTCATAATAACACTCCATTCTCTTCATTATTTGAGATATGAAATAAAAAAGGATGCTCTCACAAAGTTTATGAGAGCATCCTCGCCTAATTCAATCCTCTTCTTTAGTATACTCGAAACTTCCTGTCTTGTCAAGAAATTGTCAGACAATCTATAAGAAAGCCTTATAAAACATATTCGAATTGTCTATAATAAAGCTGATATAAAAACAGATTATACTCGGTTTGTATCAAAAAAGGAACAAAAATAACCATAAGAATCACTAGACTTTTAAATACTTAGGGACTATAATTATAATACACGTCAAATTGTAAAATTTGTATCACTTTTTTAAGGAGGAACAGCAAAAATGGCAAGAAAAATGAAGACCATGGATGGTAACCAGGCAGCAGCTCATGCGTCATATGCTTATACTGAGGTTGCAGCTATTTACCCAATTACCCCATCATCTGTTATGCCTGAACACGTAGATGAGTGGGCTACCGAAGGTAGAAAGAACATATTTGGACAGACTGTCCAGGTAACAGAGATGCAGTCAGAAGCAGGTGCAGCCGGAGCAGTACACGGTTCATTAGCAGCTGGAGCTTTAACAACAACATTTACAGCATCCCAGGGATTATTGTTAATGATTCCTAACTTATATAAAGTAGCAGGTGAACAGCTTCCAGGAGTATTTAACGTATCCGCTCGTGCCCTTGCAAGTCACGCATTGTCAATCTTCGGAGATCACTCTGATGTATATGCATGTCGTCAGACTGGTGCAGCAATGCTCTGTGAGTCAAGTGTACAGGAAGTTATGGATTTGACACCTGTTGCACACTGTGCAGCATTAAAGGGAAAACTTCCATTTATCAACTTCTTTGATGGATTCCGTACATCTCACGAGATTCAGAAGATTGAGACATGGGATTATGAAGATCTGAAAGATCTGGTAGATATGGATGCTATTGATGAATTCAGAAATCACGCCCTGAATCCAAATCACCCATGCCAGAGAGGTTCTGCTCAGAACCCGGATATTTTCTTCCAGGCAAGAGAAGCATGTAATCCATATTACGATGCTATGCCAGCTATCGTTCAGGAGTATATGGACAAAGTTAATGCTAAGATTGGTACAGATTACAAACTGTTCAACTACTATGGAGCAGCAGATGCTGAGAAAGTTATCGTTGCTATGGGTTCTGTTTGTGACACAATCGAAGAGACGATCGATTACCTGACAGCAGCAGGAGAAAAAGTTGGTGTTGTTAAGGTTCGTCTTTACAGACCATTCTGCGCACAGGCATTGATCGATGTGATTCCGGATACAGTGAAGTATATTAATGTACTTGACAGAACAAAAGAGCCAGGAGCTCAGGGCGAGCCATTATACCTGGATGTTGTTTCTGCACTGAAGGGATCTAAGTTCGACGCTGTTCCGATTAACTGCGGACGTTACGGATTAGGTTCTAAAGATACAACACCTGCACAGATCGTTGCAGTATTTAATAATACAGACAAGGCTAGATTTACAATTGGTATCGAAGATGATGTGACGAATCTTTCATTGGAAGTTGGTGCACCACTTGTTACAACACCAGAAGGAACAATCAACTGTAAGTTCTGGGGTCTTGGAGCAGACGGTACTGTTGGTGCTAACAAGAACTCTATCAAGATTATCGGTGACAATACAGATATGTATGCACAGGCTTATTTTGATTATGACTCTAAGAAGTCTGGCGGTGTTACAATGTCTCATCTGCGTTTCGGTAAGAAGCCAATCAAATCTACTTACCTGATTCACAAAGCAAACTTTGTAGCATGTCACAATCCATCTTATGTAAATAAATACAACATGGTTCAGGAATTAGTTGACGGTGGAACATTCCTTCTGAACTGCCCATGGGATATAGAAGGTCTGGAGAAACATCTGCCAGGACAGGTGAAAGCATTTATCGCTGACCACAACATCAAGTTCTACACCATCGATGGTATTAAGATTGGTAAAGAGATCGGACTTGGCGGACGTATCAATACCGTTCTTCAGTCTGCATTCTTCAAACTGGCAGCTATCATTCCAGAAGAAGAAGCTATCGATCTGATGAAGAAAGCAGCTAAGGCTACTTACGGAAGAAAAGGTGATAAGATCGTACAGATGAACTACGATGCTATTGATGCTGGTGCTAAGCAGGTAGTTGAAGTAGAAGTTCCAGAGTCTTGGAAGTCTTGTGCAGATGAAGGATTATTTGCACCAGAAGTTAAAGGCGGAAAAGATGATGTTGTTGCATTCGTTAAGAATATTCAGGCAAAAGTTAACGCACAGGAAGGTAACACACTTCCAGTATCTGCATTCAATGATTATGTAGACGGTTCTACACCATCTGGTACTGCAGCATACGAGAAACGTGGTATTGCAGTAGATATTCCGGTATGGAAATCTGAAAATTGTATCCAGTGTAACCGTTGTGCATATGTTTGTCCTCACGCAGTTATCCGTCCGGTTGCTCTTACAGAGGATGAACTTGCAAAAGCTCCAGAAGGAACACAGGCAATCGATATGATTGGTATGCCAGGTATGAAGTTCACTATGACTGTATCAGCTCTTGACTGTACAGGATGTGGTTCATGTGCTAACGTATGTCCAGGTAAGAAGGGTGAGAAAGCTCTTGTTATGGAGAATCTGGAAGCAAATGCAGCATCTCAGGATGTATTTGATTTCGGTAGAGAGATTCCAGTTAAACCAGAAGTTGTTGCTAAGTTTAAACCAGAGACTGTTAAGGGAAGCCAGTTCAAACAGCCACTCTTAGAGTTCTCAGGCGCTTGTGCAGGTTGTGGTGAGACACCTTACGCTAAGTTGATCACACAGTTATTCGGTGACAGAATGTACATTGCTAATGCAACAGGATGTTCTTCTATCTGGGGTAACTCTTCACCATCTACACCATATACAGTAAACGGAAAAGGACAGGGACCTGCATGGGCTAACTCCTTATTCGAAGACAATGCTGAGTTTGGTTATGGTATGTTACTTGCTCAGAAAGCAATCAGAAAGAGACTGAAAGAAGAAGTTGAGACTGTTGCAGCATCTGATGCAGCTTCTGCAGAAGTAAAAGCAGCTTGCCAGGAATATCTGGATACATTTAACTGTGGTGTATCTAACGGAGATGCTACAGATAAATTAGTTGCAGCATTAGACGGATGTGATTGCGAGACATGCAAAGACATCGTTAAGAATAAAGACTTCCTTGCTAAGAAATCCCAGTGGATCTTCGGTGGTGACGGATGGGCTTACGATATCGGATTCGGTGGTGTTGACCACGTATTAGCAAGTGGTGAAGACATCAACATCATGGTATTTGATACAGAGGTTTACTCTAACACAGGTGGACAGTCTTCTAAGGCTACTAAGACAGGTGCAACAGCACAGTTCGCAGCAGGCGGAAAAGAGACTAAGAAGAAAGACCTCGCTGGTATCGCTATGAGTTATGGTTATGTATACGTAGCACAGATCGCTATGGGCGCAGACTTCAACCAGACTGTAAAAGCAATTGCAGAGGCAGAGGCTTATCCAGGACCATCACTGATCATCGCTTACGCTCCATGTATCAACCATGGTATCAAGAAAGGTATGAGCAAAGCTCAGACTGAGGAAGCATTAGCAGTAGAATGTGGATACTGGAACAACTTCAGATTCAATCCTGCAGCAGAAGGCGGCAAGTTCACACTTGACAGCAAAGAGCCTAAGCAGGAAGATTACCAGGCATTCCTTGACGGAGAAGTTCGTTACAATGCACTGAAGAGAGCAAATCCAGCAAAAGCTGAGAAGTTATTCGCTAGAAACGAAGCTGAGGCTATGGAAAGATATGCATATCTGAAGAAACTGGTTACTCTGTACGGAACAGAAGAATAAGATTCAGTTGTAAGGTAATACGGGCGGTCGCGAAAGCGGCCGCCTTATTTATGATCACAGATCTATGCAAATCATTGCTAAATTATATATCATTGGTTGACTTTTCCTTATAAAAATGATACAACTTTGTTATATGAATAATGAGACTTGATAGAGGCGCAGATTTCATAAGTACTTTGTGGCAATAGTCTGGGAGGACTGCCGATTAGAAAAGGGGGATCTGCCGAAGAAATTCTATTCTCCCAATAGGATTTCTGGGCTGCAGTCAGAACATGCTGCAGACTGTCACAACAGTGGAGCGCTATCATGGATGTATGACACAGTATTGATCTGTTATGCCATGAGCGCGCCCGGTAAGCGTTGTTCATGGTATTTTTATTTTCAATATATAAGCAAAAGAGAGGAATTTTAGCAATGAGAGGAAAGAAAAAAGCAATGTGGGGTGTGATGACCCTTCTGTGTATTCTTCTTTGTAGTTCAATGACCGTATTTGCTGCAGATGAAGCGGCTGAGTATGTGCCAAAGATGTATGCGTCTTTCTGGTCACTGGTTCCGCCAATCGTCGCAATTGTACTTGCATTGATTACAAAGGAAGTATACAGTTCATTATTTATTGGTATTTTAATTGGAGGCGTATTTTATTCTGGTTTTACGTTTGAGGAGACTGTTCTTCATGTATTTCAGGATGGTATTGTCGGAGTTCTGACAGATAGTTACAATATGGGAATCCTTGTGTTCCTCGTAATTCTGGGAATTATGGTGTGCATGATGAATAAGGCTGGTGGTTCAGCTGCATTTGGTCGCTGGGCAAGTGTACATATCAAAAGCCGCGCAGGTGCACAGCTTGCAACCATTCTCCTTGGTGTATTGATCTTTATTGATGATTATTTTAATTGCTTGACCGTAGGAAGCGTTATGCGTCCGGTGACAGATAAGCATAATGTATCGAGAGCAAAGCTGGCATATCTGATTGATGCGACAGCTGCACCAGTTTGTATTATTGCCCCAATTTCATCTTGGGCGGCTGCAGTTACCGGATTTGTTGAGGGTGAGGATGGATTTTCTATCTTTATTCGTGCGATTCCATATAACTATTATGCATTACTTACGATTGTTATGATGGTTACAATTGTAATATTAAAGATGGATTATGGCCCGATGAAGCTTCACGAAACGAATGCACTTCAGGGGGATCTATATACTACAGCGGATCGTCCGTATGCTAATGCAGAAGAAGATGTTGTGGACAGCAAGGGCGGCGTCATAGACCTGATCTTCCCAGTGGCTGTTCTGATTGTGTGTTGTGTAATTGGTATGATATATACCGGTGGCTTCTTTAGTGGAGTAGGATTTATTGAGGCGTTTTCTGCAAGTGATGCATCTGTAGGCCTTATGCTTGGAAGCTTCTTTGCATTTGTAATTACGATTGTGTTCTATGCAGTACGCAAAGTGTTGAAGTTCTCTGATTCTATGGCATGTATTCCAGATGGATTTAAAGCTATGGTACCTGCAATCTTGATCCTTACATTTGCATGGACCTTGAAAGCAATGACAGACAGTCTGGGTGCGAAAGAATATGTGGCTAATGTAGTTCAGAATGCAGCTGGAGGATTCATGAATCTCCTTCCTGCAATCATCTTCCTTGTAGCATGTTTCCTGGCATTTGCAACTGGTACTTCATGGGGGACCTTCGGTATCCTGATTCCGATCGTAGTTGCAGTATTTTCTGGAACAAATGAGACGATGATGATTATCTCTATCTCTGCATGTATGGCAGGTGCTGTATGTGGTGACCATTGTTCGCCGATTTCTGATACGACGATCATGGCTTCGGCCGGAGCGCAGTGTAATCATGTTAACCATGTATCTACACAGCTTCCATATGCGATTACGGCAGCAGCAGTATCATTTGTTACTTATGTAATTGCCGGATTTGTACAGAATGCATTTATCTGTCTGCCAATTGGAATTGTTTTAATGGTTGGAACATTGATGGTGATTCGTAAAGTTACCGCAGATAAATAAAAATGTCGATAAAAAACAGAAGTTTCGAAAGAGACTTCTGTTTTTTTGTTAATGAAAATCCTTTCCTAATCTGCTTGTAACCTGGGATTAAATTGGATAAAATACTCTGTATAGGCAAAAGTATAAAACAGGGTTCAACCATTGAAAAAAAGATGTTATAATGCTATAGGTGTAGTCGTGATGACACCGGAAGAAAGGAGATAACAAAATCTTATGAGCATCAGAGATTTGAAGACATATGACTTGATCAAGGAAGAAGAATTGAAGGGAATTCAGTCTAAAGGTTATTTGATGAGGCACAAGAAGAGTGGCGCAAGAGTTCTTCTGATAGAAAATGACGATGAGAACAAGGTGTTTAGTATCGGTTTTCGTACTCCGCCCAGTGACAGTACCGGAGTGCCACATATCATGGAACATTCTGTGCTGTGCGGATCAAAGAACTTCCCGGCCAAGGATCCATTTGTAGAATTAGTGAAAGGGTCGCTCAATACATTTTTAAATGCAATGACTTATCCGGATAAAACAGTGTACCCAGTGGCAAGCTGTAACGATAAGGATTTCCAGAATCTCATGCATGTATATATGGATGCGGTACTGTATCCGAATATCTATGAGCATGAAGAGACATTCCGTCAGGAAGGCTGGAGCTACAAACTGGATTCTGCAGATGACAAATTAAGTTATAATGGAGTGGTCTATAATGAGATGAAGGGGGCATTCTCTTCACCGGAAGGTGTGCTTGACCGAGTGGTTCTGAACACATTATTTCCAGATACATCCTATGCAAATGAATCCGGTGGAGATCCGGAGGTCATCCCGGAGCTGACCTATGAACAGTTCCTGGATTTTCACAGGACTTATTATCATCCGTCCAACAGCTATATATATCTTTATGGAGATATGGATATGGAAGAAAAGCTATGCTGGCTGGATCGGGAATATCTTTGTCATTATGAGAAAAAAGTAGTAGATTCAGAGATTCATTTGCAAGAAGCTTTTTCAGAAATGAAGGAATTGGAGATGCCATATTCCATAGCAAGCGATGAATCAGAAGACGAAAATACGTACCTTTCTTATAATAAGGTAATTGGTACAAGTCTAGATCGAGAATTGTATCTGGCGTTTGAAATTCTGGATTACGCATTGTTATCTGCGCCAGGTGCGCCATTGAAGACAGCTCTTACGGATGCTGGAATTGGACAGGATATTATGGGATCTTATGATAATGGAATCTATCAGCCGATTTTCTCTGTAATAGCTAAGAATGCAGATGCAGATCAGAAGGATAAGTTTATTGAAGTTATCGAGAATGTGCTGACGGACATTGTGAAAAATGGGATGGATCAGAAAGCACTTGAGGCGGGAATTAATTATCATGAGTTCCGTTACAGAGAAGCTGATTTTGGAAATTATCCGAAGGGATTGATGTATGGACTTCAGATAATGGATAGCTGGCTATATGATGATGACAAACCATTCATTCATATCGAGGCATTGGATACATTTGCGTTCCTGAAAAAACAGGTGGGAACTCGCTATTATGAGGACTTGATCCAGAAATATCTGCTGGATAATACTCATGGTGCGATTGTTATTGTGAAACCTGAGAAGGGGCGTACTGCCCGCATGGATGCTGAGCTGGATGCAAAATTACAAGAATATAAAGCCAGCCTTGGCGATGAGGAAATCAGAGAAATGGTTTCTCGGACAAAGAAGCTGGAAGAATACCAGTCAGAACCAGAGAGTGAAGAAGCGCTGGAACGGATCCCGGTTTTAAATCGAGAAGATATTTCCAGAGAAATTGATCCGATTTTTAATGAAGAGATGAATTTGGCAGGAGTTCCGGTCGTATTTCATGAAATTGAGACAAATGGAATTGGCTATGTAGATGTGATGTTCGACCTGTCAGGAGTCAGTGCAGAAGAACTTCCTTATGTTGGAATCTTGCAGTCTGTGTTAGGAATCATTGATACAGAGAATTACGGATACGGGGAACTTTTTAATGAGATTAATATGCATACCGGAGGAATTGGAACATCACTGGAGCTTTATAACGATGTTACCAATATAAGGGAGAAGGTATTTAAAGCAACATTTGAAATCAAGGGAAAAGCACTTTATCCAAAGCTTGAAAAAACATTTGAGATGATGGGGGAGATTCTGACTGCTTCCAAGTTAAATGATACGAAACGAATCAAAGAAATCCTGGCAATGACCAAGTCAAGGCTCTCTATGAAATTCCAGTCATCCGGGCATACAACAGCGGCGCTTCGGGCATTGTCCTATGCTTCTCCGTCCGCAAAATTCAAGGATATGACAAATGGCATAGATTTTTACCAGAAGATAGTGGATCTGTCAGAGCATTTCGAGGAAGAAAAAGAATCAATAACAGCAACACTTATCAATCTTACCAAGAAACTATTCCGTCCGGATAACATGATGATCAGTTATACTGCTTCAAAAGAAGGAATGGACGGATTAGAGAAGATGATTGCCAATCTTTCCGAAAGACTTTACAAAGAAGTTCCAGAAGAGACACCATGCATCATCCATTGCGAAAAGAAGAACGAAGGATTCAAAACAGCATCAAAAGTACAGTATGTGGCACGAACCGGTAACTTCATCGATAATGGAGCTGCATATACCGGAGCACTTCAGATTCTGAAGGTAATCCTAAGCTACGATTATCTCTGGCAGAATATCCGTGTAAAAGGCGGAGCATATGGATGCATGAGCAATTTCAACCGCATAGGAGAAGGTTATTTCGTTTCCTACCGTGATCCAAATCTGAAGCGCACCATAGAAGTATACGAAGGAATTGTAGATTACCTGAAGAACTTCACCGTAAGCGACAGAGACATGACCAAATACATCATCGGAACCATCAGCAATATTGATCAGCCTATGACACCCGCAACCAAAGGCGAACGATCCATGAACCTCTACATGAATAAAGTAAGCGCAGACATGATCCGCGAAGAACGCAGTCAGATTCTAGATGCAACACAAGATGATATCCGCGCCCTTTACCGAGTTGTAGAGGCCGTATTGAAGGCAGATCAACTGTGCGTAGTTGGAAGCGAAGACAAAATAGAAGAAAATAAAGAACTGTTTAAAACTGTGACAAGTTTTTAACAGGGGACGTAGTAAATTGAAAGAATACTACGTCCCCATTTAAGGAGTTTTTATGAGAAAAGATTATAAATCGGGATTTGTTACTTTGATCGGACGCCCAAATGTGGGGAAATCTACGTTGATGAATTGTCTGATAGGACAAAAAATTGCCATTACTTCTAATAAGCCGCAGACGACGAGAAATCGTATCCAGACGGTGCTGACAACGGAGGAGGGGCAGATCGTGTTTGTGGATACGCCGGGTATCCACAAGGCGAAGAATAAACTTGGAGAATATATGGTGAATGTGGCAGAGCGGACGTTGAATGAGGTGGATGTGGTGTTGTGGCTTGTGGAGCCAACGACGTTCATCGGTGCAGGTGAGCAGCACATTGCCAAGCAGCTTCAGAGAGTTCATACCCCAATTATTCTGGTTATTAATAAGATTGACAGTGTGAAGAAGGAAGAGGTATTGCCGGCAATTGCAGCGTATAAGGATGTCTGCGATTTTGCGGAAATTGTTCCGGTGTCTGCAAGAAACGGGGATAATACGGATGAGTTGATACGAGTGATCATGAAGTATCTTCCTTATGGACCACAGTTTTATGATGAGGATACCATTACTGATCAGCCGGAGCGTCAGATCGTAGCAGAGCTGATTCGCGAAAAAGCACTTCATTGTCTGCAGGATGAGATTCCACATGGAATTGCGGTGGCAATTGACCAGATGAAGATGCAGAAGAAGGTAATGCATATTAATGCGACCATCATCTGTGAGAGAGACTCCCACAAGGGGATAATTATTGGAAAACAAGGAAATATGTTGAAAAAGATTGGCAGCACAGCCCGCTATGAGATTGAGAAAATGCTGGATTGTCAAGTGAATCTGAAACTCTGGGTTAAGGTAAAGAAGGACTGGCGAGACAGCGAATATCTAATGAAAAATTTTGGATATCGGGATGAAGAATAAAATCAGCCTTTTCTGGGAGAACCTAATCCTATCAACAGAGGATGAGGTGATTTCATGGAAGAAGAGTACTGGGAGCGTTTTCTGGAGACGGGAAAAGTGACAGATTATCTTTGCTATAAGGGAATGCAGATTTGTAAACAGATAATAAAAGACCATGAAGGTGGAATAAACGGTGAATCAGATTACAGTGACAGGCCTGGTCCTGCAGGCAGCTCCTGTCGGCGAATATGACAGACGAGTGGTAATTCTGACAAAAGAACGAGGGAAGATTGCAGCATTTGCCCGCGGCGCAAGAAGGCCTAACAGTGCACTGATGGGAGTAACGAGTCCATTTTCCTTCGGAGAATTTACAGTTTATGAGGGGCGGACATCATATACATTGGTGTCGGCCTCTATTTCCAATTACTTTCAGGAGCTGCGTATGGATGTTGAAGGGGCATATTACGGATTCTATTTTATGGAGCTGGCCAATTATTATGCAAGAGAAGCTAACGATGAGACTCAGCTATTAAAGCTTTTGTATCAGACTCTTCGGGCGCTTGTAAATCCCCATATACCAAACCGGCTGATTCGGTATATCTATGAGCTGAAAACGGTCAGTATCAATGGAGAAGGACCACAGGTATTCCAGTGTGTAGGATGCGGGGACAGAGAAAGACCAATGGTGTTCAGTGTTAGACGTGGAGGTCTGCTCTGTGACAGATGCAGAAGAGATGTTTCGGATGGAATGGTGCTGAATCCCTCTACAATCTATACGCTTCAATATATTGTGGGAACGCCGGTGGAAAAACTATATACCTTTACCGTATCTGATGAAGTGCTTTGGGAACTGGGAAAAGTGACCGGAAGATATCTGGAAACTTACGTAGGAAAAAGATTTAAGTCATTAGAGATATTAGAACAATTGACAAAATTAGGATAAAAATATACATAAAAGGGGAGCCTCGCATCCGACCAGATCTGTTGGTGTGCGAAGCTCCTCTCTGATGTTATTCTTTTTCAAGCAGCGTTTCCTGTAATATATTTATCTGTATTATAGTTTGTCAGAACGAATACATAAAGTGAATGAATCATTTAGAGATGAAAAACCCGTAGAATAGAAACTATCTATATAAGACTTTTATTATAGAAATAACCGATTTGGAAAATGTTAATTCACATGATAAACTTGAAATGTAAACGTATATAGTGACAATGAGAATTGTTGAAAAGGGAATTCGGTGAGAGTCCGGAGCAGCCCGCTCTACTGTGTGACGGACGATGGTTTTATTGACCACTCAAGATGTTTTACTTTTGGGGAAGGAAATCCAGAGGATGAAGTCGAGTCAGGAGACCTGCTATATATTTTCAGGAGATTTCGGTGGGGAAAGGCAGTGTTTACGCTGTTTTTTCGTACCGTATTTTATTTTAGGAGGTAAAAAATGGATTATCAAGAGCTGAAAAAGTTGATGAATGAACAGAAAGAAGAGATGACACCTTCTGAACGTATGGCAGCATACATGAAAGGGGAGGAAGTGGACTGCATTCCATATGGAATTCTTGCCCCAGAGATGGCGATTGCCGATCTGATGGGATATTCAACGAAACAAATGAGCGAAGATCCGGAAGTTATGACAAAGGTCATCAGGGAGAAGGATGTGACATATAACAATTTTGGATTTGGAGTTGGGCCGGATTTAAGAACCATTGGAGTAGCACTTGGATCGAAACTTTTCACACCAGAATACGGAGTGCCTCGAATCGAAGAACATGTCCTTATGGATTATGCAGATTTTGATAAATTAAAAGTAGTGGACCCATATGACAATCCCGTTCTTACCCCAATGCTTGATATGGCAAAAGAATTAAAAAAACGATTACCCGAATATCCAATCAGCACAGGTGTGACAGGGCCAGTGTCATGTGCAGCTGCGATCAGGCCGGTGGATTTAATGTTAAGAGATACCAGAAAAAATCCGGAAATGCTGAAAAAGCTTTTGAAACTTTCCAATGAATGTTCATTAAAATGGGTAGAAGCATTTTGCAAAGAATTTGGGCCATGTTCTGTATTTATATCTGATCCGGTAACCTGCTCGGATATTTTGAGTAAAAAGCAGTTCGATGAGTTTTCTTATCCATATTTGAAAGAGATGATTGATGGACTTTATGAAATAACAGGACAGCCGCCTATGATCCATATTTGTGGAAAAACGAAACCAATCTGGAACGACATTGCAAATAGTGGAGTATGTGCATTTAGTATAGATAATTGCGAAGATCTTGCTGAGGCAAAAGAAGCGATTGGAGATAAAGTGATGTTAATGGGAAATGTACCGCCAGTAGATGTTATGTTAAATGGTACGATTGATGAGGTGATTGCGTCCTGTAAAGAATGTATTGAAAAGGCAGGAGACAGTCCAAAAGGATTCCAGCTTAACGTCGGATGTCAGACGCCGTTTGGTACATCTAAAGAGAATATGGAAGCTCTTATCTATGCAGCAAGAAAATATGGGCGTGGTGCGAAAATAGGATGTCTGCCGAAAGGATTGCAAGAAGATTAAGAGGTAGTTTATAGAATCAATAGATGTTAATCTTGATTAATAAGTTTTAGGAGGAAATGATCATGGCAAGATCAAAAGAGGAATTACTGGAAGCGTTATCTGAATGTGTAGTTGAAATGGAGGACGAAGAGGTCGTAGATGTTGCGAATGAATATCTGGAAGCAGGATACCCAGCGTTTGATGGTATTATGGATGGACTTGTAGATGGAATGAATAAGGCGAGTGATTTGTACGATGCAGAAGAATATTTCGTTACGGATGTATTGCTCTGTTCTGATGCAATGTATGCAGGATTAGACGTGCTTCGTCCGCATCTTCCTGCGGATGATACCGGTGTAGAAAAACCAAAAGTTGTTATCGGTGTAGTAGAAGGAGATACCCATGATATCGGTAAGAATCTTGTAAAGATTATGCTGGACACAGCAGGGTTTGAAATGTATGATTTAGGAAGAGATGTCCCGTTAGATAATTTTGTAGATAAGGCAGTGGAAGTAGGTGCTTCTATTATCTGTATGTCAACACTGATGACAACTACCATGATTGGTATGAAGACCGTTATAGATAAGTTAAAAGAGCGTGGGATCCGTGATCAGTTCAAGATTATGGTTGGTGGAAGTCCGATTTCTCAGAAATATGCAGATGAGATCGGAGCAGATGGATATTCTGTAAATGCAGTAGAAGCGGTGAAGCTTGCTAAGCGTTTGATGGGAATTGCGTAATAAGGAGGCAATACATGTTGACAGAGAAAGAACGTTTGGAAAAAGTGTTCCATCATGAAGAGGTAGATCGCCCTCCGTGCATTTGCCCGGGTGGAATGATGAATATGATTACGTCAGAGTTGATGGATACTTGTGGGGTGACATGGCCGGAGGCACATACGGATGCTGAGATGATGGCAAAGCTTGCGTTGGCGAATTATGAGAATGGATGCTTTGAAAATGTGGGAGTACCGTTCTGTATGACTGTAGAGGCAGAGGCCATGGGGGCAGAAGTGACCATGGGAACGAAGATATTCGAGCCTCATGTGACGGGGTATGCCATCGATTCTGTACTGGATTGGAAGCAACTAAAGCCGGTAAATCATGAAGAGGGCCGTGCAAAGGTAGTTTTAGATGCTATCCGTATTTTAAAAGCTAAGAATCTGGATGTACCAATCGTTGGAAATATTACCGGACCAATCAGTACAGCAAGTTCTGTAATGGAACCTGTGAATTTTTATAAGGATCTCAGAAAACACAAGAAAGAGGCCCATGAATATATGACGTTTGTGACGGAGCAGATTATTGATTTTGCCAGAGCACAGATCGAGGCTGGAGCAGATGTTATTGCAATCTCAGATCCGAGTGGTACAGGAGAGATTCTGGGGCCAAAATATTTTGAAGAATATGCAGTAAAATATCTGAATATGGTTCTGGATGGACTTCAGGATGAGAAGATGGGAACTATCGTGCATATCTGTGGACAGATGAAAAGTGTATATAAACAGATTGATATGGTACACAGTGATGCATTAAGTTTCGACTCTGTCGTGCCAATGTCTGAGGCAAGAAAGCATCTGGAAGATCGTGTTCTGATGGGAAATGTCAGTACCTATGCATTGGAGTTTGGAGATCCGGAGCGTGTGGCGAAGCTGACTCGCAGCTGTGTTGCCGGCGGCTCGGATATCATTTCACCGGCGTGTGGTCTGGGAACAAAGTCACCGCTTGCGAATATACAGACAATTTTAAAAACATTAAAAGAAGAGGTACTAGCTGATGCCTAAGATAACAGTACAGCCGGCAGGAAAGAGTTATGAGTATACAGTAGGAAAAACATTGTTGGAGATTCTTCTTGCTGAGAAGATATTTGTGGACAATCCCTGTAATGGGAAAGGAGTATGTGGGAAATGCCGTGTGAAGATTCTTGGCGGAAATATCCCAGAGGCCTGTGAGACGGAGAGAAAGCTTTTGAAATCTGAAGAACTGGAAGCAGGAATCCGTCTGTCCTGTCTGGTCAGACCGGAAGATGATCTGGAGATTGAACTTCTTGGAAAAGAACGGAAACATGAGGTTCTGACTACGGGCTATATCCCGGATTTTACATTTGACTGTGATATTGAAAAACGAGTAATAGAGATTCATAAACCCACATTAAGCGACCAGACCCCTTGGGAAGACCAGATAAAAGAGCAGCTTAGAATGGATAATATCAGTTTTCCGGCTCTTCAGTCTGCGACATTCGCCCCGGGACAGGTTACAGTTGTTCTGCATAATGGTGAAGTGATACAGGTTGAAGAAGGTGACACTTCAGATTCCTTGTATGGTGTAGCAATTGATATTGGAACGACAACTGTCGTATGTGCATTGATTGATATGCATACAGGGAAAGAGCTGGCTAATGCATCTATGATTAATGCACAGAAGCATTTTGGACTGGATGTTCTTACGAGAATTACCTATGAATTAGAGCATCCTCTGGATGGAGTAGAAAAACTTCGCGGTGCTATTGTGGAATCCATTAATGATATGATTCAGGATATTTGCGGACAGGCAGGAGTCTTAAAAGAACAGATCTATGAAATTACGGTAGGTGCCAACTGTACGATGATGCATATGCTTCTGGGAATAGATGCAACTCCGATCGGAAGGGCACCGTATGCTCCAATGTTCGTAAAATCAAAGGATATTCCAGCTGATTCGATTGGAATACATGCGGCGAAGGGAGCAAGGCTTTATTGTCTTCCATCCGTTTCCGCGTATATAGGGGCAGATATTGTGGCTGGCGCTTATGTGTGTGAGTTGGAGAAAGAAAAAGGCAATGTATTATTCATTGATATTGGAACCAATGGAGAAATCGTATTGTCCAGTCATGGAAAGCTCTTGTGCTGTTCTTGTGCAGCTGGTCCGGCTCTGGAAGGAATGAATATCAGTTCCGGCATGCGTGCGGCAGAGGGTGCCATTGAGGATGTAGAGATCACCGAAGAAGGTGTGAAGCTAAAAGTCATTGGCGATGAACCGCCAATCGGTGTGTGTGGAAGCGGTATTCTTGCAGTGGTAAAGGAATTGTTAAAGTCTGGTCTGGTACGCAAGGATGGTGCGTTTATTAAGAAAGATAAATTAGAAGAAACAGATTACCGTTATCCGATGCTCCAGTTAGATGGAAGAAAACGAGAATTTATCATGACAGAGAGTCCTGAAAAGCTTCTCATCACGCAAGGAGATGTACGCCAGGTACAGCTTGCAAAAGGGGCAATTCTGTCCGGATTTATAGCTCTTCTGAATAAAGCTGGAATCCAGATGGAAGATCTGGATAAAGTGATGATTGCCGGTCAGTTTGGAGCACATCTTCCGGCGGATAGTCTGACAGGAACAGGAATCTTGCCACAGGAAGTTGAAGACAGGCTTGTCTATGTCGGAAACTCCTCGAAGACAGGCGCATATATGGCACTGATGTCAGCTCAGGTAAAGCGAGAAATGGAAGAATTAGCTCACAATATGGATTATATGGAATTAGGAGCAACACAAGGATATGAGAGACTTTTCTCCGATTGCCTGATTTTCCCAGATTTCAGTAAATAACACCTTGAAAAGATATACAGTTAAATGTATAATAGTTTACAATTATACATTTCAGTTGTCGTGCATCCGGTGAAAGTTATCGGAAGCAGATTCTGCAAGTATAAAAAACAGAAGGTGAGGATGAGGATATGGTAGAAAAAACAATGGACAAAATCGTGGCATTGGCGAAATCCAGGGGGTTTGTATATCCAGGATCTGAGATTTACGGAGGGCTTGCAAATACATGGGACTATGGAAACCTCGGAGTAGAGTTAAAGAACAATGTCAAAAAAGCATGGTGGCAGAAGTTTGTACAGGAGAATCCATATAATGTTGGTGTTGACTGTGCAATCCTTATGAATCCACAGACATGGGTGGCAAGCGGACACCTTGGCGGATTCAGTGATCCATTGATGGACTGTAAAGAATGTCATGAGCGTTTTCGTGCAGATAAGATGATTGAAGATTATGCACATGAGAACGGTATCGATATTGGAGACAGTATTGATGGATGGAGCCATGAACAGATGGAGACATTTGTCAAGGAGCATGAGATTCCATGTCCAACATGTGGAAAGCATAACTTTACGGAGATTCGTGAGTTTAACCTGATGTTCAAGACATTCCAGGGAGTTACAGAAGATGCAAAGAATACGGTATATCTGAGACCTGAGACTGCACAGGGAATATTCGTAAACTTCAAGAATGTACAGCGTACTTCAAGAAAGAAGATTCCATTTGGTATCTGCCAGATTGGTAAATCTTTCCGTAATGAGATTACACCTGGTAACTTTACATTCCGTACCAGAGAATTTGAGCAGATGGAACTGGAATTCTTCTGCGAACCGGGAACAGACCTTGAATGGCATGCATACTGGAAGAAGTATTGCCTTGACTGGCTGAAGGCTCTTGGCATTAAAGACGAAGAGTTACGTCCACGTGATCATTCACCAGAAGAACTCTGCTTCTACAGCCGTGCAACAACAGACGTAGAATTCCTCTTCCCATTCGGATGGGGCGAGTTATGGGGAATCGCAGACAGAACAGATTACGACCTGACTCAGCATCAGAATGTATCTAAGCAGGATATGTCTTACTTTGATGATGAGAAGAAAGAAAAATATATTCCATACGTTATCGAACCATCACTGGGTGCTGACCGTATGGTGCTGGCATTCCTTTGCAGCGCATATGACGAAGAAGAATTAGAAGGCGGAGATACCAGAACAGTCCTTCACTTCCACCCGGCACTTGCACCAGTAAAGATTGGAGTCCTTCCACTTTCTAAAAAGTTAAATGAAGGCGCTGAAAAAGTATATGCACAGTTATGCAAGAAGTATAACTGCGAATACGATGAACGTGGCAACATTGGTAAACGCTACCGCCGCCAGGACGAGATCGGAACACCATTCTGTGTAACTTACGATTTCGATTCCGAAGAAGACGGAGCAGTAACCGTACGTGACAGAGACACCATGGAACAGGAAAGAGTTAAAATAGAAGATTTGGATGCTTACTTTGAGAAAAAGTTTGCATGGTAAGAAATAAAGGGATGTAGATAAAGTTGGTGCTGGAGTTGAACTCCAGCACCACTTTTCTTTACAAATGGATTCTCTCGATGTTCCTTTTCATAAATCATAGATTTCTTTATTTGCGGACATTTGTAGGGAAACAATGGTTTGATATGGTCTTACAACAGTAATTCAAAAAAGCATAGCTGACATAAGAGAACGGGTATCCGCTGTGATTGGACAAAGTAAAAATTATGGAAAAATGTGAAAGCGGAAGAAAAAGTTATAAGATAATACGTTTGTTTTTGGAATTATATATAGTAGTATTAGTATATCGTCTATTTATAAAAATACGTGAGAGGAATTTATGATTCAAATATATATATGTGAAGATCAGGAAAAACAGCTTTTATATTTCAAGCGAATTATAGAAAAATATATTACAAACACACATAAGGATGCCAAGGTTGTGTCGGCTCGAAAAAATCCACAATACACTTTATTTGATGTAAAAAAATATGGGGAATCTCCGGCATTGTTTTTTTTAGATATACAGTTGGAAGGATATGCTATGGATGGATTTCAGCTGTCAAAAGAGATAAAAAAGAATATGAAAGACAGTTACATTGTATTTTTGACATCTTGTGAGGAACTGGCATACAAAGCTTTTGAGTATGAACTTGAAATTGTAGATTATATTGTGAAACAGCCACAGGATTTCCTTGCAGATAAAATGAGCGCAAGAATTGAGAGAAGGATGAATAGGATATTTCAGAAAATAGAGAAATCCAGAGAGGTAGATGTGCGCCCATCGGTGAAGCTGGAATCGGGAAGCCGGATGATAGAGATTCCTATTGAAGATATTGTAATGGTACAGGCAATTAAAAGTACTCATATGATTGATATCTATACAACGAGTCAAAAAATAAAAATAAAAGAAACATTGAAAAAAATGTTTGAAATATTGGGTGGAGATTTTATTTATGTGAATAAATCTTGCATTGTGCAGAAAAAAAAGATTCGAGAAATAGATAAGAAGAATCATTACGCGTTAATGCCAGGAGGATTAAAGGTAGAGGTCTCATATAGAGAAATGAGGAACCTGTTAAGAGATTAGTAATGAAATGGTGTGAGTTGTATGATCTTAATAAATGGAGTATTATCGGGACTTTGTGTAGTCATAGGGGCAACTGGCTTACTGAGTAAACCGTTACGAAGGACAGAGTATCTGATACTTATTGGATATGTGGCAGTTGTAGGAATACTGGCACATCTTTTTATAAAACAAGACACAGGACTTTTGATGTTGGCAGGATTGCTAGGAATGATTGTTGCCATGGAAAAAGAAAAAAAATTATTGAATTTATTTATGGCTTGTTTGGGGTACGTTATTGCGATTATAGGAAATAATGTAATGCTAGTTTTTATTGATGTGTTTTTGAGAATACCGCGGGATGTGATAAGCGAAAAATATACATTTATTTTTTCGATGATATATGCTTTGTTATCATACACTGGGTTGTGTGTTTTACGTAAGGTTATCTATTCTCGCAAAATGGTCCAGAGAATATTTACCGAAATATCTTCGAAAGTACAGTTGGCACTTGTTATAAATATAATAATATTTCTTTCTATCTTTCTGATGAATATAACATTAGGAGAGAAGGTTGGATATTCAAAAAACATGTTAATGTTTAATAGCTTCTTGTTTTTTATAAGTTTGGTAATAATATCTTGGGTTCTTTTGAATGTTGCGAAGAGTATAGAGGAAGAAGAAAAGCAAAAAGCTATGATTCATCAACAGAAAATATTAGAAAGCTATGTAGAGAACCTTGAAAAGATGTTAGAAGAAACAAGGGCATTTCGTCACGACTATAAAAATATATTGTCTACTATGTCAGGATTTATCAGAGAAAATGAGATGGAAGGTTTGCGTGAATTTTTTTATCAAAAGATATATTTGCAAGAAGGAAGGGAAGAGAGTCAATCTATAGCATGGAAAAGTTTGAAGAATATCAAACCAATGGAATTAAAAGGATTTTTGTATGAAAAATTGTTGTTGGTTTTTGCGAAGAATATAGAAGTGCAGGTAAATATAGCTGAAAATCTGAATGTAAAATACAAGGACATGGAGGATTTGGTCCGAATATTGGGGATATTTCTTGATAATGCGATTGAAGAAACAGAGTCGATAGAAGATGGAAAAATACAAATTGTTATAAAAAAGACTGTCAAAGGGGTTATTTTTCGTATAGAGAATAATTGTAATTGTCTACCAGAAATCTCTGTTTTGACACAGAAAGGATATTCCACAAAAGGTGAAGGAAGAGGAAATGGTTTACACTGGGTAGAACAGCTTTTAGAGAAGCATTCGGATATGTTTCATGAATTGACAGTAGAGGAAGAAAAAGTAGTTCAAGTACTTGAGGTAATA
>NZ_JBNPOQ010000007.1:0-133919 GCF_050315235.1 Bariatricus sp. SGI.019 | reverse complement strand
TATGTTAATCCTTATTTTCACTTGATTTTAAGCCATTTATGAGATATTATAAAAATTTTTCCACAATATTTTTCCACAATTAGAAAAAATTTTTATTTATTTTAATTTTTCCACCAATGTTATTTATCATCCAATCATCAAATGACGATTCTGGGATATAATATCTTTTCCCTATAATGACTTTTGGGATATTTGAGTACTTTAATAAATTATATACAGTATTTTTACTACAATCAAGTTTTTTCTGAAGGTCTTTTGGCGTTAAATAATTACAACTTATTTATACCACCTCTTCTATGAATTGTTTGTGGTACTTCCAAATCCACCGTTTCTAATACCGTCTGCATTATCGTCATATGTAATACCATATTCAACAAATATTCCCTGTGCAATCCCGTCTCCGGCATTAATCTTCAAAATCTTTGCTTCATTTGTATCGTTTGTAAATTTCAAAAAGATATGTCCTTCGTTATCAGAATAAAAATAATCTTCGTCCACTATACCTACGGTATTATTGAGTTGTATACGATATTTGAATCCAAGACCACTTCTCGGATATATTTTAAGTACCCATCCATCTTCCATTTTACATCTGATACCAGTAGGAATTTTAATCGTACAATTCGGTTGTAATGTAAATTTAATCGGTGATTTAAAATCATATCCGGCAGAACCTTTTGTTGCTCTTATCGGTAATTCAATATTATCGTATATTTCTTTAATGTCTACGTTCTTTTTATCACCAAATGTATCAATCCAATCCTTCCTAAACTGTTCAAAACTTACTTTCTCAAATTGTGCAACTTTATTCATCAACATCCTCCCATTCTTTAACGATAATATTTTGTTTTTCCATTTCTTTCATAATCTTTTTAATCTTCTTATCTATCGCTTTTACAACATCACTTTTACCATATTCTCTGTTGTAGTATGATATATATAAAGAATCATGATCTACATCATAAACTTGGTATTCCCATGCCTTGTTTTCTACATCTATATGTATAATTAGCTGTATAATATCTTTATATATGTAACATTTGAATGTACCGTATCGGAATCCATTTTTATTAAGCAATTCTGTATTTACATTTTTATTTACTTTATAATCATCTATATTAATCATTTACATTCCTCTTGTATAACTTTTCAACACATTTTTCAATAACATTGCTCTTGTCAATAATCCTACACCACCTGGCACAGGTGTAATTAATGCATCAGAATCGTAAGAATCTTTTGAAATGTCACCACACAATTTTCCATCTACTTTATTCATGGATACATCGATATAGATTTTGTTATCCATAACCATATCTTTTGTAATAAAGTTATGAATTCCGACTGCTGTGATTATAATATCTGCTTGTTTGATTTTCTCTTTTAAGTCCCGTGTTTTTGAATGAGCGATTGTTACTGTAGCATCTTCGTTCAGTAATAGATTTACTAATGGCTTGCCAACAATGTCACTGCGATTGATAATCAGACAATCTTTACCAGCAATATTTACACATCTTTTTAATATTTCTACAATTCCTAATGGAGTACATGGTGTATATTTGCTGTCTTTACGGAAACCATCTACGTCCTTTTCTGGTGGAATATGTGAAATAACTCTATCTTTATTGATATGGTCTGGCAATGGAAGTTGTACGATTATTCCGTCATAAATATGTTCACACTTAATCCAATCTAAAAGGGAACATAATATATCTTCTGAAATGTTTTCGTCTAGTTTGATAATAATGCATTCAATTCCTACTTCTTCACAATCTTTTTTCTTGCCCTTGATATATGAATTTGAAGCAGGATTGTCACCTACTTGGACAACATATAATCTTGGTTTCCTTTTGCCAGTAATCTTATTTTTTATATCTTCTTTAATTTCATTTGCAATACTTTTACAATCAATAAGAATAACCATCTCTCCTTTATTAAATATTCTCTTCTAAAAATTTAATATATTTATCCCACAACCCAATTGAATGAATATATTCTTTGCCTTTCAATCCTTTTATCGCCATATCAGCCTTAATTTTTTCTATAGTATTCTTTTTTGTAACTAATGATTTGATAAACTTATTTGTACTATGTGTTATGTCTAAAATGCGCTCACGAGGAATTTTATCCACTATATTTTTATACATAGCAAATTGTTCATCTGGAATCTTATAATTAATTCTAGGAAGATTGCGTGAGCTAAAAGGGCTTATAGATGCACCAGAAGTTTTTGGTTTAAGTAATGGAATAATCTTGTCATCATTCTTTGCATTAAATTTAAACAGTACTTCTGAATCTGTTTCTTCTATGTCAAAGATAATATCTTGTCCAAAATTTTCAGTTATGTATTTAATGATGTTATGTCCTCTTCCGATTGATGGTATATATGCTTGAAGAGTTCCGTGTCCGAAACTATAAATACGATTACAATGTTGGCAATCAATAAAGCAATCTATGTCTTCAAGTGTACCATCAAGTTTACGTGGAAATTGATTTGTTGATAAATCATATTCAGTTTTAATTCTATAAACTCCTTTATAATGTGTTAATAAATAATTAGCTATTGTACATCACCTGCCTTTAGTCACAGTACAGAACTATTTTATTTTGCTCTAATGACTGTCTAATATTAATTATTCTTTGGTTTGATGAGCCACGCCATTTTAATGAAATATCTCTTTTTGAATCTATGTATCTACCGTCAACCATGACATCCACATTTTTTAAAATTTCATACCTTAATACTCTAAAAATATTTTCTTCACATATCTTAGACTTTATCAGACAATCTTCAAAAGAATATCCGCTATATAACCATATCGTTTTGTTTGGGAATGAAAGACGAAATCTATTGACTAAATGTAAAACACCATCTAAATTTTCATCTGCCAAAGGTTCGCCTCCAAGAATTGAAAGACGTTTAATATATGGTCTGTTTGCTAATTCTATAAGTTTGTCTTCTGTATCTTGTGTCCATTCTTTACCACCATTAAAATCCCATGTTTCAGTGTTAAAACAATTATAACAATGAGGACTGAATGGGCAGCCCTGAACAAACAGGGCTACACCAACTCCTTCACCGTTGCTAACGTCTAGTTCTCTTATACTTGCATATCGCAATTAAAAATCCTCTCCTTCATATTCTATATCATCCAAATGATATACCCTATCGTGTATATCACCATATCTTCCTTGATTCCCACCGTTCTTAGCAGTACCTATGTATCCACAAACACGAAACGCAATATCCATTGTTGTATTATCGTCATTACCACAATTCGGACACTTCCACTTTAAAGTATTATTATCATCCACTAAAGGGATATTACCATCGTAACCACATTTCTCACAATAACAGCTCTTAGTATTAATTTCTGCATACATAATATGTTTATACATGTATTTAATTACTTCCAATAAAGCAGAAATATTGTGTGACATACTTGGAGTTTCAATATAAGAAATTGCACCTCCTGGACTTAACTGCTGGAATTTGGATTCAATTCTAAGTTTTTCAAAAGCATCTATTGGCTCAAATACTGGAATATGGTATGAATTAGTGATATAGTTTCTATCTCTTCCATCAAGTTCAATAAAAACATTATCTCCAAATCTATTTTTTAAACACTTTGCAAATTTATATGTAGTAGATTCTAACGGTGTACCATATAAACTATAATCAATATTTTCTAATTGCTTCCACTGTGAACATTTATCATTCAACGCTTGCATTACTTTAAGTCCAAATTCTTCTCCGACACCTTCATCAGAATGAGAATGCCCAGTCATATATTTAACACATTCATAAAGTCCAGCATAACCTAATGAAATTGTTGAATATCCATCATATAAAAGCCTATCGATTTTTTCATGTTTTTTAAGTCGAGACAATGCTCCATGTTGCCATAATATAGGAGCTACATCAGACGAAGTGCCTAAGAGCCTATCATGTCTAGCTCTCAATGCTTTATGACAAAGCTCTGTTCTTTCTTCAAATAATTCCCAAAACTTATCAAAATCCCCTTCGGACGAAAGAGCAATATCTGGTAATGAGATTGTAACGACTCCTTGATTGAATCTTCCGTAATATTTGTGCTTGTCTGGTTCATAATTTTTAGCGTTCGCAATATTCCCAATACCATTTTCTGTAAATCTATCTGGAGTAAGAAAACTGCGGCATCCCATACAGGTATAAACATCACCTTTTAATTCAAGCATAACTTTTTCTGATATATAATCTGGCACCAATCTTTTAGCAGAACACTCAGCAGCTAATTCAGTTAAATACCAATACTTAGAATCTTCTGTGATATTATTTTCTTGAAGAACATAAATTAATTTAGGAAACGCTGGTGCAATATAAACACCGTCTTCATTTTTAACTCCTTGCATTCTTTGTTTCAGCATTTCTTCGATTAATATAGCTAAGTCTTTTTCTTCTTTCTCATTTTTTGCTTCATTAAGATACATAAAAATTGTAATAAATGGAGCCTGACCGTTAGTTGTCATAAGTGTGACCAGTTGATATTGAATAGTTTGAATTCCTTTTGTAATTTCTTCTTTTAGTCTTTTTTCTGTAATATCTTTGACTTCTGTAAGGTTTTTATCAAAACTTTCAATTAATCCATTATTATAAAGTTCATTTGTAACCTCTTCCATAATTTTCTGCCTACTTACATCAACAAATGGTGCAAGATGAGCTAAACTAATGCTCTGTCCACCATACTGACTTGAAGCAACTTGTGCGATAATTTGCGTTGTTACAGTGCAAGCCGTAGAAAAACTATGTGGTTTTTCAATTAATACTTCACTGATTACAGTTCCATTTTGAAGCATATCCTCAAGATTAATCAGGTCACAGTTATGTTCCTTCTGTGCAAAATAATCTGCATCATGGAAATGAATAATTCCTTCATCATGAGCTTGTACAATCTCAGGTGGTAATAAATATCTCCTCACCGCATCAGTACTAACAACTCCCGCCATATAGTCTCTAATGGTTGTATTAAGAACAGGATTTTTATTTGCGTTTTCATTTTTCCAATATTCGCTATCGCCATCAATAAGTTCTACGATGTCTTTATCAATTGTATTTTCATGTCCTCTCTGGAATTCTCTGATACTTCTATAACCTTCATATGCTCTTGCAGTTAATTTCTGTTTTTTAGAAATCAATTTTTCAAATACCATTCGTTCAATATCAGAAATACTTACTTCCTCTTTATTTTTACATTCTTCATAAATCTCATTCGCAATATCTTCAGCGATCTTTGGTTTTACTATCCCACTTCCATTCTTCATTGCTTTAAGAATCGCATTTAAAATCTTCTTTTTCTGAAAATCTACTTCTGTACAATCTCTCTTAATTACTTTTACCAATAATAATTCCTCCTTTTATGTTATTAGTATTCTTCATATAGTATCTCGTCTGATATAACTTTCTTATGTTCTTCTGCTTCTTTAACTTTCATAACAGCATCTTTTCTATCTTTGAAAACAATTTTGCCAATGTCATTATAAGATAGTAAGAAACATTGTTTGTCTCGTTTTTCTACACCAACAAAGTATGTATCTGTTACAGTTCTAATTTTTAACTCAAGCACATCATATATTCCACAATTCGGGATAATTCGAGTATAATAAACAGTATCTTTTTTATTTAACATTTTACATATCCTTAATTTTTACTTTTAATGCTTCTAATTTTTTATATTTAACAGATTCATAATTTAGATTATCTTTTGATAACATATGTAGTTGTTCTTTCCCGATTAATTTTAAAATCAATATTTTTTCATTTTTATCTAATAAACTCATCTAATAATATTTCCACTACACTCTGCCAATTGTAACGACCAATGCATAACGCTATCATCACAATTAGCATGTGTTGAAATTCTCCTTATATTTTCTATTACATACTCTTTTTCTCCAATTGTTGCAGTAAGAAATCCGTCAGGTTTATTAAGCAATTCGTGAGCAAAAGAATGACTCGTTCCAATAATACTGTGTTCACCTCCTATATCAAATAATAATCATGAATATATCTCAACATCTTATCTATATCTGTAAACATTTTTGAACAAAATTCAATCTGCCAAGGATGAAGTTCATGATTGTCTTCATTTAGTCCAATTACAGGAATTCTATTATCATAAGCAATTGCAATCTCTGCCATTGTTCCCATACTCTTTGGGTCATTGAAATTACAAATAATTAAGTCAGAACGTTTGATATTTCTAACATCAAATTCCATAATTTCTCTTTCACTGTCATATGTAGAATCATCTAAGAAGTTATAGTAATCATTTGCGTTAATTACAATTACATTGTAAAGACTATACGAATCTTGTAATTTTTTCTTGCAATAATTTCTCCATTTATTTGATTCATCAAAATTATCTTTTCCAAACTTGGTCATTCCACCAGCCGTGTAAATTATAAATTTGTCCAAATATTATTCCTCCAAGTATTTTAGTATTTTATCCACAACATCATTTATGTCTGTTCCATCATTGTTATATACAATTTTATCGACCATATTCTCTACATCTTTAAAATCTTTATTATCATGTTCAATTCTTCTTTTTGCTTCTTCTTTATTGTCCCCACGTTTCTTTAAACGTTTTTTAATAGTTGAATTATTAGCGTATATATAAATTGAAGTTGGCTTTTTAGAAAGTATACCAACAACATCCCTATACTCGTCTGGTGTTAAAATAATTATAGATTTCTCAGAAGCATTTTCTAAATCTTCTAATGATGATCCGTAATACCATTTTCCAAATACAGTGTCGTATGTCTTATATACTGCAAAAAAGTTATTATCTATTTTTTGTTTAAATTCATCTTCTGATATAAAGTGATATGTGACATCTTGTTTTTCACATTTTCTAATCGGACGTGATGTATAAGTGATAATACCTGAATACCCTTTCTTAATTAATTCTTCTCTAATTAATGTCTTACCCGATGCAGTTTTACCAATCAAAATAATCAATCTACATCACCATTCCTTGATAAATCTACAACCACATTTGTATCAGAACCATCGTGTTTAATTTGATAATTACCGTAATACTCAAATATAGTAGAACCGTCTGTATCATAAACACTAATTGTACCTGTAACATCATTGTCTGTATTAATTACAAGTTCTTGTGGATTTTCTTTAGGTTCATCTTCTGTCTTAACACTACAACCTACTAGCGTATATGTTACTAATATAATAAGAAAAGCGTATAAAATAAATTCAATCATTCCATATATAATATCAACAATTATTTTTTTCATAATCCTCCATGTATAAAATATACTCATTATCTTTGGTACAAAATTGTTTGAATAATGTTGCCTTGCAAACATGTTCATTTGCTTTCAAATATCTAGCACATTTGTCTTTCTTCTCACATATATTTCCATCATTTTCGCAATAATAAATAAAATCATTCATATTTAGATTCCTAATTCCAATGTTATTTGAGGTTTAATTGGTTCATAATTAATCATCTCGAAATCATCTATTGTAATATCATAAAAATTCTTTTTATTTTCATTTAACTTTAGATGTGGCGTTTTGTAATATTTGTCGTGGAAAAATTCATCCTGTCTCATATTTTCAAATCTATTTAATAATTCATTTGCTTGTTCCAAGTGTCTGTCATACAATTGCTCATTTGCAATAAAATGTGTGAATTTACCTGGGTTATATCCAGTATGTCTAGCAACCATCATTAATAATGCAGCGTATTGAACTTCATTAACACCACCAGCTCCTGACGCAGTTAACATATCACCACTTCTTTGATTTAAGAACATATCAAGATATTCGCCACGGACTGTCCAAATAGTTTCATAGCAACAAGGTTTTAATCCATCAAAATCAGGTTTATTAAATACTTCCTCTTGCCACATAGAACATACGTGATATCTTCCATACGGATTTTCTTTAATATCATTTAGAACTCTTTTGTTAAACAAATCATATTTATTGATAATAGACCCATATGAATTAATCGTTCCAGGATAGTTTTTTGATTCCCAATCATCCCAATATTTAATTCCAAATTCATTTCTTAACATATCAAGTGAATCGCTCTTTTTTTGATATATCCATAAAATTTCTTTAATTGCGCTCTTCCATGCGATGGGACGCAACAAAATAATAGGAAATTCGCCTTTTGATAAATCATATTGTCTTACATTATGGGTAACAAAATATGTATGTGCAGGTGTACCATCTTTGTACTTTGGACGTGGATTTTGATCTTTGCATCCATCTTTCAAAATATGTTTAATATCATGTGATAAATATAAATCTGCTGATGTCAACTATTCTTTTACCTCCCACTTCTTCAGATAGTTATAAAAATTTTCTGTAACACGTTTATTATCCGTATTAATTGTTACATCAATTGGTTGAGACAAATCTAAGCTATAAATACCAAGAATACTTTTTGCACTAATTCTTTGCGAACCTTGCTCTACAAAAATATCTTCTTCATAAATATCAGAACATGTTTTATTGAATACATTAATATCAGCGATCTTATTTAGCTGAATTCTCATTTTTAATCCTCCTCTACAATCCAAAATTTAATACTCTTAACAAACTTGTTTTTTGTATCCTCATCATCGGTATGTAACTTAATATCACATTCACGATTTAATGACACTGATAAAATCCCCATTAATGATTTCGCATCAACAGTATAACGACCACATACGTAGTCAATATCATCTTCAAATTCACCACATTTCGCACAGAATAATGCAGCATCGTTTACGTTTGGTAATTTAATTTTTACTTCTAGCAATTCTTAAACCTCACTTTCTAAGAAATCATATTAATAAATTCTTCTTCTGTAATAATTGGAACTCCTAATTTCTTGGCTTCTTCATGCTCTCGTCATAAGAATATTATCCAAAATATATTTTCTCAGCTTCTTTTCTTATTTTAACTGCTCTTCATCATACGTCAGTTCTAATATGAATTTTTCTGTCTTTCTCAAATCTTCTATTACCACCTCATTACTTTATCTGATAAAAAACACAATCAATCGGTTATTACTCCGTTATCTGTTGTATATAAAAGTTCGTTATGTCCAAAACTTCTATCATTGAACTTAACAATCTTATCATCCCATGAAAGTCTCATAACAAAATTCGCATAATAACCATTTCCAGAATCCTCAATAGATACTTTATATCCATTATTTTCAAACTCTTTTGCTATTTTGATACATTCTTCTAGAAGTAAATCCTTTGTATAAGATAATCCTTTTTTTAAATAAATCGAGTAATATGTTGCACCTTTATTTGCTTCATCTTCACATCTTTGAATAATATGTTCTCTTACACCATCAAGAATACCTGCAACAATTTCTGGTGCTTTAGTTTGTGAAATTTTATATAATTCTTGTGCAGTTTTCACTTAATTGTTTCTCCTTTTCCTATATAAATTTGCGATTTAATTTGCTTTTGTATACTCTAACATCAATCTAATCCATGTTATTGGGAAAAATATTGCTCTAATGAAGCAATAGTCTAATTTAGGTTTATGTCTATAATCACATTCTTTTTTTATACTTTTGTATTCGCAAATAAAATGAATACTTGCTATAACAACATAAGCTACTAAAATTACTACACTTTTATCCATATACCCTCCCCATATGAAACCGTGAATCAATGGCTAGTTATAACACCATTCTTCGCACCACTCGTGTAATAATCTTAAAGGTAACAATAAATAATACCCAACAAAAGCAAATGTCGCTAATACAAAATATATTATCAATGCGACAACTGATAAAATCTTAGTATTGTTCCAATATTCCTTTACACTATCTTTGTTAATCCAAAAGAAATCTTTAGGATAACAAAATTCGTCTTTATTAAAGAATCTACTAATAATTCTACTTAATTTCATTTATATACCTCCGATAAAAGACTTGATTTATTGGCAATTTTAATGTATTTTTGCCTTTATGAGATACTAAATCTCACTGGATGTAAACCAACACCCTCTATTCCCTCGCTAAAAGCATCAGGAACTACCTTTTTCATAATTTGATATGCACCATTAACATCAGCATTGATTGTTTTACCACTCTTACTAACAAATAACCCTCTATATACTCTTCTCTTTTTATCGTAGTTTTCTTTTATAGGTTCTTCGTTATCTAAAAATGATGTTCCGCTTGTATATCCTTCTTCTGTTTCAATACACTTAATACCATTCTGTTCGCACTTACTCTTTACTTGATTGATAAATAAATCGTATGGAATATAGGTAAAATTCTGTTTACCACCATTTTCTTGTTTCCATTTCTTATTCAGACCAATTATGAGTGTGTCAACATTATGAAGTACACAATAATCAACCAACTGTTTACTGATACAGTGCATGAGATATTTAATTTTCTCATATCTCTTATTGGTTAATTTCTCTAAACGATTACTCCAATCCTTTCCAGTTTTCTTCTTCAAATCAGATTGAAGCTCTGCTTTATTCTTATTAAAATACTGATTAACTGATTTAATCTCACCACCTTTGATAATAAATGGTTGCTCACCAAAATTATTTACAACTGTTATGAAATTCTCGACACCTAAATCTACACTACAAATTCTGTTTATCTGCTCATCACAGTCAGGCACTTCGATTTCATAAACAATCTCCATAATATAATATTCTCCTTTTGGAACGAACCTACATTGAATTAGTCTACCTTTTGCATGAGTTCTTACAGTATATTGATTAAATGGTTTATAAGATATCCTAAATAAACTATCTTTTAACGAGCATTGTGTGTTCTTCAACATAAACACTTGTCTTCCATCTTTAGGTAAATAACCAGGTAACTTAGGTCTACCAAGATACTTTTCTGGATGTTTTTGATAGTCTTTATTTGCTTTAAAAAATGATTTCCACATCTTACCGACAAGTTGTATTGTTTTCTGTGCTGCTTGTGATCCGCATTCTTTATAACAATCCATATCTTGCATAAGTTTTTGAACATCAAATGCTGTTAAAATTTCATTATCTTTTATGAAAGCTTGTCTTGTAAGATAATTTGCTTGGTTATATACGTTCTTTGAATACAAACAATGCTTGTCCACAATCTCATATAATGGATGATTTTTTCTAATAAATTGTTGTTCTGCTCTATTTATCTTCATACAACACACCTCTCTTTCTTTATCACTATGTTATCACTTTTATATCATCATGTCAATATCAAAGTGTTATCACTTTATTATCCTATTGACATCATCGTGGCATTGTGATATATTATCTATAACGGAGGTGTTCATATGGCAGTATCAGAAGATAAGACACGAACCATTATCAGTCTTGAAAAAGACTTAAAAGCAAAACTTGAATCACTTGCAAAGCAAGAAGACCGTTCTTTCAATAATTATGTAGTAAAAATTTTGAAAGACCACGTCCAGTCATTAGAGGGAAAGGAATAATTCCTTATCCCTCAAAGGCACTCTGGAAGATTTATTCAACCAGATAGAGGTTGCGGTTTACAGCCATCTAATTTATTAGTAAATGGTAATCAATTTTGCCAATAAATCGAGCGTTTTATTACTATTGATTTCTAGATCTGTCATAACTATTATCAACTAGATTAGTAGACGTTACAGTACAATATGGCTCATTTTTGTACCAAACATGATTTGGATTATACGGCTCATATGGCAATGGAGTTGTAGGGAATCTTGTTTCATCATCTTCTGTAGTTTCCTCTCTTGTAATTTTCTCTACTAACTTTCCATCTTTATCATATTTTTCTGTTGTTTCTACAATTTTTGTTTTAATCATTTATTCTCTCCTTCCATAGTCTTACAATTCACATCATCATTCACTTTTCTTATTATGTCACAACCGTTTAATATGAATTTCATATATTATTTCTCCTTTTAATCACACAAATCATCATACATTTCAGATTTTTCTTTCCAATCAAGAATTGTATAATAAAGCATTTCTGCTTCTTCATTAGAAACAAATTCGGATGCAAATAGATTGTCTTTATATTTGTCAATTAAAGCAAAAGCCTTGTCGTAATCACATTTGCAAATATGGTCTATAAACTTAAAATGTTCTGCTGTCTCTTTCTCGTATTCTTCTCGTGTTAATCCACCAAAGTAATCATCACAATCTATCATATTTTCTCCTTTCTTAAAACGCCTATGAAAGTCCTAATCTATATGCTTATGATTTAATTCATAGTAGAAAATGTACTGTTGAAATAAACCGGCATACTTACTATTCGCCCATTCAGGTAATTCACCGCCATATTCTCTATCAATGATTCTCTTAATATGAACATCTTGCGGAAAGGCATCGAGATAATGCAACCCAAATAAACATATGCAATTTGATACCTTTTCTCCGATACCTTTAAATCCTTTTAACAATAACTTCCACTCATCATAATTTTGTGGTGGATAGCGTCTATCCCAATCAGACCATTGTTCTGCAATTGCTCTAAGATATTCATCTCTATATCCCAATCCACAATCTATAAAACTAAGATTTTGTAAATTATGAGCATCTGGAAATTCACCACCATTATTCTCACATAGCTTGTTAATACTCCGTTTAATTCTCGGAATATTATTATTCTGACTGATGATAAAACTGATAATTACTTCCCACAAATCCTGTCTAAGAATCCTTATTCCACTTCCAAACTCATATGCAACTTTGAGAAAATCATCATTAGTGTTCATAATAATATTCTCTACTTCGTTATAGTTTGTTTCTAAATCAAAATAGTTTCGCCACAAACTATTCCACTCGTTTTCATCACAAGACAGAATGAATGTATTTCCGTCTTGTGAAATTGTGAGTTCTTTACCGAAAGCAGGAATTTTATATGTATTGTCATTGATTTGTTGCCATCTGAAGCACTGTCCACTATTGGCTATTTGGTGTAAATCCATGTGGTCTATTTGTGTTGTGTACATTTACTTTTCTCCTATTTAAGTATCTGATTCATCAAAGAACTATAACAAATCTCATAAATCATAAATCCCATGTTTTCTCTCTGAACAAAATTCAGATAGAAATTGGATATTTTCTGAACGCCCAACAGTCTACGAATAAAAGCAAGCTCATTGTATTGAGACTGGTAATTATGGTTAATGATGTCATCTATCTTATTATTCTCTATTAAGAGATAACATGTTTTGATATTTATCATTCTATTCAGCTCTTTGAAGAATCTCTCATCGTGTTCTTTAATATTTCCCGCCAGTTCATCAATAGAATTTTTTCTTTCGATACATAACTCGTCCGTAAAATATGTATCTTTTACAAATCCAAGTTCAGGACATGACTCTATCATGAATGAATAATCACCCGTTTTTAGTGCTTTTGCTTTATGTTTGATTCCCTTTTTATCAAAATAATCCAAAATATGTTGGTTCTTTTGTTCATTGGTCGTGTGTAAAATAACCATATGACCAACAAGTTCTTTTAATTGTTTATCAGTATAATAATATTTAATTATTCATCACCTACCTCAATACCTTCTTTAATAGTGAAAGACTTTAACCAATATTCAAATTTATCTGGTACGTCACGATATATTCTTTTACCAGTTTTTTCATTAATTTCATCAGTTGGCTCTTTTTTATGTTTCTTTTCAAGAGAAATAATGTAAAGGATATTACCATTATCAAATGGATTATTTCTATATTGGCTAGTCCACATTTTTACTTCTCTTGTCTTTCCGCTAAATATTTCATAAATAGAAACTATTGTAATTGATTTAGTACATTTGATATCAGAAACATAATATAATCGTTTATCTGCTTTAGGTTCAATAGTTATGACTTGATCAAGACATTCCTTTTCATACTTAAAATGGTCTGCAAGAGTTGTTTGTGGATATGTAGTATTATTGACTAAATATCCTAATAACCCTACAGAATCAATATTTGAAATCATTTTTTCTGTAACCTTACCTGCATACTTTTCAACAATATTACAATCTATACCAATCTCTTGAATTTTAGTTTTTTTAAATTGTTTTTTACCATAAAATTTATCAAACAGTTCTACTTGTTTTAATAATTGATTTACTTCTCCAAATTCTTCAAAGAAATTTAACTTTATTAAAATATCAAGTTGTCTGCTATTAATAGATAATTCTTTTAATTGTACAAGTAGATCAACAAAAGTATTGAATGTATTATTTCGCAACTCATATAGTTCATCTGCCACTTTGCTATTCAAAAACTTAATTGATTCTATTCCTTTATATATACCAGAGTCGTCACATGAATATTTTGCGGTTGAATGCCTAAATCTAACTGGAAATATTTTTATACCCATAGTTTCTGCAAGTTTTGTACCATTTGCTATATCATCATCGCTATTAGCATTGTTTAAATATGCTGTGATAAATTCTTTTGGATAATAGTATCTTAAATATCCACACATATAACCTATCATCGAATATCCTGTAGAATGATTAAAACCAAACATATAATTCGAGCTATCTTCAATAATTTGTAAAAAGGTTTTAGCTTCTTCTTCTGCTTGCTCCCTTGATTTGTCAGATTTACTACAATATCCTTCAAGAATTTGTGGTAATGCTGCTTGAAGTCTATCCATCTGTTTTCGACCAATAGCACGTCTGACGTTATCAGCTTCAGAACCACTTAAACCACATATATTTTGTAGGAATGCAATTACATCTTCCTGAAATACTAAATAGCCATGATTACCTTCCAGTAATTTATCAATCAACTCTGATGGATTTTTATTTGGTTCATGAGCCAACAATCTATCTCTATAAGATTCTCCTGACGGACGAATAGATGCATTAACTAACGAAAGGTCATTTACACATCTACAATTAAATTTTTTCATAGAATCATAAGCAAACTTACTCTCAAACTGGAATATGCCAACTGGACTATCTGCAATATGTTTCCAAACATCTTCATCATTCCAATTAACAGTATAAGATTTTGGATAAGGTATATGTGCTAACTCACAAGTATCTTTTATAATTTCAATATTTTTCAATCCAAGTAAATCATATTTCACAAGTGAAACCTCATGAATTTCTTCCATATTTATGCTTAGTATTCTCTTTCCGTCATTCCAAAATGTCCCATAATTATCTGGCAACGTAACAGGACTTACAATAATCCCTGCTGGATGCATTGATTGTGAAATTGCAGTATTTACAAGACCATCGAAGTAATAAAATATATCTGGATATTTTTTCTTTGTGTCTTCTGGATTTTCTTCATATTCTTTTTTAATACGTGCGATGTTATCTAATGAATATGGATTATCCTTTTGACCCTTGTGTTCTTCTAACCATATATCTGATAATGCTCTACCAATTTCATCAATTGTGCCTTTATCAGAAATTGTTCCTATTGCTAATACATATGCTGTCTTATCAGAACCAAATTCCTCGATAATATGTTCATATACAAGATGTCTTTGTGACGGAGCTATATCTAAATCAATATCACCAATCTCTTTTCTACTTTCATTAGCAAAACGAGAGAAAATTGTATTCCATACCAACGGATTTACGTCAATAATATCTGTAAGGTAAGCAATCATACTACCACCTACAGAACCACGACAGAATCCAATTGGAATGTCATTATCCCAACACCAACAAACTAACTCAGACATAAATAGCATAAATCCAACCATTCCGATTTTCTTAAATACTCTCATTTCCTCTTTTACCATTGTCTTATATCGTGGGTCTGGTTGAATAATACCTTTTCGAAGCTTGTCATTATACATATCATTAATACGTTTTTTAAATACTTCCTCTTCATTATCATAAAGCACAGGATATTTAAATGATGTATCTAACTCAAAATCTTCTACCATATCAGCTACTTTATTGGTATTTTCAATTGCTTCTAAAATAACATCCATCGGTAAAGAACCTTGTTGCTTAAACATATCAACCAATTCATTGTATGATTTATATGTAAGGTCAAATTCATCTTCGTCTGCATATGCAATTTTCTTTGCTTTCTGTAAAATACTTCTGCATTCTGCTTTATATTTATTAATACTATGTGTATCTGTACCTGCAATTAATGGTTTCCCATATTGCTTTGAAGCTTCATAAAGCATTTTATTATACTTAATTTGGTCTAATGATTTTATATGAGGCTGGATTTCATAATAATCATATTTTCTCAAAAGCTTGTCATAAATATTTCTATCTGCTCCTTCAGATGAAGGATATCTACTTAACGGCGATGCCAAACACGCACTAATTTTTATAATGTTATCTGAAATGGCAAAAAATTCGTTAAAAGTAATTCGTGGTTTATAGTAAAAGTGATCTGGTTGAGTAGATTTATCAATAAGCAAATTTAGCTCCTTGAACCCCTCATAATTCTTAGCTATGAGAATTGTATGATAATTATCTCTAACCTTATATTTGCCATCTTCAAGCATTTCTGCTAATTCTTTTTGTGTTTCTTCTGGGTCGCAACCCAAATGAGCTTCATACCATTCATCAGAAATTTCAGGATAGTGAAACAATTCTTCAGTTAAATATACCTCACATCCATGCAAATATTTTAATCCTTTACTATTTGCATACATTTTCTTTTCAATCCAATTATAGATATTTCCATGCTCAGAAAAGCAAATAGCCTTTTGTCCCAATTCTGCTGCTTTATCTGTATATAATTTATGATTTGTACAACTATCTAATAAAGAATTTTCTGTATGTAAGTGATAACATACATAATTTGACATTAACTCACCACCTTTATCTCATTGCAAATTACTTTCAACATAAATTTTCTCGCAAAAAATCCTGAATCTAATTCGCCCACAACTTCGAGCGGAATATTCATTAGCGCATCATCTTCTAATTCCTCATAGTTAGCACTTGTATTCCATTCAATTAACTGGATATTGTCTGACGGAGTAATTACCAGGTGTTTTCCTTGTTTGAAACTTCCAATCCCGTACTCATCAATATCAACTACTTTAAAAATAAGTGGCTTAAATCCTTCTCCACTAACCTTATTGATTGCTTTTACCTTATCTACTAATGTCCTTGTCAAATCTTCAAGACCAATTAAGCAATCCACGTTCTGCGTAAAAGAAGTTGTCTGTTCCAGATTGGATAATTTCTTATTAACCGTGTTGATAAATTTCTCAAAGTTTTCTTTCTTAATTTCAATACCACTTGCTTCTTCATGCCCATGTAATTCAGCTAGTCCAGTCTCATTACATAATTTCATAAAGTCGCCATATCCAACAGATCGCATTGATCCGAAATAATTTTCACCCTTATCCATTAAGATAAATAATGGTTTGTTATATAACTCCAAGCATTTATTGCCAAGTAATCCAGAGATTCCATATTCAGAGTCAATAATGCCATATAATACATTGGCATTGTTCTGTGAATCCAATTGCTCTTTCAAGTTAGGCAAAACTCTATCTACTTCTTCCGACTGAATATCTTTACACTCAGTAACTTCTTTTTTATATTTCAATACTTCTTTGTTATCATCTGCCAAGAATAAATTCATTACAGATTCATTCCGACCAATACGACAACACGCATTGATAAGCGGAGCAACACTGAATAACACCGCTTTACTATTAAACTCATAACTACCGAGAATTTTCTTAATAGCCGGATTTTTTAAATTATCCAATCCCTTATTTACTATGTATCTATTTTCTGTAGACGATTCTGATACATCGCAAACGTCGGCTAAGATTCCACAAGCTGCTAAATCAACCAAATCATCTGCATAGTCATTCAAAAAATACTCGTCTAAATATTTGCAAAATTTCCATACAACTCCTGCACCCGACAGACAAGGATTGTTATAATATCTCTGAGAACTGATAAGAGTAACTAAACCGTCATAATTAGTCTCTATCTTATGGTGATCTAATATGATCGTCTGCTTCCCTTGTTTCACAAGTTCTTCATATACACTCGTATCTTTATCTAAACTGTCCACAATGATAAGAACATCTACATTTTCAAATCGAGCAATATCTTGTCCAATCAGTCCATGAGCTTTACCTTTATTTATATAGGAAGAAACTCGTTCAGTATAATTGCGCAAATATCTTGTCATAATCGCACCGGCAGTAACACCATCTGTGTCTGTATCGAAGAAAATACCAAACCGTCTATCTTTATCTAACCCGTTTTCAATAATTTTTGCCGCATCTGCCATATACTTCATTGTCGGCAATAAGTCATCTTCTCTTGGATTTAAAAAGTGTTCAACGTCTTTAATTCCACGATTTTCTAGGATTATATCTATAATCTCTTGCTCGTACATTCCCCTACAATCTGCTAAAATCTCATAATTCTTCTTCGTCCTCATCATCTCCTATCATCTTAATTTCACCGTCCATAATTCTTAAAAGTTCTTCTCTTCCTGAATCAGATGGCGAAAGTTTATCATCATATAGTCTGTCAAAATAATCCCAATATCCTAGTTCTACTTCTGAAAATCTGGAATAACTTTTTACCATATTTATATTCCTTAATATATTCTCTAAATCATATCCTGTATCATGCATGAAAATAATTTTCTTTGGATTCAACTCAAGCAACATTTGTACTTGTTTTCTACTAATAGAACCACTACCAAGTGCGACGCAGTTTCTTATTCCATATGAATAACATTGCATAATTGATTTCTCAGACTCGAAAATATAGATTACATTATTTACAAGATAGTTATAATTTTGAGAATATCCATATAAAGTCTGTGACATTTGGCATGGAATCAGATAATAATATTTCATTTCTCCATCTCCCACATCATAATTACATCTAACCTTCACGCCCATAAGTTCCCCAACTTGGTTATAAATAGGGATTACAATTCCTTGCGATTCAACATCATATCTGATATTAAAAAATTGTTGTGCATCAATAGTAATGTTATCTCTAATAAATCTCATATTTGCCAAAGCAACGTATTTATTCAATATAGATTCATCATATGTACGACATGTATATTCATTTTTCTTTCTAATTTTTTCATAGAAACCACCAAATATTCCTTGTGGCTCTCTAAATATACTAAAGTCATCAATTTTTAAAATTTTTCGAACAACAGATATAATATCTTTAAAATCAACTAAACGCTGTTCGCTTATATATGTAAATAAATCTTGATTTATGTTTCTGGCATAATCTGAAACATATAGATAATCATTCTTTTCTAATCGAATAGCAATAGATTTTTTTGAAGAATCTATTGCTCTACCAAACGAAATATAAGATTGATGGATATGAATATTGTAGAAATTAAAATACTCCAATAACTCTTCTAGTTTTTCAGGATTATCAAGCAACTCTTTTTTAATTTCTTTTAACAATAATTCTCACCACCAATCTTATAATTCATCGTATTTCATACAATTCCATATTGCTCATATAAATGTTTTTGAGGAGCGAACTCACCATAATATTTCTTCTCTGCCTGTAATCTTGCTATTGTTGCTTCTTCAAATGAATCACCATGATATAAAGTTATTCTCTTATTGTCTACATTTATCCTTGCTTCCCAAGAAGAACTTCTTTTATGAAATGTTACGCCAGTAATTCCTGATGTATTGTCTTTCCGTTTTGTATGATTCTGGTTATTCTGACTATAATTACATTTTCTAAGATTATTTCTTCTATTATTTAATTTATCTCTATCAACATGGTCATAAAAGTAATCATTAAATAAAACATAGTGCATTGGAACAATTTTATCATCGTCTATAATTGTGTATGCATAACCAGCATTTCCAAACCAACTATATTTTTTAATTATGTCATAATCATTTTTATCAAAATATGTTGATTGACCATTACTTAAAATACATTCCATATAATTTTCATGCTCTATATATTTATTTTCTGTTTTCATTATCATAGTTGGACAAGTTTTAGCATATTCTTTTTGCAGACATCCACATGATTGTGTTTTTCCAGAAGTTAATTGTGCTCTTGCAATAGATACATGATTACCACAATCACATTCACAATACCAAAAGATATGTTTAGGATAACTAAGTTCTTCATCAACATGAAGTGCAACTAATCTTCCAAAACGTTGTCCAGTTAAATCTTTAAATCCATTACCTCTCTTCATTATCTTATCTCTCCGTGTTTAGGTCGGCACTGGCATGTTTCTCTGAAAATGCAATGATCTCCATCATATTTTAAAAGGTAAGCACAGCCATTATCACTTGAGTTTGCGCCTGTTCTACATTTCTCAGTGAATACCATTCTCCATACTGCACTTGTATCTGGCTTATATTCTTCTTCTATCCATTTATCATTAACCTTTTTTAATCTGAATGGATGACAATAATACTTACTTTTTTCATCAAGTTCTTCAGTATAAACAGTTCTCATTAAAAATAAATTTTCAAGTTGTTCTTTGATTTGTTTAGCATTACTTAATATACTAGCATCTAGGAATAATTTTCCTTTTGTATATTCTGCCAACTGCACTGAAGCAAGCATGATAATATTGTATTTTTTTGCCAGTTTATCAAGTTCTCTGCTATCTCTTACAAGGGACAAATCTTGTCTTGCTGAAGATATATCACCACCTTGAATTTTGAATGTGTCATAAAGAACAGTATCGTATCCATATCTAAGAACATTCTCACGAATTTTCTTCTTAACAAGACTCATATCTGCATCGGCAATTGCAATAAATTTTACTCTTCCTTTATAATTCTCTCTCCAATATTTTTGAACATCAGTTAATTGCTTTCTGCTTTCAGTGCTTATATCTCCTGATGTCATTTTTTTCTTTGTTAATTTAAAGTATCTATTGCGTTTACCAAGCAACCAAACCATAAACTTGATTTTAAACTTTTTAATATTTTCCTCATTTGAAATAATAAGAATTTTTCTATCGTAATATAACAGTGACATTAAAACAGTAATCCACCAAGTAGATTTACCAGCACTACTATAACCACCCATCATAGTAGTTGTTCCTTCTAAAATTCCATTTATTTGTCTTGACAAAAATGGAAAACAATTCATCTCTTCACCATTTATGTCATATCCAGCAATATCAAATGGAACTCCATTTTCAAGACCTTCTTTACAGTTATCAATAAATTCATCATCAAAATCTATTTCCTCTTCTTCAAGCACTTTTGAACTATATCCTGTACCATAAGAAGTAATTCTTGCATCCCACCAATCTTGAACAGAGTCGGCGTCCATTTTCCTAAATAATTTTAAGAGAACAACTTTTTTACCATTAACATCTACTGCATGAAGTAAGTCAATTCCATCATCAACCATATGTAACATAATATTTTCACGATATAAAATATCTATATAAGTATCAAAATTCTTATCGTTAATAATATCAATCTGATGCTGAATACTCTCCCATCCACCACAAGCTTCATATCTCTCAATAACTTCATCATTCATATTTGACAGGATTGTAACTTCGTCTAAGGAATAGAACCCCTTTTTGCGAAGCTGAGTAAGCATACCAAAATAGAATCGACCATCATTAGTAATAAAATCTTCCTTTTTCAAATCCAAATCATCTAAAAGAAGCATATCCTTGAAAATACAACTTATTACATTGCCCTCTATTTCTATTCTTCCTTTTAATAGCTCTTTTGGATATTTTTCTGTAACACCTGAAATAAAATCTATACTTCCTCACCAACTTCCTGTTCATATTCTAATAAAGTTTTTTTACTTGGTTTCCTTTTGAAATTACATAAAGGAATATCCACTTCAACCTCTTTATTTATCTTCTCTTTTTTTTCATAATGAAAATCAGCTAAACTATTTTTTAGTATTGCTGCAAAATATCTTATTTGTGCATACTCACTCTGAAATGATTTATTCTGCATAAGATTTGTTAAGTAATTTTTGTTTTCATTTAAATACGCACCTATTTTTTCATATTCATATATAATAGATAATTCATTTATTTCCTTATATAAGATTGTATTTGTAACTTTACGACCAAAAATATCATGAACCAAATTAAATGTATCATCTTTAACTTGTTGTGTTTTATGTATTATGTTATATTCGTTCTCATTGCAATAATAACGATTTGTTTTTCCAACAATTACCTTAAATGCATTATCTGTGTCAATGCTCTTGCCACAATATTTACACTTTGCTTTACGTCCCATTGACATCTCCTTCATAATAGCCAAAGTGGTCACAAGACCACTTTGACCGTATTTTAATAATTGAAATTACTTCAACTTATCATAAATTTCCTTCAAAGCATCCTCATCACAATCATTTAACTTTCCATGTTTTGCAATAAGTTCTTTTACTTCGGCTTTGAGATCCTTGTCTTCACAATCCTTAAACATTGTTCTAATTGTACCGATTAAATCATCGGGATAGTTAGATGTTTCAGCGACAGGTGATTCATCTACGGGGTCGATATTATCAATTTCGTCCTCGATATCATCATTGATATCTTCCTTGACTGGTTCGGGCTTCTTTTCTACTTTGGGAGTAGGTGATTTTTTACCCAATGTCTTTTTAGACTTCTCCATTCCCTCTTCGATTACACGAATAAATTCTGCTCCCATATCTTCTTTATCAAAAATCATATACTCAGGAACAGCACCGTAAGCAAATCTGCCACCAGCGTCAATTAAAGGGGTTTCTCTAAAATACAGTTTTCTTACCGTATCAGTTGCATATCTCTTTTTCTTGTCGCCTTCACCCTTCTCTTCTACGTCACGGTCGATAACACCAGTAAGAGTAACGTCAAAAATATCTCCAAAAGCCGCTTCATAATCTGCTCCCATATTGGATGTCAACTGCATATATCCATCTTCTTCAAGACCACCCTTTTCCTTGATTGTCTTAAATTTTGTATGAGCGATTACCCATACTCCAAATCCGGCATTCTGTAACGAAGTCATATAAGGTTTGATAATATCGTTTGCTGAATATTTTTCTCCTGCTGTATATCCACCAAAAGCAGCCTTAATTGACTTAATCTTCTTGTTTGGATTTTCAATATTACTTAATCGAATTGTCTCTTTATCAGCAATTAGTGCAAGTTCATCGCCAGTGTCAAAAGCTACAATTTCAATATTGTGTTCCTTGCCCTTTTCGTTGATAAGCCAGTCTCTCAACTCAATTAAGTCTTTATATGTAGTAACCTGTGTTGTATTTAAGTTATCAAGAATCTTATAACCAATCTCGTTTCCACATCCTACAAGTAATCCCCTTGATGGATCACCATATTTTGCAAGAATTGCATCACGGAATAAAGTTGTTTTACCAAATTTCTTGGTAGAACGAAGGTAAATTGATAAGTTTTTAATGTCTGGTTTAATAGTGTTAATCTGTGGTTTCTGAAATGCCATTAAATATCTCCTTTTCTTCAATCATATTTGTCAAATAGAAAGGGCTTTCGCCCAATCTATTTACAGTTCTTCGTCATCAAATAAATCTTCTGTATCTTCAGGAAGCTCTTCTTCGATAGGCTTGATTGTCATATCGTCATCCGTATAGACCGTATCAACTCGCCCACGACTATATCCTCTTGCAATCTTTTTGAACTGATATTCCTGGACTCTATCACCATATACAGAGCCGCCTAAGTCAGCACGAATGTCATCAAGAGTAATAAGTCCACAATCTAAATCTTCTTTCTGCTCGTCAGTAAGCATATCATCAGTAATTTCTACTTTCTGTGCGCCATTGAGCATATTAACTTCTACACCAAGTTCCTTATATGTATCATCATCTACCATGAACTTATGCTTAATAGCTTCTACCTTTTTCTTAGTCTTATCATCAGCATCATCAGCAGCTACAGGAATTGTTAATGTAACGGGAACAGGAATATTACTCTTACGATTATTGTCATACTCGAACATATAACCATTTACATAATACTTACCCTTTTCTTCTACGCTCATATCATCAAGACTATCTGTGTTAAAAATCATCTTAATAGTGCCTGTTGAATATTCATCTGCATCATCATCCGCAAGATAAATTCTCTGTGGAACATATGATTCATATACCTGTTTCTTATTGTCAGAATATGAGTAATTGGCATTGCCCTTAATATAAAACTTCTTATCTGAATACTTTCCACTGTCAATTACTTTCTTGATGAACTCAGCAAAATCCCATTCTGAAATAAATTCATGACGCTTCTTATTACTCTTATCAAGTGCATCATTGATATCTGCTTCACTCTCAATGCCAAGTTCTTTCAATTCCTCATCAGTAAGGCTTGTACCTTCCTTAACTTTTTCAGCAGCCTTTTCCAACTTATATCGTCTGTTAGGTTTCTCTAAATCAAAGATAAATTTCTTAAACTCTGCCACTTCTGCAAGTTTTGGAGATGTAAGTCTATCCTTAAATGGAATCTTTAAAGATTCACCTTTCACCTTATTACCGCTATCATCGACTGAACCCTTACTGAATGTGTAAACATCACCATGTCCATCTGCAAAAGAACCGGTATCAACAGTAAGTAAATGCCTGTTATCACCACAAATTGCATTAAACATAATCTTTCTCTTTACCCAACCAGAATCATATGTATGCTCTGAGTAAGGTTTAAACTTCTCTGTCTCTTTTCCGAGACTAATCTTTCCAATCATTTCAAATACCATTAAATTTGAAACCTCCTTATATTATAAAAAATTTAATAAATAACTAACTAAAACCTTATGATAAACAGCCCTTTCAGACTGGAACATAGAAGTAACTCTATATAAAAATTTATCAATGAAATGACTACTTTAAGGGTAAACTCTCCCAAGGGTAAGCCATGAACCAACCCACGAATCAATACATATTCTGTTTTTCTAAAATGGAATTCTACGAATTTGTTTGTATATGTATGTTTCTATTTATTACTTCTCCAATCAGACCGCCAAGTCTGCTTGAAGATTATTTACCATTTGACCACTCTTCAAAACTCATTCCTTCTAATATGAAGAATTCCGTATGTGATCCAACATCAAATATTAATCGACCATTCTCTTCCCAAACTCTTGTATAGTAACTTTTGAAATTATGGTCATCTAGGAATTTATTGATTTCCTTATTTACTTCTTCTCTGTTTGAAGGTTCAGCAATTACTCTTTCTTCACATCTACTGTTTTGGAAGAATAACTTCATTAAATAATCACATCCTCTAAATCTACATTCTCCATAACTGCTCTTGCTTCAAGAACTGCAATATAATCAGTCATTGCTTTAATCTGCAAGTTATAAGTGCTACGAGGACAAGTAGGTTCAAACTCTAAAGTTCCATTATCCCACTTTTCTAACATATTTCTTAATCCATAATATCTGATTACTAACTGTGCATATTCTGCCTTAAATCTTTCCTTGTAATCAGAACTGTTCATCATTTCAACTGTATCTGCTAACTTCATTATCTCTTACCTCCCTTCTTGCTTTCCTTCTTCTCTTTTGCAGCCTTTCTTTCTGCTTCTAACTGGTTCTCCATCTTACGCATAATGCTCTGAAATTTTCCTATTTCTTTACAACCAAGTCCCATAATCTTATTCTCCTTTAATCTTTATTTAATCTACATAATCTGTAAATTTATCTCCACAACATAAGCACTTAACTGTCTGACATTCTACTATTCCACTCGGAATAAACTCATATACAAACTGCTCACCTGCTGTTGCATGAGACACACAACCTTGTTTCCTATGATTTTCTACCCATTTATCTAATCTTTTGCTTGTTTTGAACTCTATTAGTATCACCTCCACCTACATATTCTCCAAATACTTTTCAATAAAATCTAACTCATTGTTCTCGCATAAATTATTAAACACATCTATAAACCATTGAGCAGACATATGTAATAGACTCGGATGAATTGTTTTCTTTATGCGTCCAATATGCAATTTTTGTGATAATATTATTGCGTATTTATTAGATAATCTCCTTGAAAACTTATCTGTAATAAATGCTTCTGTGTTATCATATGGACTTCGCATAGTTGTAAGCGTTCTATCATACAATTCTGTTTTTGTTATATAATAAATATATATCTTTTCATTGTCTGTCATTTATATATTCTCCAAAATTATCCAAATGAAATAAGAATTTATTCGCTTCTAACAGTAACTTCCGTTTTTCTATCATAAGCCCAATCAATATTAAAACTTGTCATATGATCTGTGCTTACTTTCTTACCATCTTTAAATACATAAGGAGTTCCTCTATATGGAACAAATACAGCAACTTCAATCTGGTTATTCTCTGATTATTTTCAAATGCGCCTGTTATAAGTTGTCGATTTAATTCGGTCTGCACATTTAAACTTTTTCTTAAACTATCAATTTCTTCTTCATAATGTTTTAGTATGTATGAACGCTTAGTAATAGCATCATATAAACCATCAATCTGTTTTCTTAGTTCGCCAATCTCTTGTAAAATCTTCTTAAACATATATTCTCCTTTCTCTAATACCATGAATCGAAACTTTCATCTGTGTTTTCTCTTATTCTCTTTGAATTTTTCCTTCTCTTCTTTTGCCATAGATGCCAGATTAATGTCTACACCATCATTGTAAGATTTATAGGTTTCATAATCAAAAACAATCATTTCTGCTTTCAACGCTCTGTCATAAGCGCTATCTCTTTCACGTTCTAATCTTCTGATTCTGGATTGTAATTGTTTCTGCTTATCCAAACTCTGAGCATCTTTATATTTCTGCATTTTATGATACATACTTCGTATCATGCTTTCTTTCAACATAATTTCTGTTTCAGTAGTCACTTCACATTTTTGTGCTTTTCGTTTACTTTCAAGACTATAACCAACAACGATGCCTATATGCTCTGGTATGTACTTGCTCCAATCTGATACCTGATTATATAATTCTCTTCCAACGACCAGATAATTATAATGTCCATACCAAGATTTCTTGGCATTAGATTTTAAATCTTGTAGTGTCACCTTTAGTTCATAGCACCTGATAATTCCTTTAGAATCCATAGTCATGAAATCAACAATCTCATTGCCATGACCGTTATTGTAAAAACCGATTGTAATCTCTTCACAACCATATATCCTCTTTTCTCTCGTCTGATTTATTAATGAGTTTTCAAGAGAAATCGTATCTTGTCGTTTACTTATCCTGAATCACCTCTTTTTATCCGAATTGAATCGTGCTTTTATCCTGCATCAAAAATCACTTCGGGTTTCGGAAAACGATCGCTCTGTTTATAATCTTTTCTCCAAAAACCATTTTTCTTTTCATATTCCCTATCTATTTCAAATTTTGGTCTAAAATCACCATCTCCGTCCGAATAAAACCCAACGATAGATGAATGCCCTAAATTACCACAACTTTGCATCCAATTAAGCATGGAACAGAAATCATCTACCCATCGTTCGTTCATTGTAACTTTTATATCAAATGTTACCTCTTTACTCATTTATTCTCCTTTCCAAATAAAAATAAAATGGATTTTCTATCTGCATTCCAAAATTTCAAGTATAGATTTAAAAATCCTATCTATAGTCTTATCTGTATAACCATCTTCATCATAACCAAAGTATTTCATTTCACATTCTCCGATAAATCTATCCAATTTAGAAGATTTTTCTTCTGAACGTTTTAGCCATTCTTGATATTTATGTAACCAATAATTATCTGCAATTGCCCACATTTCTAGTAACTCAATATCAGTAGCATCCGTTAATGGTAAATGACCATGTTCTCTTGCATAATCCGTAATATTTCCTTCTTCTAACCAACACCATCCATCACATATTCCACATACTGTTATCCCATATTTGCCAAATAAATCGGGATATTTTTTGTCCCATCCTAGTTGTGGTGTACAATATCTAACTTTATTTAATAATTCTTCTCGATTTAAAATAACGACACCTCATTTCTACCATTGAATAAAATTTCTATTTACACTTTTTGTACAAGTATCCACACCTTGTTCTTTTCAAAAGAGAAGCATGGATCAGCAACTACTTCATACATTTCTTCTCCAATGACAATTGTGTTATGCCTTTGAGGAATAGAATAGCAATTGTCATATGCACAAATAGCATTTCTATTTTTCTTATTATAAATAACTAAATTTATAAAATATCCTCCGATTATGCCAAGAAAACTTTTGTTTCATTACCATTTAATTGACATAGTTTCTATTTTATTTTCTTCTTCAAAATTCACTCTAGGAACTAATTGTAATAATCCGATAATCTTCTTTGCACAATTTGGACAAACATCTTTTGTTACATTATGCATCTCATTACTACTCGCAAATTTGTATAGTATATTTCCTTTTAAGTCCTTTGCTTCATAAGTAACATAATCTGGTAAAACATATTCAGTCGTATTATCTGATTCTTTATTACAATAATCACATATAATTTTCTTCAACTTATTCTCCTTCTATAAATACTCTTATTGGTTTATTTGATTGTTCAACAGGTATCAAATAGATCTTGTCTTCGCATAAAAATTTATCATTATCTGGAATTTCAAAAACTTTTACCTGTTCTTCAGTCCACTCTTTAAATCGTTCAATAGTTTCTTTTGAAGCTATTGCAACACATGGATTTAGTTTGTCTATCAACTCATATAATTTATCTTTTTCTTCTTGCGACAGCTCCATAATATCCTCCATATTTATAAATAAAATCCCCGATTTATTTGAATTTATTCTTAATGCTTGTCTTCATACAATCAACAACTAATTCTACCCACGATTCATCATCTTCTAACATATCATCTACCCACTGACCAATAGTAGAACCAAAATTAACCTGATTACGAATCTGTTCTCTTAATTCTTCTTTAATAATTGCTTTAATTTCGTCATCTGAAATACTCATAGCTACTTCTTTAAAGCGTTCTGCAATTGGCTTTAAAGTAATATAATCCTGTGTTTGATTTGTCATTTACTTACTTCTCCTTCCAATTATATAAATAAATCAAATTTTTCATCTGCTAATTATCCGCATGAATCACAATAACTTTCTTCCAATATGGTTCATACTTTGTTTTTGTTTCTTTTAACGCTTCTTCAAAAACAGTTTCCGATAATTTACTACCCTTATCATTACCACCCATCTCGTCCCAAAGCCATTCCTCTATCTGTTCTTCAAAATTAACTCTGTCTGTTTCCACATATTCCATATATGGAACTTCGCAATCCAAAATTTCATCAATGTAGAAACGAATATCGCCACAATACATAGATTGTTCACCATCAGTAGCATCTGTTCCTGCTAATACAACGATGGGTAAATCTTGATTCTCTGCAATTAACTTCTTCAATTCGTCAGATTTTGTTGCTAAATCTAAAGGAAACATTTTACTTTTTCACCTCTCTCACATCAACATCTCTGTATGAAAATCATACAAATAATCTCCAAAATCACCGGCATCTCTTATATCATCAGGATCTGTATATCTTTTAATCCACTCATTTTTCCATTCTTGTCCTTCTTTTGTCTTTAAGAAATTATCATATTCGATTTTCAGTTCTTCTTCTCTTTTCTTATAACTTTCACTTCTCATTAACATCCTCCTTCGATAGAACGTGAGTTCAATCTGCATTTTCTAGTTCTCTACCCATGCAACATTTTTCAAACGGAATTGTCACATCATCTAGTTTTCTTCCACACCAAGGACAGAAATTTATACTAATCATTTCGCTGCTTGGTTCTATAATCAAGTTCTTAATCTTATGTATGAAGTCAAAACCAATACGATTATCATACGTATGCATAGAAAAGTATAAATTATTATCAGCACACCCATAACAATCGTCACATGTGCTATCATATACTTCTCCATCTATAACATCAGGAGAGCCATATTCACAACTATTATCATCTGAACTGCAATTTCTGTATGGGATTTTATATTTTCTCCACTCTAAACTGTCACAAAATTTACACATTAACTATATTCTCCATTCATTCTCTGTTCCAGTATTGAAGCTGTTCTTCTAACACCTCTATTCTTTCTCTCTTCGTAACATTTCTTTGCTCTCTCATACATATCTGATTTATCTCCATTCAATCCAACAATACCACTATAAAAACAACCGCCTGGATTATAGTCTTCAATCAGTCCTTTACAATATAAGATTGCATCTGGATTATCTAACCAACCATTCACATCCATTGAACCAGCAAGATAATTTCCACATTCACATTTATAATGTCGTATTGGTCTGCCATACCCATCTCTCATATTGGTGATTGTCTCTTCGTGCCTATACGGATTATCACTTCGTATTTCTTCTTTCTTGCACTTTGGGCAGTAAAATAATCTCAAAATATCACCTCGCTTCTCAGATAAAACATTTCTTTTATTGACTCTTTCCATCTTTGTCCTTTTTTCTAAATAACTTTAAATCATAATAATCGTATTTTTCATCACCAGTTCCAACCATTGCCACCACATCATACCCAATATTTACTGGCAAATTATCAATAATTTGATTTTTCTCATAATAAGAAAGATGTTTTAATTTACCAATTCCTTTTCTAAATACAAACATGCAAACCTCCATATAGAACCAAGATTCAATCACATAAACTTTCATATCTATATTTACATTCAAGTAATTCATTATATTGGTCATGAGTAAGATAAACTCCATCAATCTTTTGTCCTAAACCCAACCCAAGTTCTTCAAGCTGGCAAATAGCAATATCTCGTTCCCATTTATATTGATCAATCAATCCTAAAGCATTTATTGCTTGACGAATTATTTCTATTTCATCTTCATCATGACATCCAAGATCAACATATCCATAATCCAATTGGTTTTTAATATATTGAATTGTTCTTTCTTTTTCAATCTGTGTCATATTCTTCCTCCAATGCTTGCCTACTTGCTTCATCCATTTTTAACTGATGATAAAGTCTATTTCTTTTACACCATTCGCAGCTACCATGATTCCGGCAAGTACAGTCAATAGCTTTTGCGCCTTTATATGGTCTTCTCTTTTCTTTTCCATGTTCTATTGCTTTATTAAGACTCATAGTATTCTCCTATTATTTCCTAGCTATGATTCTGTTTTTAATGTATCTTTTTATCAAATGAATAATAATTGCATTCTTGATAAATGAGATTTCGGCACATCCAATACTACTTTCATCATTGTTATATCTAATCTTTTTTGTTATATTGCTGTAAAATGCAATCTCTTTATTATCATCATATACAGCAATGCCGTCTGCAAAAATTTTAGTTGTAATTTTGTCCATATATTTATTCTCCTAGATTGAACTCTGGATTCATCTGTAATCAAAGTTCATCAAACTCTTTATTAAGTCTATCTATCTCTCCGTTAGCCCAATTTTTCCAACTGTCAATTAACTCCTTTGAAGCACCGACACTTATTGTTAAATCTTTAAGTGCCTCCAAATCTTTTTTTATTTGTTTAGCCTTTAAAAAATCTTCATTTGTCATATTTTCTCACCTCACAAAATATTTATTTATATATCTTTATTCTCCAAATTGAATGTTAGTTCTATTTGTAATCAACTATTTCTGCATAAACCATTTGTCCGTCTTTAGTATCTACAATTTTCAAAAGCACATCAAAAGCATTAAAGTAGTCTACAAGAATTTCTTCTATTTCAATAGCTGATATCTCTTTTCTTAGATTTCTTTCCATAATTCTCCCTTAAAAGCAAAAATCTATTGCCAAAACTACTCTAATTATCGTCCCATACGTCTTCTTCTGATTTTGAAAAGTAAATCGTAACGGCAATTGTATTTTCATCAACCGTAAATTTTTCATGGCTTTTATAAAAATAACCATCTTTTGTTTCAATAGTAACATCATCAAAAATTAAATCGGATTTATTGTATATCTTTATGGTATCGTGTTTATGTTGGCAACCTGCTAGGCACATACAAACACTAACCAAACATAAAAATAATGTTAATTTCTTTTTCAAATTATTTACCTCCTAAGTATTTTCTAAATAAAAGAGTTGTTCTATTTGTCATCACTTTTACTTGTAATACTGATAGATCCACCACATAACAGCCACACTAAAAACCAGAATAATCCGTTCAATGGATATGTCGTATCAAACATTTCCATAAATGGCATATTACAGATATCTAAAATCCAAAATATTGTAATTGCTGTTCTAATTAACCATATTAAAAATGCACCTATATGTATCACCTACTCTCTAAATATGCAACTGTTATACGGACTCAAACATACATTGTTGGCTGCGATATTAGCCATTCTACCAACCATCTTTAATGATTCCCTGATAATAGTCCCGTTTGGTGTTCTCTTATCATGTCCAATATGCCCATATTGATAAAACTCTTTGTCACTATTCTTTTCTTCCATGTATTTTTCCGCATATTCAATCTCATTTTTTGCAACTTGCAAAGACTGAATCATATAGTCAATCTGTTCTACCGTTGTCATTTTCTACCACCTTTCCAACCGGCTCTAAATGAAAATCACTACCACTATTTGTAAATACCAAAGCACACTCTTTTAATTCTCCATCAATAAGCACATGGACTTTTGTATTTCTTGTTTTATGTAACGGCTGTTTACCTATTCTTTTCCACAGAGCATACCAACTAATTGATTTTTTCATTTGTCACCATCTCCCCAATAATTCTCTAAATACTCTAAAAACTCTGATTTACTTAATCTTTCTACTTTCTTTGGACTTGCAATTGCAATATAATCATCATCTTTCATCTCTATGTAAGCATAGCACAAGGAGATATATGTGTTCCATTTTCTCATAGGCTTACGTGGGTAAGATTTCAAACTTTCTATATTATCCAACATAAACTTTTGATACCAATGTAATTTTGCTCCATATAAATATTCTGCAAATGCTGATGGAGATTTTCTGAAATATTGAATTTTATTTGCATATTCCATTCGTTCTTTATCTGTCATATTTCAATTCACCAAAATAATCTTTCCGTGTTCATTATGAAGGCTTCCGATGCTTCTTGCATGTAATTCATTTTTGAAACACTTTCGCAACATCTTATATCCTGCTTCTTCATTTTCTATTCTTACATCTTCATTCAACGGAACTACATAAGCCTGATATACCTGTTCAATTGCGTCTTTTGCATTTTGAGCAAGTACGATCCAGGTATTATCCCATTGACCATAATCACTAGATACTAAGTATTCTTTCATATATTCATTCTCCTATTGAACCGATGATTTATTGCCTATTTATTCTCTGCATCCTCAACAATCTTCCAGAACTCACTGGCTTTCATTTCAACAAAGTCATCTGTTAGTTCAATATCTGTATTACGCTTATTATCAATGCTGCCATACACCTTTTCTCCGATATGAAATAATCTTGAACTGGTACTATAAGAACCAAGCTTACATGAACTATCCCATAATAAATTTGGTTTTCTAGGCGATTTTAAACCATTTTCTTTACACAGATTAACCCAACTCTTACAAATTGGAGCAGTCTTCTTAAAGTCAGTGTCAGAATTTTGTACAAACATTCCCTTGAATTTAATTCTATCTTCCTGTGTTGGAACGATAACCAATCTTTCTGTGTTCTGATAGTATTCTTTCGTTTCGATATCATTATCCTTTGCAAACTGTTTAAATAACACATTTACTTTATTTGACATATCTATATAATCAAAATACTTCTTATAAAAATCACTGTTTTGCTTTACTTCAAAATACTTCTCCATACTCTACTTCCTTTCAAACTTATCAAACTCTGTAACCGTTCCAAAATTATCATGCTTACACTTAATCTTATCCAGACTTGCTCTCCACATATCAAATGTGCAACTACCATCGTGCTTACATCTATCACAATTTCTCTGAGCAAGTTCAATCTGTTCTTTTGTGAATGGTGTTAAATCTTGCCATTTATCTTTAGTGGCATATCTTTTAACCATGTCATAATGCCAATTAAAATCATTAGCATATTTGACTTCACAGTAAAATCTATTACCATTCTCATCTTCAAAGATTGAACGCTTATCGTGATTAAACCACCATCTCTTGATAAGTCTGACTATGTAACAGAAGCCAGAAACAATCAAACCAATAATTCCAATCGTATAATATGCTGCAAATTTATCATTTTCATCTGTAGCTATGTAAACGATAGTTCCGATAAGCCAATAAACCAATAATGTTATGATTGTTGTTAATAAAATCGTATTCATTCTTTTACCTCATCTTCTGGCTTTTCTTTTATAATATCTTTCATCTTTTCAAAACGATTTTTGTAACTACAATCAGAACAATACGAATATCTTTCAAGACTCTTTATTATTCGTTTATATTCTTTATCATAATCATCAAAAGTTACAGCATCTTTCATATCATTAGATAATAAACCAGCTCTTAATATTTCAAATATATACTGATTCTCAGCATGTATAAGATTGAGCATTTGCATCATCTCTACATCGTACATATTTTCCTCCATTTATCCAATTGAATCTCGAATTTATCTGTCTAAATGCCAGATTAAGCAAGCAATCCGATTCGTTTGATTGCTTCCTCTGGTGTATGACCATCCCACTCTGGTGCATTTTCATATGTTTTAACATGAAACATATTCCAATATGGATCAATGTTATAATGGTATGTCGCTTGTCCTTCTGGTGTCTCTATTCCAACAATAAACATTCCATCATACATACTTCCGTCATGGTGTTTTTTGCTTTTCCATGCTAAATGTGGATGTGAATTACAAATCACCGAAAACAGCACAGCACGATGATGATATAACTCATTGAATGTGTGATAACCATCTGAAATTTCTCCCATTCCTTCGTCTGGAACGTACAGAACGTCTTTGCTCAGATATTCTTTATATAAAATTTTTCCGCATTTTGGACAGATCCACTCACTTCTTGTGAATCTTGGTAACTCATTGATTCTATCTCCGTAATAGTCTTTTACATGAATTAATTTTCCTTCATGTTTGCAAAACAATCTTTTAAACATATCATCCCACCTTTAAATGTTAATTTACTGATAGAATTGGCTTTTTATGGCAACATCTTTTCGTAAAAATGATTGCTCCTATACACACTTTCTCTTAAAGAATCGAGTATATTGATTAAATTGTCTAAGCCATCAATATTATCAAATTGTATTTTACATATTGGCTGACCAACATCTTCTTCATTAAGTAATTCACCTACTCTTCCAGTATCATCTAATTGTGAAAACATCAAACTAATCTCATTACTTTCTGGACTTACTGTTTGAGTAATGCCAATATCTCCATTACCTAATTTAATGACTATCATCTTACTCACCTACCAATATCCATAATCTTCTTTTCTTACTAGCTTTCAAATTGTCAATAAAATCCAATTTATCAAGATTTACCATCAATTCCGGCTTATTTCTTCTTATCTCACTAACAGATGGATAGATACCAAGATCAACTAAGATTCTTGGCAAAAATCTTTCGTCTGTATAATAAGTCTTCTCTTTTTCAACCTTATTCCAATCATCTTCATCGGCAGCAAACATAGTAGGCGGTTCTACTATTGGTTTACCTATGACTATATTTTCTATGTACATATTCTCTATTCACCTTTCTTACTTATGCAATATAATTCTTGTCATTTTCAATCAATACTTTGTAATCCATAAGTGCTAAATATACTTCTTCTGGAATTATATTGATGTATTCATTTGCAACATCTTTAATTGCTCTTTCTTTTGTTGTTGCATATTCTTCAAAAGCCTTATCTAATGTTTTAAATGTTCCAAGATTCTTACCATTATAACTAGCAGAATATTTACCACTAGAAGTCTTCTTAATACCAACTGGCAATCCATAATTATTTCGTTTACATGTAAATAATTCGTTTATCCTTTGTGGAACAAGTAAACAATGTTCAGGCGCATAAATCATATTACCTGCATGTTTAATATCTTTGTCCAAATGTAATCTCTCATCAACATCATATTCTCTTTCCTTATACCAATCTGCAAATATTTGGAAATTATGCCATTCAGGACATACAGTTGCTAAACCAAAATACGATGGGTGTAAGTCTTTATTTTTCTCGTAATAACATCTTTCAATCATGTGCATCCAACATAAATATACTCGTGAAAATTTTCCATTTTCATCTTTAACTTTCCATTTGCCATCGCCTATAAATCCTACTCCAAACAATGCTCTATCATAAGAATTCTTTATTTGACCCATTTTAAAATTGTGATATGTATTATTTCTTTTTACATAGTGATATTCGTCAAGGAACTCAACGTCAATATCGCTACATGTTCTATATGCTATAATTTTCATTGGCGTTCCTTGATTATTGTTTTTTACTTCTCCTATTTTTGTTTTATCTGGTTGTAACCTTATTTTTATCCCTCCTTTTATTTTGGCAATAACATGAAAATTCTACCTGTCTTCAACAGGAATAATTATATTGATATTGGCAAGTATCTGTTTGATATTCCAAGGCTCGCCATTGTATTCCTTATCAATCTCAACAAACCTTTCAACAAGATCTTTGATTGGAACTGTTTTATCTGTTTTAATCATTCTATATTCGTAAAACAAGTCATTATATGGTCGTTTTTCGTCTGTAACTTCATATAATCCTGTTGAAAGTAAATAATCTAACATTTCTTGTTCTGACATAAAATTCTCCTCTAATTTGCTATTCTCCACTGCAAACCTAGCAATTTCTCTAATCGCTTTCAGATACGGACATCTTTAAACATCCGTATCATCAGCATTACAATATCCAAATGATGATTTCCGGCAGTATTTCTGTCTTGCCATTTCACATTTACTTTGACTCATCTCTTTTTCGTTCATAATCTTTATCCTCAAAATCAATTTCCATATTATAAAAATCTTTACTCACAACTACTTCATAATTCTCATCGCCTGACCATCTACGCACAAATACAAATAAGTTGCCAGACCATGTATACCAATCTGTTTCCTCTTTATTCTCTCTAAAATATGTAATTGCTCTACGCAGTTCATTTCTAATTTCTTCTGTATTGCATCTTTCTTTTGCACCAGTTTCTACGGATACATGATGAAAATGTACTGGAAACTCAATATTATCTACTGTCAGAGTAATTGATTTTTCATTATCTACGAGCATATTGTGTTCTCCACAAATAGGACAATCAACATACATACAACCATATTCGCCCATAACTAAATCAAACTCATCATATTCAAGTTCTGACTGACAACCTTCACAAATAAGTTTTCTTGGATATGGTTCAATGTATTTTTCTTCTTTTACTTCAATATTATTTGAATTATCTTTTAATACTTTTATGTTACTCACCATCCTTTGCTTTCTTCTGTTCTTTATATTGTCGAATAACTTCTCTTGTAATCATCTCAATATTCATATGTGCCTGTTCATAGCAATCCATATGCATTATATTTTTACAATCGGTTTCAAATTTATAGCACACACCCATCTCATAACCGCAACGTGACCACTCTTGCCACTTAATAATGTGGTCAATTTCTTTGACAAGTGCATCGAAACCATATAACTCTTCTTTGCCATCAAATGACTTATATGTATAATTCTTTGGACTGCGAAGGTATGTTCTTATTTCTCTTTCTGTACATTCCTGAACATTTATATTTCTAAAAATGTTATATGGGATTACCTTCTTCTTATTGGTATCATAATTTAGCACATAATATTCAAATTGCATTTTATTCACCTACCTTCTCATATACATTCTCTTTCTCATTAAATACCCAAGTTCCAACTTCTGTAATCTGATGAAAATAACAATAACCACTATATGTTGCCCAATCATGCAAATCATTTAATGCAGACTCTGTTGGAACTACTACCTTATCACCATAATTATAAGCATCGTCAGTCGTAATATCATCGAATAATTCACCAGTTCTGTTATCATAAATCTTTATGTGTTTCAGATTTGGATGATTTAATATCCATTCATAATGTTCACAATCAAATTCATTGTCAAATTCTTTGCCATCATCGGCAATATAAACTGTTCTCATATATTTCCTTTCCGCAAATAAAATGCAAGATTTATCTGCTGTGTCTGTCGATATACTTCTCTACATCATTTTCTAATTCTCTCAATCTGGTAGAAGCATACTGCAACATATGTATCAATCTATCTTTTTCGTTCTTGTAATACTCAGCAACCTTATCAATCACTTTAATATCGCCCTCTCTTGGCTTATAATGAGTACACATATAACAAGAATTCCATATGTTTAAATCTATATTCCCATTCTCATCTCCAAACGCACCATAAGGACAGCTACTTCCTTGTGAACCATCTTTATATTTATTGATTACTACACATTCACAATTAGGAAATCTTTCTTTATAAGCTGCCCTTTCTTGTGGAGAATAAAAACCATACTGTTTGCACTTCTTATGTGGCAATTCATCTAGCTTGAAATCAATCCAATCTTGAGGTTTCATATTATAATTGGCACAAGCACCACTAGCAAATCTGTTATAAAATAACTCTTGTCCTTCTAATGGAAATGATTTAATTAACTCATTAAGATTCTTTTCATATTTGTAATCTTCTCCGCAAAAATAACTTTCATCCCATTCACCACATTCACTTGCCCATTCTTGATATTCTTCTTTGGCACAATCATCACATAAATGGAACTGTGAATTGAAATTATCATATATACTTCCATAACCTCTTCCTGAGATTCTGTATGCATGTGTTGCTTTCTTTTTCAGACACTTCATGCAAACCGATGTATCTTTAAGTGCCACAATTCCTTTTGAATTCATATGTATTTATTCTCCTTCCTTTTATCCAAATTGAACGCAGATTTTATATACCACATCTTCTTCTTTCTTTTTCGCTCATTTTGTCATATTGTCCTTTACCATATTCAAAATGCTCACATGGAACTAAGTAATGAGAATTAAGATTATTTCTATCTTTCCAACTATCCATCAAGTTTCTATCCTTATCACACCAACTATGTACACAATAAGTCATTCCCCATTGCTGGTCATATCCTTCAACACCATGACAATATTTACAGTTGTTGCAAGTATGTGGTAACTCATTATTCTCTGTTTTAAATTCTGATTCTTTTAATCTTTTTAATATTGTTCTAAAAGCCTTCCCTACTTCTTCACTTGAATACATTTCTCACCTCCTGATGAAATGCGGAATTTAACGATTCACAAACTTATCCAAAAATTCTTCTCGGATATCTCTTCTTAGTTGTGATGCTATATACTCTTCGCAATACCCTTGTCCATAAGCTTCTCTAAGAATTTTTCTGTAAAATTCATAGTGAAAATCGTTGGCAAAGTTTAATCTAATAGTGTCTTCTCCTTTAATTCTCTTAACTACTTTGTTTTCAAGTTTTCCAAATATGGGTTTAGTTGCTTCCCAAGTTTCAGAATCAATATCAATTGACTCTATTTTTAACACATCATTCAATCTCATAAGAACGCCATATTCATAAGCATAATAGCTTGCAAAATAACTCATAATTCACCTCCAATTTTCACTATAAAACACTTTTTTCATGGCTATTTTTCAAGCGCATTTTTCAATGTTCTAAAGATATGTGTAATCGTATTTACTTCCCATCCGTTGCCGAGTTGCTTATATCTTTGCGTGTTGCTACAACAATCTGTATATTCGTCAGGAACGTTCATACATCTCTCGCACTCTGTAACCGTTATGTATCTCAATCCATGAGTATCCTCGATACCAAAAAATCTTTGAGAAGAATATTTCTTATACATTGATGCTTCTAACATTTGCATTTTATCTGAATCACCAATTATTCTTAGTGTCTTACCAGTTCTCTTTTCGTGTCTACGAATCCAATCAAGTCCCTTATCTGTATAATAGATAGAACCCTCTTGAACATCTCTTTCTCTAATGTCACCAAAAGTAATTCCTAAATCTTCTGGCTGACCAACACCAGGAATGTTTGTCCAATATAATCTTTTTCTTGTAGCTGCGGATGTGAGTGAAGAATCAATCATAATCGGCTTAACACCTAATGCTTCTGAAATAATATCTTGCCACTCTTGTTTCATAACCACATTTTCAAGAAGAAAATACTTTGGTTTTACTTCCTGTAAGATTCTTACATATTCCCAAAACAATTTACTTCGTGGATCATCAAAGTTTTTCATTTTACCGGCCTGTGAAAATCCTTGACATGGGCTTCCACCTATGAGTAAATCAATCTTCTCAGTAAATAATTCTCCCCTTACTGTTGTTACATCTCCAAGATTTATAGTCTCTGGATAATTTTTGTTTGTTACTTTAATTGCGTATTTATCAATCTCACTTGCGTAATATTTGTTGATTGATATTCCAGCTTTATCTAAAGCTATATGTCCACAACTGATTCCATCAAATAAACTAAGTACGTTAATCTTTTCCAATGCGTATTAGGAGTAAACGCTGCGTTTTCGGTATACCAAACCTCTTACTCCTTTCTGCTTATTTCAATCCTCTAAAAATATGCTCAATAGTAGGCTCATTCCATGCGTTACCCATTAAACTGCATCTCTTTGTGTAAGGAATTTTTCTACCATTAATCAATACATTTGTGAAATTATCAGGTACACCCTGTAATCTCTCGTATTCGATTTCTGTTAATTTTCGTGGTCTACCATTATCAAGAACTTTCTTTTCATGGTATCCACCATTGATACAAGTCAAGGTTGCACATTTAAACTCTGGATTATAAATACGTCTATTCATTTCCATAGAGTTCACTTTTAACTCTGCACAAACCTTCTTTTTCATATCTAAAATTTCAAAATCTTTCTTATAAAAATATTTCTCGTCTACATCAGACTCCATAATATCTTTTAATACTAATGGATTACTTTCTGGTATTGGTGTAATCGATATATTTGTCCAATAATATCGTTCTCGGTCTTGTGCCGAAAATCTATTGCTGTTGATCAGAACGCCATCAACACCCATAATCCTATTAATTTCTTTCAAATCATCTTCGTCCGATGGAATTACATTTTCTGCCATAAACCATTTTGGATGAATAATGTCTAATGCCTTTTGCAATTCATAAACGATTCCTGATTTACCAAGCAGTCCATTATTTACTTCTTTATTCTCAATTCGTACTCTTGATAGACTTTGACAACACATACCACCGATTACTAAATCAAATCCTTTATAATCATTCCAATCTGCATCAAACAAATCTCCATGATGAATAATCCAAGGAAAGTGATATGATGATACTGCTATTGCTTCCGGTAAAATCTCATATGTATGATATTCCGCTATTGGTATATCAAGATGCTGCAACGCAAGAATTCCTGTTTCAATTCCACCGCAAAGACTTAATATTTTTAATCCGTCTTTCTCCAATATATACTCGGAGTAAAGCCAGCTTTAACGTGCGCACAAACCTCTTTACTCCTTTCTTTAAAATTTCAAAACAACCTTAAATACAATAATTCATCGGTAAAATTACCCGTTCATACAGTCTAAAATAGAGTGTATTGGCTATGAACCTGTAGCCACTATCCTATTGCTAATTGCTTTAGGAATACTTTTTGGGAAATCGCCTTGAAATAGGCATAGAAAATTGATATAATATGTAAATACAATGCATCTATCCAAGCGATTTTCGTGTTGTTATGTATTTAGATAGCCTGTCAGACCGGCAAGTTAGTCAGGCTATCTATTTATTCTCTTTTCCAAAATCATTTGCGTCCAAAATTTCTTTCAGCGTTCTTGGACAATAATTCATATAATCCAACATCGCTCCTACATTAAAAGCATATGGTGGATTTTTAATCTGGAATCCCTTAATGTTTTCATTAATGCAAAGTTCTCTTAATTTCTGCAAACTTTCCTGATATAGTAATCCGTCTGTATTATTATGAACATGAGCATATAAGTGAATTGTTCCTTTATAACCTCCATTCCAAGTAAATATTGGGCAATGATTAAGAACCAATTTATGATTTAAACCATTGTAGTTATCTGTAATTTCCTTATAATCACAAATTTCTACAAATAATTGATTGATTCTTGCGTCTTTAGCGATATCATGATTTCCGAGAATCCAATGTTTACGCCCTTTCAATACAGACAAACATTGGCATAGATATTCATTATCTCTGTTTCCGCCAAATCTACCAATATCACCAAGCAAATACACATCATCATTTTGATGTACTACACGATTCCAGTTTTCAATAATATGTTTGTCTGTTTCTAATGTACGGTTTTCGTATTTATTAGTACATCCAAAGTGCAAATCACCAATATAATAATTCGTTTTTCTCACCACCTTCCAAACTAATCGGCACATATTTCTGCCAGATATCATCTATTACTATATTCTCTAAATCCTTATATTTCTCAAACACTTCATCATCGTCAAGTTGTCTCCACATTCCATCTCTATAAGGTTCAGCCTCAAAGAAATGCAAGTCGCCAATCTTACCACAAATCTTACAAACTTTTGCCCAATGTGGTCTGTCATTATGTATTAGTAAGACTTCTTTGTATTCGTGTTTGTGCTTTGATTTTGTACTGGATTTAGAAGTAGATGATTGTTTCTTCTTACGATGTTTTGGAATTTCGTTTTCAATCATTGGTAATACCTGCCTTTAACTGTTCTGCTATGCAATCAGCACAATTCAAAGCTTTACGACATTGAATTGACCTATTATCGCAAAACTTATACTTTGTAACAAAATCATCAATTGCCTTATTCCTTGTATTAGTAACCAATTCTTCAAAACTGCTCACATCATACTTGCAAAACTCATCCATAATATCTGACTTCCACTGTCTAAGGAACTTCAGTTCTTCCAACCACTCTGCAAGCTGTTCATGTTGCGTTGCACAATTAAGGCAATTTACCTTAATATCATCATCAATATTATTTTCTGGCTCAAAGCTCATAGCTCGCCTGTTTCTTTCAGCAACTTCTCTTGCGTGTAAAATCGCTTCATCTAATGTCATAATTCACCTCATTTCAACTATAAAATGTTTCTTCTATGTATAAATTAACTTTGCTTCATTTACAAAATTTGTAATCATATCTATATCTCCATTTGATATAGCATTGTGTATCATTCTTTTTAACATTGATTCATTTAATTCTTTTTCCTCGTTTTTCACTTGTTCGTTTTTCCAAGGAATAACAACATTATCTCTATATAATTCAGCAGCTTTTAATGCATCTTCTTTTGAACCATAATTTTTAATTCCAAAGAATTTATACTTTTTCTCTCCCATACAAGTACAAGTAACTTGGTATCCACTTTTCGATTCATGTATCATATTATTTGTAGATTTAATGTTATTTGCATTTATTGAATTACTTTCAACTACTCTTAAATTACACTTCCTATTATCTCTTCTCTTATTGCCATAATAAGAATCTGATATATGATCTATTATTGCACCATGCCACATCCATTTAGGATATTCTCTTTCATATATCATTTGATGAATAAGTTTTGTAACTTTATTAACTGCTGTTTGTATAGAAATTTGTCCATATTTATTTGTACAAGATATCCATTTGTAATCCTTTAAATAAGAATCCCAACAACTTCTATCAACTATAAATTTTGAACCATCATTTGCACATTTAACTTCTACCCATTCGCCAATATATTCAAATTCATTCATAATTCCACCTCACTATCCAACAAATACTTGATATTGCCAGTTATTGTTATGGCAAATAAATGTTAATTTAGAAAATGAAACATTTGGATTATATTTTACTCTTCTACTATCTCTAATATTTTCTCCATTTATATCTCTTATAACACACTCCTTACCGTTTTCTCCTCCTGAGAATCCATAAATCCAACCAATTTTATTATCAAAAATAACCATATCGTTCATATACCAACCACTTCTTGAAGGAACATTTTTAACATTTCGTTTGGCACTTGTATTCTTTTCTTTCTTCCTGCCTCTTGTTGGTATACTCTCATGCAATGACCTTTTCTTCTTTCTAAACTGTTTGATATAAAAATACTCATTAAGATTTTCTTTGATGTTCTCTATTTTACTAATAGCAATAGCATCATTATAATGTGTCTTTTCTAATCCCAATTCTTTTCGGTATGGTGAAGTTTCTGAACCATAAGTAATGATTGCGTCTGGATATTTTGCAAATGTTCTTTTCCTTACAATATTCATAAAAGTTGCTTCTTTATACTGTTTAACTTTCTTATGTTTAATCATCCAGTTATATAAAACTCCACCAACTTTATGATTTTCTGATGTATGACATTCTGTACATACTGTTATAAGATTATCTGCTCTATCAGTTCCACCTTCTGTTCTATAAACGATATGATGTGTTCTTAATATCTTATTTCTCTTTTTACACACTTGACATGTATAATTATCTCTTGCAAATACAAAATACCTTACATCATAATAACCGGTACATTGACCATTTTCATATCCATCTTTTACTACATCGGGATTTATCATTTTGTGTATATCAAATTTACCTACTTCTATATGAAGAATTGGATTTGGTAACAGCGAGTAAAATCTATCTATCCACATAAACGTTGCGTTTAGTTTACTTTGTACAGTTGGAGGAAGCCATCCTTCTCTTCTTTTGCGATTAAGAAATCTTGCTTTTCTGTATCTTGTATTTCTATTTCTTCTATCTCGTCTTGCTTGATGTCTTACCATCATATTTTTATGAATATCATCTCTCAATTCAATTTCCCCTTTTACCAATACTTTGTTACCACTTGTTGCAGCGATTCCAATGTATTTCGCACCTGTATCAACACCCAAATGAACTTCTTGTGTTGTCTCACCAGTTGCTTGTAAGAGTTGAATTGTAAATGGCTTGTAACCAATAATTTTTGCTTTTCCTTCTTTTAATAAAAGTCTAGCTTTTCTTTGACTGCATGGCATAAGTGATTCTCCACGCATATTTTTGACAAATACTCTCAAGTTTTGTCCTCCTTTCAGAGTTGTTTCCCTTCGCCAATGTTGTAATAGCTTGTCATTCGACCAATACTAGGTTGACCGTCTCGTGATTTTCAAGACTTTTACAGAGCCTACACAGTTGCATAGAACTAGGGAATCATTCTATGGTGTGGTAACTAAAACAACGTAGTCATTTAAGACTTAGGCTATTCAACGACTTCTTACGAAGTTACACATCACTGTGTAAAAATCCCGTTGAAACCTTCGATTTATGGCAGGAATTATTCTCCCACCATTATTAACTGTTCAATATATTCTCTTCCATCACCTCTGAAAATAGGAATATTCTTATCAATAATCCAGCGAGATCTTTTCACATCGTCATCTCCACCGCCTATACGATTTAACACTGCTGAATATTCTTCTGAGTATTCGTCACCAGAGCTTTTTTCAACCCAATATTCTTCCTTGACAATACAAGTTCCTCTTTTCTGATATATAGGAAAATCATTCCAATTGATATTTTTCTGCAACATCAACATATCCTGAATATCATTACAAGACTTGTTTTGTAATTCCTTATGACTGAAATTAGCCTGTCCTACCATCTGAATACTGTTACGAGAAGCGTCAAGCTGTCTCCAATAAATGCAATTAGTCACTTCTTCTTTCGGAATATTGAATACACGAGCATCAAACATTGCACCTTTATTTATTGCATCAGTATAAGCTTTATACAGGTCATAAGGCATTGAACATTCATCTTTTACATCATACCTATGCTCATAACCATCAGCTACATTCCTCTCAAAGAACTTATTAAATGCCATAGTAGCCATACTTGCAGCAATACTACACATTTTCTGAATTTCATAATCAAACCATGCGGATGTTTCAAATCTCTGATAGTCTACTAACACTAAAGAAATCTCATCAGATTGTGTGTATCCAAGAACACAACCTTGAATATTTTCACAGAGATATTTGGTTGTTTCCTGCATTGTTTTAATCAAAACTTCATCAAAAGGTTTCTGAAATCCTCTTGTGAAGGTATGGAACGCTTTACCATCAATTCTGATGATAACCGGCGTTCTTCTCATTAATTTTGTTTTTGGTATCTGCTCGTAAAATGTCTTCATACGAGTACCAAGATCATCATGTACTGGCATATGTTAATCCTCCAATTCTCTCAATAATTCCATATCATAACCACTACGAACAAACTCCAATGTTCTTTGATGATTACAGGCATTTCCAAGATATGTATAAATTAAATCTATATCTTCCTTGCTAAAATCTGTATGAAGAAACAAGTTTATTCCGTCAAGCATAAACTTCTGAAATTTCTTATTTCTCCAATCCTGGCGATACGGAATACCTTTATCGGCAGCTCTTGACAACCACTCTAATACTTTGCAATTCACATCTTCCAAACTTTCACAATTTGAAAAAATGAAATATGTATTTGAGTATCTATGTGCGATAAATTCTTCTCTTTCGTTGAAGAAAGAACCGTCAAAATCTGCAAGTAATCTTATTTTTGTTGCGTCTCTCCAATCCACTTATGTATATATTCTCCTTTCAAAATGCCAATTGATTTAACTATCTATTTATGCTACTGCTATTCTATTCTGATACTGTCTGAAATCATTTAACATATGATAATAATTCTTTCGCTGATCTTTAAAATATGTATTATTATTCTTTGCATACTTTGTAAGCCATTCTTCCAGGTCGATATCTTCTTTATATGAATAAACTACCATTGCTAATAAAGATAAGTTATTATCTTCCTGTAATAATTTCGAGCCATCTTTAATTGTGACATCTTTTAAATCTTCCAGCGACTCTTTATAAAAAAACATATCATCGTGAATGGTCTCTTTATCTAAATCAACTAATTCTGCGATAAAAGATTCTTCATCAATTTCACTCTCGTTATTATCTTCTGCAATATGTAAATACTCTTTCATAAGAGTCTCTAAAATATGTAATTTTATCTCAACAACCCGTTTATCTTTTGTACTGCCTATTTCATCAGCGCTATCAAATAATTTGCCATCCACTTCTTTATTTCTTAATCCGTCAATGAAAGCATTTAGAAAATCTCCAAACTTAATATCGTCAATACCAAACTGTGTAAATTTTTCAAATAACGTAAGCCATACAAAACAGTCTTTGCTATTAAAAAGAGTTCTAGTATTATCAGTAATAATACTTTCAAGTCTATTCAGATTATCTTCTAATTTATCAAACTCGTCTGTACTTGCATTGTTATTTAAATATGTAGCCATTGTCTTTCCGTTTTTATTCCACTTATCAAAATGAAACATACACATTACTGATTCTGCAATAACACGCTCCAACATTCCTTTCTCTTTTTCATTATCGGAAAAATTACTATAATTAATAAAAAAATCATTTCTTATAATTTCTCTAATCACATCAGCAAATTTAGGAATATAAATGAACATTTTCTGGTTAGCGTTCATACATGTATGAATATTGTAGCGTCGGAAATACATATTTATCGTATCTTCATCACACTCATGAATTACTGTCTCAACTTGGTATTCATTAAACTTTTTCTGCAATTCTTTTGGAAAATTTTCATATCTTTTATTACGAATATCAAATTCAGCGTCAGTCCATAACATATTTCCATTATCATCTTTATCTAATTTTTTATATTTGATGATTGGATTTTCTACAGACGATTTAATCTTATAGTTTCCATATTTAATCATTTTGAATGCTGTTGTTCTGCTACCACCATCCACGATTACTGTTCTTCCACTACCATCTTCTGCTAAAATAATTGGAGGAATATAATCATCTGTTAAAATCGTAACTGCCAAACCATCTACAATAGGTTTCCATGCCGGATTTCTCTGAGTGGATACGTTGTTTGTAATATATCCTTCTCTTTCATTATTTAAATATTGTTCCATCGTAAAAACTTGTCGTCTTGGTCTTGCCATTTTATATTCCTCCTGTTTCTTACATCAAAATTGATATATTCCTATATGCGTGGATTGCATTATAACAATCTTCATATTGTTTTTTATTAATATGTAACTCTTCTAAAATCTCATTAGGTTCAAATCCAACACTGATGAGCTTTAATACTTCTCTTTGTAGAATAGATAACCTCTTTAAGTACTGTGTCATCTTTTTGCTATAGCCGACCTCTTTCTCTCCGAAAATTTCACTCTCGACAGTATGATTACAAGCAAGCACATCTTCTAAAGTTGAATTTTCTTCACCTCTAATTGCAGCATTAAGTCGTTCATCAGGAATAATTATCTCTTTTATAATTATTTTTCCGTTCTTATCTATCTCTTCCACTTTTATTTTTGTACATCTCTTAGACCTTGTAGCTCTCGTCATTGCTGTACAAAATTTCTTGTATAGAGTTGAGTATAAGAAAGAATCAAAAGATTTTTCAGGATTGTAATTAGGAATTACTTCTTTTACAAAAATTTCTGTTGCTAATGAATAGTATTCTTCTTTATCTACGTCAACGAAGTGTAAATTCTTTAACACCTTGTCCACTATCTTATGTAATTTTCTTGCATCATTTTCATAATATGAATTGATAATCTGTTCCATATACGGTTGAATGTTCATTACTACCACCTACCTTTTAATATCTTTTTTCGTTTACTTCTTCATGATTTGTTTCAGAAACTATTTGGGTATTGCATTTTCTACACAGCATCTTCATCACCATCCTCAACAATTCGTAGTGTAAACTTTCGGTTTGATAAGCCTTCAACAGATTTTCTTACATTATTACGATCTAAATTGTGAAAATCTGCTTTTAATACACTCGAAATAATAATTAGTTCATCTTTTATTGTTCTTCTCCTTTCACGTGCAGCTTTTATTTGATTCCGCTCTAACCAACCTCTATACAAGTCAACTGAATCTTCGAGTTCTATCTGATGAATTATGTTACTAATCTCCTTGTCTACGTTTGATAATTCAGCAATCAACTCTTCTTTTCTTTCTCTTGCTTCTTTGATTATGTCGTCACACATTCCAAATTTTTCTATCCAGCGACTAATATTTTCTGATACTATGTAATTATCTTTTTGGAGAACTTTGGGTTCTGCTTTTTCTTTTTCTGAGTTTTTGATTGGAATTTCTGGAACTGGCTCAACTCTAAATCCAAAATTCTTTAATGTTTTTGGCAGGTTGGTTAGTATATTTTTCGCTTTTGAAAATTCAAACCGTTGTGCCATTTGACTTACACAAGTTTGTGGACTTCCTTTACTATCCAACCGAATAAAAATCTTATTAGTTGGATTTGTTATTACATAATCCATATACGTCTCTCCTTTCACATATTGTTTCTCCAAAAAAGGCGTAAAAAAAATAACAGTGTCGATGAAACACCGATTTAATGGATCATACAGGACTCGAACCTGTGACATGTATTTGTAACACGCTCTCACCAACTGAGCTAATGATCCATAAACTGGGCATACTGGATTCGAACCAGTGAATGTAGCAGTCAAAGTGCTATGCCTTTCCGCTTGGCAAATGCCCATTATCATTATTCAATTATTACATTTTGGAAATTATTGGCAGAAATACCACTGAAAAATCTTGACTAAAGTTTATCAAATATGTAATAATAATGTTGCATGGCATTCTGCTATGTTTCAAATTCTAGTCCATTCTGGACACGAATTTGTATGTATGTATTTGAAAAAGCTTCTATCACATATGGTGCGCCAACACCGTGATAGGGCTTTTTCTTTATATTAAGTTTCTTTACAAGAACGATTATAGAACATTAGTTCGATTTTGTCAATGGCATCATTTTCCAGAGACTTTATACTATTTTTGTCATTGTATTTGAGGAATCATTATTGTTCTCACAATTCCATCTCTTAAATATTCTCCTTTACACTCTTTAAAATTATTAAAGAATTTATCATGGAGATTCAATGTTGTTATTTTACCTTTCGACAAAACAACTGTTTTCGCCTTATCTACATATTTATTCCCTTTTTTCTTTTTAATGTATTTTCCATTGTCTGAAATGCCGGCTTTCATACTATATGTTAATATAAAAACTCCATCGCCCGGTATGGAATCAATGAGTTTGTGAGCATCTTCTTTTGTCATAAAACTAAGCTGCGCTTCCATATTCACCCTCCTTAACAAGCCTAAATATCATATTAACAATCTTAGACCACATTGAATTATATTTCTTTTTGCCTGTAACATTTGCGATAAAAGCATTAAATACTTCATTCTGAGTTTTCTCATCAGTAATCGATCCAATTTTCTTTATTATTCTCTCTTTACTAATTTGTGTAAGTGTCTCCCCTAATAACATAGAATCTCTCTTAAGACCATTTTCACGAGTCTTATGTATAATACAATGCGTCGGCATATATTCTTTTTTCAATACACTAGTAAGAGACATGCCTAATACAGTAGGACAATGTTTATTTCCAGAATTATTCTGTATAATTATATATGGGTGAATACCTGATTGTTCAGATCCTATTTTATTATCTGAAAAATCAGCATAAACAATATCAAACATTTTCAATTCATCCATATTCCATCCTCCTTTCCGTTCTCTTATGTATGTCCTACACACCCCTTGATATTTCATATTATATACTCTTTGCAATATATTGTCAAGATTATATTCTATAAAATATATTTATTTTATTAAGAATATATGCTAAACTATATATTACAAAGAGTATAACTCTATACAGGAGGTCATCATGTTAAAAATTAATATACAAGATAAATTAAAAGAAAAAGGATTAAACAAAAATCAATTTGCAAAATTAGCGCAAATCGGATATCCTGCCGCATGTGCTTTGTATGATGGGAAAACAACAAAAATTTCCTTCGATACATTAGAGAGTGTATGCAAGGTTCTTGAATGTACTCCAAATGATATTTTATCTTCTGACGATCCGACTTACCAACGCTTAATGACTTACGCTTATTACATTAATAAATTACAAAATACTAAAGGTGATACTGAATAGATAGTATCACCTTTGCTGTCCTATAATCAGGACTCATATTGAATAGTTATTCTATTTTAATTCATAGAAAGCAATACATTCTGCTTGTTCAGAACAGTCTCTATTAACAGTTATTTTTTCTTTATAAACATAAAATTTACCATCTAATTTAAAAATTTTAATTCGATTATAGCATCCACCAACAGCATCAGAATACCACTGATCGTATTCTCCGCTATCATCTATTATTTCTCCATTTCTAAATAATTGTTCAGATGTGACACTATTATCCACTTCTTCAAGAATCTTTTTAAAGTTATTATTGTCTATTTCGTTTAGTTTGTGTATCTCATCATTCCACGCAAACAAATTTCCTTTACTCATAATTTACCTCCAAATTTCCCATATGAAAACCAGATTCAATGGTTAAATTTCCTTACCACCAAAGTTTTCTTTTGTTAATTTTTCTCCACAAGCAGGACAAACTCTGAACTTATTTTCAGAATTACACATACTTAAATGTCCAACAAAAGCAATTTCACCATTACTAATCATTAATTTTCTAAAATCATATGTTCCATCACATAATTTACAATTCTTATTCATACCAATTCCTCCATCTATTCTAATCCACGTTTCGCAGCACACTCTTTGCAATAGAAAACATCTTCTTTTCCATAATAATACCCATCTTCATAGCTGCCAGCAATACATTTAATATCACCACATATATCTTCTTTTTCTTCTGTTGATATAAATTTTCCGCAATCTACACAGTAGATCTCGTTTATATCACTCATACTAATTATCCTCCATTTTTATATATACTATATATAGTATATACATTAAATTATAGCACTACATATAGTATTGTTTTCCAAATAAAATCACTCTTCTATCAGTAACAATACTGTTCTGTATAGCATCAAGCATACAAAGCGTTAGATACACTTCTATCTGATAGCACTTGCATTTCAGAATACTTTTTTATTTCGGTATAATAACGTTAACAGTCTTTCCGCATTTTGGACAAATACAACCATCTCTCCGCATCGGATTAGTATTCACAGAATACCACCAATTTCCGCATTCTGTATATAGATAGCTGTATTCACCAAAACCATCACCAGTTCCTGGTCTTGCGTATCCATTTTCATATTCATTGTTTTTCCGCATAATAATTAACCTTTCTTTGGTCTACTATCCTTATAATACAAACGCATATATCATTTTCTTTATCCTCATACGACCACCTCCATTTTATCACAAGGCAAATTACTTTGCTATGGTTTCCAATCCATCCAATAACTCATTATACAGTTTCATAAGTTTAATCGGATCAGTTTCATCCTTTACATCAAGAATTCTTCCAAAAGCACAAAGCATATAATCTCTCAACTCCGCATTGTCATACACACTGACCGGCTTCTTCACCAAAAACGGAATCTCTTCACCGTCCATGACATATTTTTTATACTTATCTCCAAAATCTTCGAGATATTCCTGTTCAAGCTTTGCAGTCTCTCCGATATATTTATTAGTCATTTTTTCTGATGAATGATTATAAAGTTCCATAAGCACAGACTTTGCTTTGTTGTCATTTGGATGTAATTCCATCATCATCTTTCCCATACCTCTACGCATGGAATGAGAACGAACATCATAATCCAAACAGTCACCAGCTTTGATAAGAGCCTGACGATAGCCCTCCTGGCTAACAACCTTGCCTCTATGAGTACCATGAAGCTGCTTAAATATAGGTTCTTCATAATCATAATTAAAATCAATGCTCTTTTCATTCTCTAAAAAGATTTTAAATGCTTCTTGAATAGCAGTATTGATGTATAACTCTTTTATTTTATGTGTTTTCTTTTCTCCGCTTACACGAGTATCAGTCTCTTTGTCAAAACGCTGCACGTCCCAATATTTCTTCATGTTCCCATTTTTATAGAAGAAATCAGACCATTTTGCTTGTCGTAAATCTTCGATACGTCTACCTGTATTGATATTGAGTGTAAAGAGAAGATAAAAATTCCACTGTTTATTTTCAATGAAATAGTCCTGAACCTTTTTCATATCCTCAAAGTTCTCGATGGCAGTCTTAATAGATTTCGTACCTTTTTGTTTATTGCAAACACAACCGTTCTTATCAAGATACTTCTTTTTTCCGTCAACATTAATAAAACATCTTCCGTTCATATCTGTAAGGACAAAGTATGTTAATCCTTTGTATTCACATGTTTTAGGCTGTATGTTCTGGTCTTCTTTTAATGGCACATTTTCTTTTTGAATTGCTGACATAAAATCATATCCTTTCTATTTTTTCGCAAATTTTGCGATTGCTTTAGCAATCGCTTTCCCTGATTTCTTACTTTTCAAACTCCTTCCGATAGACTCAGCATTCCAAAATACGTCATCAAAAGTTGCAAGTTCACCACCACAATTCCAATTAGGAATACTGAAGAATCCACCGTTCACATATTTTCCGAATATCACACTATAATAGTTTCCATTGAAGTCTACACCAATATGATGTACGTTGCCTACGTTATTGTCTCCGATATAACTAATCTCGTAATCTGCCATAAAAACACCTCCTACACTCCTAACAACTGCCAAATCGTTTCATTTAACTCATTTAAATCACAATGGATTTCGTTATCTGTCAGGTTATCGTGTACTTTATAATGTGGATATCCGTTTTCTACGATTGTTGTAATTGTAAATCTACTTGTATTCATAATAATTCCCCCATTTCTTTGTAATAAAAAAGCATCTGGTTTTATATTCTCCAAATGCTTTGCGTTTGTTTCTATTTATTTTTTACAAATTGAACCTATAATTCATCTATTATCTGTAAAATTATGCTCTTTTTGAAAATCAAAAACTGCTTTTATTGTATCATCACACCTTTTTCTTATTTCATCATTAACAACACTGCTTACAGCACTAAAAGCTCTTCTTTCTTCTTCTAATAAATTCATATACTCTTTATATTCATCAATAGTTAATCCTAAATGTTCTGCCTCGCATTTATATGCATCAATTGAACGGTTATATTCTTTGTTGCAGAAATCACACATATAAACAGTTTTCGTCTTCATAGTTCACCTCCATTTCAACCATGAATCAATCATTTTAAGTTCAAATCAATCTTATTTAACTCAAATGTTGCTTGTACTCTAATATCTTGTGGTTTAGTATAATCCGTTCCATTTTTAATAAAATCTATCAATTCTTCTTTTGTATCAAAATAGAACTCAGTATTTTCCCACCATCCTTTACAATGATTATATATATCACACTTCAATAAAAAATTTTTATACATAATAATTCCTCCATTTTCTCCCTTAAATTAATCCTTTTAAGATTAAACTTCATACCATTTTTCATCAATAGTCAATCCAAACTCTACATCATATCTTCCGTCACAAATGACATGATTTCTATAAATCCTATACCCTTTATCCAAAACATATTTTACCGGGAATGGACACTCGAAAAGGTCAAGATCGCCATTTTCTTCTGCTTCTTCTAATAAACATTCTGGTATTGCCATAATGACATGACCAGTATCTCCGTCGTTATAATAATAGTTGAACTCATCTAGCTCTTTTGGTAGTCCAACATAATTATCCTTTGTGATTCCTCTTAATCCTTCATGACTTCTACGCATTTTTTATTTCCTCCTAGCATCCACAATATCTCTCTTTTGCCATTTCATATTTCTGGTTAATATCACCATGTAGTTCTAACCAATGTACAGTGCGTCCACATTCCCAACACGTAAATACTTCAATAGGTTTCATCTCAAAACTTCTAATAGTAAATGCTGTTATTAATTCAACTTTTGACGGTTTATGATTAAAATACATTTTGATTACGGCAAAATCATCAATATCTACCATATAACAAGTTTGTGCGATCCATCTATCATCTTCCAACTGTCCTACCGTTGTCTCTGCATTGATATATATATCATATTTACAATCAGTATCAAAATTAGTTGGATTCCCTTCTTCTTTCATTGACCCGTTTGTTGCATCTGTATAAGATAATAAGCCTATATTTCTCATAACACCTTTGATATATCTTCTACTTTTGTCTGAATAACCGTGTTTGAAACAAGACTCCAATTCTTTGTGTTTGTCAAAATCATAATACTCTGCGTATAATTCGCTACATGAGAATGAGAAAATTTTTCCTTCGCTTGCCAAGATTTTTGCTTCTTTTCTAGTTATTTTCTTATCCTGATATTCTGTGCCATGTGTTACATATACTATATCATCACCACAAGGACAGCACATTACTTTCCCCGTATGATTATCGAGATTCAAAAAATAAATAGACTCTTCACATTCATGCTTGTCGAAACTCACCACAACTCCCTTTTCTGTTTTGTGAATTCCTTTATAAAAATTTTCAGATTTAACTACATTGATTCCTCTATTTTCTAATTCTCTTATGATACTCATAGTCCATTCCTTCCTTATACTCAATCAGATACAACTATTATACAAGACTTTCTCAACATCTTCAATCAAACTTTCCGTACAATCTCTCAAACTCTGATTCTTGCATAACTACTTCTGTTCTATGTTTTCCATTATATTTCAATCTGATGTAAGCCTTTCCGTATTGATCCGTATATCTCTCAGCAATATATCTATTTCCAATCTTAATTCTTTCCATCTTATTTTTCTCCTTTTTAATAAAAAAACTACCAGGTTATTTCCTGATAGCTATTTGTCTATTCCATGTCTTTTTTTTGTTTCTTCTGCGTTTCTCTCAATCATTCTATCAACATCACGCATGACTCTTGCTTCTTTGCTGCATGTAAAATATGCAATAATTCCTACAATTAATGCGATTAATAAAACTGCTCCCATATTCTCTTATCTCCTTTTCCCAATATCCTCCAAAAAACTTCCAATTAATATACATAAAAATCCAAAAATAATATCCATAATGTTTACCGTCCTTTCTTTTTTACAGATGAATTTCCGATTTCATCTATTCTTTTATATCTTCTAATCCTTCATCAAGAATTTCTCTTACTTTATATAAGTAATCGTCTGTTACTTGTTCAATTGTACCTTCCCCTGTATTAACTCTTTCTGCAATTGTTTCAAAATCATCATCTTGAAATTCACAACCGCCAAGGTCATAACGATTTAAGTTTATTGTATCAAAATATTCTTTTACTTTTTCAAATGTACTCATGCTAATTCCTCCTTTAAAGTCCTGATTCCATATCCTACTGTGGCATTATCTGATAATTATAATCGTCCAAATTATCACTATTACCACCCTGAAAATTCCATTGCTTGTCTCCGCAATATATCCATTCTAATTTTGCCTTCAGCACGGATATATAAACCGATGTTTTGTTTTTAATTGCTTCCTTCATAATCTCTAACGGATTTTCAATTCCACAATCTGTAAGATATTTTTCCATTTCATACTTTGAAATAATGCCTGTCTGATATTTTTTTCATATCATCTACTTCCTTTCTGTCATAGATTCTTGCTTCTATTTGAATTTATAAACTCTCATATCATCATAATATGCTTTGTTGTTCATCATCCATGTTACTGCCATATTCCTCTGTTCTTCATAATGTAATTTAATAAGCGTATCTGATCCGTGTATCTTTCCACATACCATATATCCCATATAATCTCTCCTTTCAAATTACCAATAACATTATGTATTTATCTGCTTTTAACAGAATAATTTATCAGCTACATAATTCACTTCTTGATAAATGCTATCTACTAAACCATCTTCATCTATGGTATCAATATTATCTTCGCACCATATTCTAAAATCTGTATATCCGTTTTCTTTACAGTATTCTAAATAATTTTCTAACAATCCATATATTTTTGTTTGTACATCGTTCATACTAATTAACCTCCATTTTTACCATTCCGTACATTCAATGCAGTTATTTGCAATATTTTCTTCCGTCTTCCATTCGTCAAGTCCATGACATCTACAACTGCATGTTTCTTTTTCATCACAATGAATACAACATTTTGCACATTTATCATCTTCTGGTATTGACATATCCATTAAACATCTTAACATTTTTATCACTCCATTTCTCATAAAATCATTATTCTAAGTTATTACTTGGATTTTTTATTTCCTCTTAATCAATCTTTAAATGATACGTAAGCTATCAATATTATAATTAATGGCAAAAACATACCGATACCTCCTTTCAGTTTCAGCATATTTTTCTTATACACGTAAACTATTCTCTTTTATTAATCTTCTCCGTACCATCTTGTTCAAATCTTTATTTACAGTAATTTTATTCTTTCCGTTGCTGTAAATAAAATGGCTACCATTGCTTCGTACTTCATGGTAGCCATTAGAAATCAATATTGGTATAAATTCTCTCATTTGTTTTGTCATTCTCATCTTCATCACTCCTATTCCCAAGGGATAATTTCGTTTCCATCAATATCATTTACTGCGTAATCATATTCAATATCGCCGGTTTCAATTTCTTCTTCCAATTCATCGAAGAATGGATTTTCTCCACGCATTAAATCATCTAGTTGCTCTTCTGTTACATCAAATATCTTTGATATTCTCATTGTTTTTTTCATTGTAATTTCTACTTTCATTGTTCTTCCTCCTCATCTTTAAAATATACTTCATGTTTAATTCCACGTTCCGTTAATTTTCCGCTTATATAATCTGCAACCGGCTCACAATTATCTGTTTCATTCCACTCATCATATGCTCGATCAACAACTACATATGCTTCTCCAAATTCTTTTTCGTTATTAATAACTACGTAAAAATCAATCCAAGGATTAAGTTCTGAATATACATTTATACATTTTCTTATTTCTATCATTAGTTGCCTCCTAACAGAAAGGAAGAGAATCATCATTATCTTCCTTTTCATTCTTATATTTTTCCAACTCTGATTCTAATTTAACTAATTTCTGTTCAAGCATCTCATTCTCTTGTTCTAGCTCTTCGTTTTCTTCCTCTAAATTTCTTTTATCATTTTCTAAAGATGTTATCTCTTCGTCAATTGCATTCATGTCATATAAAATATCTTTAAAATATGCAGCTAGTTCCGTTCCTAAATATTCTTCTATAACTTCTAAAGCATCATCTTTTGATAATATAGGAATTATTTTTCCGTTGTTTAAAAGTATGTTCTGCATTAGATCACTCTCCAATCTCTCTCGCAATTTGTTTCCGCGTCCCCCTGATAGAACAACCTTCTGTATCATGGTTCATAAGGATTTCCATAATCTGATTTTCTTCTTCATCTGTAAGCGAAAATCCTTCCCAAAATCCATAATCATCTTTTCCATGTTCAAACATAATTCCACTGATTCTGATTTTATCTTCGTCCATGCTTAGTTCCTCCAATGAATCCATTGTTTTATTTAACAGTACGGCTGCCACCCACGTTCCCGGCTACCTTGATTCCTCTCGATCACATAGCTTTCACCTTCACCGATGTAATAACTTTTCTTATAAATGTAATTATATTCTCTAATAAAAATCCAAGGATATTGGTGTGTATTCCGTGTTATCTGTTCCCATTCATCCTTATTATCTTCTCTAAATCCACGTTCTGCATTGTCTTGTTTACATTCTTCCCAGATTTCAAGAAGATTCTTTTTACAAGCACGTTTTGATTTCCGTTCACTTGCTACAAGCTGATTTCCTGGATAATAATATCCACCTTCTGCCGGTTCGTAGATTGGGTATTCTTCATAATGACTAATATATCTCATATTAATCCTCCTCTTTATTGGTGTAATAATAATTTATATTCAACTGCCCATGCGTTGTTTACGAAAATACTCCTGAACTGATACTTGTGTTTCCATTTTTCGCACCATTCAATCATTTCTTTTCGCTTCTGTTCAATATTATCTTTATTGAAATTCCACGTTTTGATTTTCCATCCATAACTGTCCATAATAATTACCTCACTTTCTAATTTACCGAAAGAACGATTCTTCTATCGGTATTTAAGCTGCCATTAAATCTTCCACATGAATAACTGTTTTATTTTCTTCAACGTTTTCCATAGGATTAAAAGGTAATATTCCGGCAATTCCAATACTTGTTTTGATGAATAATAAACCTTTTGCTCCCATGTAATAAACTTCTGCTTCTTTCCCATCATCAATAATACTGAATGCCTGGTCTAATAGTCCTACTTTAAAATATCCTTCTTTGTACTTAAAAGCATATTGAAAATCCTGACATTGACTGATTTCAGATTTTTTGTATTTATAACCTTTTGACTTTGCTTTTGCTAAAATTGTATTCAAGTCCATTTTATCTATACTTTTTGCAAGTGAAAAATCCACCATAGAATCCAGTTTGAAATATGTATTATTTGAGTTATCGTAACTTTCCATTTCCCCAATTGATTCCGTTGTGAGTACAAGAGTATATCCATCTATAAAAGAATTATATTTTTCTCCATGAACCGTAACATCTTTGCATGGTTTCTGCAAAGCTGGATTATTTTGCGTTGGATATTTAAAATATCTTTTCATAGCAGCATAACGTTTCTTTGCCGTTCCATTTCCTTTTAAACTATCATTGTAAATTTCATCTTGTAAAAGGGTTTTCAGTTCCTCGATTTCTCCATTGTTGATCATTTCCAAAATTACAGTATTCTTCATTTTTTTGTTTCCTCCATTCTTCCATTAAAAAAGCAGATAACATTCTATTTGCTATCTGCTTTATATATTCTCTGTTTAATTATTCATTATCTATTTGAATCTTTCCAGAACTCCTTGTATTCTTTTTCCTTTTGTTCTGCTTCTTCCAACGTATCACATTCAACAACTTTCCATTTACCGTCTTTTAATTCCACCATATCAACAAAACCTTTGTCGTATACAACAGGAATATATTTTCCGTCTAATGTTTTCCTTGCCATTCCTTCACCTCCTGACCGTGTTATTTGACCGTTTAAGCCTTTAAAAATACGCACATAACATTTCTATCATGTACGACATTTTAAGGGTTTAAAAGGTGATTTACATCTATTCGGCATAGTCTCTTAAATAGTCCAGTGCATTTTCTATGCTATCCATTTCTTCTTCTAATTCCTCTATTTGTTCTTGATATTTATTGATTATATTTTGTTCTTTTTCTGTTAAATCTCTGTCATATTCTATAGATTTTTCCTCGATTGCTTCTTGTTTTTCCTGCAATGTTTCAATTTTTCTTTTAAAGCAGTAGTTTCACCTGCGTTCTATTCTACTTCTACAATAAGTATTCCTTTTTCAGAATCACATTTTTCGCCATCATATTCCCCAATATCCGCAAGATATATTCCGACTACTTCCATTTCCAAAAGAAACTCCGGTCTTTCTTCAAGATTATAATTAGAAAATTGATATAATATTTCAAATTCTTCTATATCTTCATTAAACTTTCTAAAAAGTACATTCCCATATAAAATACCGCTTAAATCCTTAACATATATTGTTTTCATTTTTTAATCCTCCTATAAAATACGTTTGTTTCTATTTGCTTTTACCACATTCCAATTCTTTCATATTCTACTTTCATAGCATCATAATCAATAACTTTCCTGTCAGACAATTCTTTGAAAACTTTCTCTTCTAATTGTCTTGTTGATTTTGTTTCAGAGTCAGAATTGATAATCAGTATTCCGATCAATCGTTCTGTGCTCATTTCTTTTAATTCTTTTTTTGTATAACTTGCCATTTCAAAAACCTCCATTTTTATTTGCACAATCTAGTCAATTCATTATCTAGTATTTCAGTAAATCCGTTTACTTTCGCTGATACAGAATGATAACCACCATGAGCAAATTTTCCTCCGTCGCTGCATACTAATACTTGACTAACTTTTGCCGGAATCCATTCGTATTTTTCCGTTGTTGTGTTATAAGTTTTTACTTCCACTTTATCGCCAACATTAAGTTGATCCATTTCTTTCCTTGTCATATTTGTTCTGTCCTTTCGTTAAATATAATTTATTTACATTCACACTGATAATGATATATCGGTTCATGTGTTTTCCTATCCCTGTGATGAATATATTTTTCTACTTTTCCGGCACTTTTAATTTTACCAGATTGTAAAAGTTTATCTCGCAGGGTTTCCACTTCTTCTTTTGTTTTCTCTTGAATCCATGCCATGATTAACGCCTCCAAATGAAATACACGATTTATCTATAACAATTTCTACCATTATACCATAACCGGACAGATTCTATCAATCATTCGGTAAATTGTTTCGTTTAGTTCTCCATGATTGCATATCTCATGTATTGTGTTTCCTGGAAATGTGCGGAATTCATAGCCGCTTTCCGTTTCTACTAATTGTAATGTTTCATTCCCTATGTGAATTAGTTCTCTCATTCTGATATTTCCTTTCTTCTAATATCCGATCATTAACCAATAGGCAAAGAATCCAAAACAAATTAAAATAGCCAGTACGGAAAATACAATTGCGCTTATTGTTTCCTGTCTGCTTTTCCGCTTCTGTCTAGCTTCACGACGTTGTCTAGTTCTTTCTGCACGTCTTCCGACATTATATGCGTTTTCCACTAATAGAGATAGTTCTTTATCAGTGTATGCTGTTAGTTCTTCTACTATATCAGGTTCTACGATTACAAGTGCGTTATTTCCGTATATATTCATTGTTATTTCCTCCCTTTAGATTTACAATTTTATGGTTGTTTTAGTTAAATGCTTCTTCTCCACAATTCAATTTAATATCTGTTAAAACATAATCCCAGCTTGTACCCCAATGAGTAACACCCCAAACGTACATATCTAATGTTTCATTGTAGAAAACAATTTCATTTGTGTAGTCTTTTAGGATTTCCGCTCCGCTGTCTGAAATAATGAAATACTGGAAAACTTCCTCATAGTGTGCATCTTCCAATGCTTCAATATCTTCTCTTATTTCCTCAATCTGTGCTTCTTCTGTTTCAAGTTCCTCTAATTCCTCAATTTTTGCTTCAAGTTCTTCAATGCGTTCTTCTTTTTCGTCGTATGTATAATGATTTCCGTTGTTGTCCTCATAATACTCTTCTGATCCGTTTTCAATATCCCAATAACCAATATCAGAAGTATTTTTAATAATATCATTGTTCAATACTGCATCAAAAGCCTTTGATAATGTTGCATAATCTAAAAATCCGTTTTCCTTTGCGTAGTCGCTTGCCTCGTTACCGTAAAAATAAGTTCCCCTTAATTTGTTATTTCTTCTCATAATATCAACCATCCTTTCAAATTTGTATGTATGTTTCCGTTTTAGTGCCTCATGAACACTATAAAAGCCACTATAGATACTTCTCTATAATGGCTTCTAACTATCCATGAAAGATTCCTTTTATTGCTTTTCTTCCATAACCTTATATTCAATAAGATTTCCGTGAACGTCGCATATTCTCCGTGATTCACATTTTACTTTGCACTTCTCAGCATTTTCTTTATTGATAAATGGCTGTGAATATGGTTTCCATTGTCTGTGTGTTTTGCTCCTGCAATATACTTTGAACATTTTCTACACCTCCTCATATCTGATTAATTCCGTTGTCATTCCTTGTACATGATGTAGTACACTTTCAATCATTTCTTTACTATCCGCTTCAATGAAAGTATAACTTTCGTTTCCGTTTCCTGTTCTGTAATATACTTTGTATATCTTCATTCTACATCCTCCCTTAGAATATCCCTTTTATTTGCTATAATGTCTCAATAAAAGAAATATACTGCTTCATTTCTTTTCTAATTTGCAAAAGATTTTCTTCTGCTTTCATTGCTTTTTCTTCATAATCGGAAGCGATTCTTTTGTGGGATTCTTTAATTGCCGGATCAGTTTCCGTTTCTGCTTTATTCAGAAAATCAATAGCAGAATTTTTAAAATATTTCATATCAAAAACCACACGCTTTTCTTCTTCTAATAACTCTAAAAATGATTTTTTCATTTACAAAACCTCCTTGAAATGTCACTTTTATAGTGCTTTTATTCTCTTTCCATATTCTCCATTTGCATATATAGGACAATATGAAATGCTTTTAAACTCTTTTCTTGCTATCATGTTTTTAATGTTCATATCTCTTTCACTTGCTGATGATACGTTGAAAGAATCCTCAAAGCCATCATTCCAAGTAAAATATATTGCGTACTTCATTCTTGCCACCTTCCTATATGAAATAATTGTTCTATGCTTCTTCTTTCAAAAACTGTTTTACCATGTCAATAACCACACTGTTTTTGTATTGCATTGGGTTTTCATAGAATGCTTTCCATCCAGTTTTAATTGTTTCAATCTGTTTTTGTGTTAGCCACATATCCAGAACATTTTCTAATAATGCTTGTTTTGTCATCATGTTGTTTGTCCTCCTGTTTTTATTCTCTTTTTATTCTCATCTATACAAGCCATGTATGAAAATATTAGAAACAAGTCTTTTCTACTACTCACAACCACCTGGGGAGTGTTTTAAACCCTATTTCACGCTTTTGCCCGAAAATGATATTACTTTGCTTATTCTCTATGGCTTGCATAATCAAAACAAAAAAGACTGTTTATTTTGATTAAATAAAACAGTCTGAAAAATTACTATGTAAATCGCTTGAACATCACATTCTTTTTTTAGTTGTTTTGACTCAACTTTTTATTTCCGTGTTTCATTCGCTAGGTGTTTTGCATGTGACACGGTAAACGATAATCGTTACACCTTCAGGATTCACTTCTTTTTATAGTCTTAGATTGCTTTCAATTATCGTTGCCTGATCCGAGAATCGTGTTGACTATTTATATATGTAATACCGTTCTATTATTATCTGATTTTATATACCGACTTCTTGCTGCCGGTTGCTATTTTTACCGATTGCCATTCCTCACATACTCCAATTTATACACTAGTATGCAGTTTCCTCACGCCGTAAAACGGAAGTGATATACCAAGCGTTAGTCATTTAATTTTCAAAGTTATAGGAAACTATCTCACCCTATTAGCGGTTTAGCCAACCGGACGGCTCGTGCCTATATTTGTCTGATATAGGACTTTTCTACCATTTTTATTATCTCCTGTCGTATTTCTACGAGTGACGCCGTGTCGTGTAGCTCTCCAATCTTTTATTGTATTTCTACAATGCTACAGGGATTTACGGACTCCCTAACGGTTTTTATTTTTATCCTGGTTAGTGTTTACCGTACTTTCCGCAGATTTCCGCACCGCCTGACTATTCCAGCCTTTAAAGTCTACGTTCTTTCTCATTACGTGTATAATCTGTTTTTATAGGGAGGTATACAAGCTCCCGATGCTATCACAATTGTTATAGTGCATTGATAGTCTTGAGCACTTGATCTGATTTACTATTTCTATCTGAAATCAGGAAAGCCATTTACTGTACGTTGTAAACGCTGAGAGGTATTCTAATGAGATAGACTGATTGACGTTGCTATCTTTTTACCCTTGCCACTCTCCCAGAGGCAAGCCCCACTTGATCATCACATTCTTTTTTGTAGCTGTTTTGACTCGGCTGAGATATTACTATCCCTGACCGGCTATATTGCCGGTTTCGTCTTAATTTTCAAAGACTCATCAGAGGGATTTTATAATTGATTGAAATCTCTATAACCAGTAACGCTATATAAAATATCTTTCATTGACTGCTCGTTATAACCGTTTATATCTGTCACTACTTGTAAAGTCTGTTCAGATACGCCAAGATCTAAAAGTGTGTCCCACATTTCATTAATTGTTAAATTTGTATTTGTCATAAAACCAACCGTCCTTTCGTTTGTTTTTTGTATTGCTTTATTTGATGGTTATACTATATCACAACTTGTTTTGTTTTGTCAATACTATTTTGCAAAAAAGTTTTGTTTTTTTATGATATAATTTTATTATGAAAATATTAGTTTTGTTATTGCAATACTGTTTTTAATGTGATATAATGAAAGACTTTAAAGAAAAGAGGAATGATTGAATGAAATATACAGGTGACGTAAACGAAGTAATGAAAATGATTAAACATAAAATGATCGATAATGATGTAACACAAAAAGATATATGCAATGCTACAGGGTGGAGCAAGGGCACTGTTAGCAATTTACTTGGAGGAAAGACAGAGAATCCAAGCTTGAAAATTATATTGCAATTATGTGATGCGATTGGCTGCGATTTTATGATTGATATTACGGAAAGAAAATAAGATGTTTTGATTGCATTATATAGAAAGAATACGTTTTAACGTGTGTATCTGGTATCATTGTATTATATTCGATAATTAGTATACATCCACCACTTTTGGTATGTTTTTGGGTGTAAATTTGGGATGAGTAACCACTTTAGTGGTTAAAATAGGGTTATTTTTGGGATAGAGTACCACTTTTGAAATTTTAAAGTGTATTCGAGAAACGAATATCACCGAACCCATATATCGAGGCTCGATATATCGTAGTGCGATATATGATGGAAAACTGGATCATCAAAAAAATGTCAAGTATTTTTACTTTACAGATATACTATAATTTAAGTTGCAAAAATGCAGAATATCCAACTTTACACCTGAGATCCCCATACAATATACGGGGATATTTTACATTTTAAAACACTTGATCAGCTGCAAAACCAGGGGTATGTGTTCCACCCAAACGTAAACTACCAAATCTAAATCATCGATTCTATTTCATAAATTGTGTGTAATTTTAACACATTTTATTAAAATCACCTAAAAATACTTCGAAACCGACTTCGACAAAACCCACCAACCACAAGCAAAACTAAATTTTCAGACAATTAAAAATCACTCATTTTCACATCTATAACACACAACAACCCCACGAAATTCAAGGCTTCTACCGAACTCCACTTAAATCACCATATTATAAGGTAAAACTTCATTTCACATTCAAATTTCCTCATCAAAATCCAACTTCAAAACATCTAAAAAGTCCAGTAATATCAAGCATTTTTGCACTATCTCATTATTCAAAATTATTATCATTTTTTGAGTTTACCGAAACCACTTATCGAAGTCATAAAAAATGCAAAACAAAAAATCACAATGAGAGAAATATTAAAATGATTTTATAACAGGTGATTTACTCATCTGTTATTTTTATATTAAAACAAGTATCATTGATCATCCAAAACCAAACATACTCAACTGATATATTATCTTCTATCCCATTCATTACCCTCAATCATTGGGGTAAAATGAAAGAAATCGACTCTATTTTCAATCAAAACCATTCAGGTAATTAACTTTCCATTAAAGACCAAAATTGAAAAAATGGTATCAAAAACGTGATTTTACTCCCATGATTTTTAAACCATAAAGATACAATATCTTTACATCAGATTTATCATTTACCTATCATCTTATTTAATCATAACAACATATCCAAAATATAATTTAGCAGGATACAACACATTCTTTACTGGTAATCATTGGACTAAATCACACAAAATCGACTTAAATTTAAACGAAACTAACTTCAATGGAGAACTTTCCATCTAAAAGTAAAATTCAAAATTTACTCTCACAATCGCATTTTAACCCTAATACATAGACGATTAATTTTTGAAGTTTAATTTTCACATCAATTTTATTTCAAATGGAGAAATATATCTTATACCAATCTCTTCAATTCAAGAACCAATCATAATTAAAACACAATGTTCAATACATTAAGCAAAAACTGCTATTAATGTCAATCACATTAAATATAGTAACTGCAACAGGGGATATTTTTACATCTAAAACAAAACGATCTTACTTATTACTCTACTGGCAAAAATATAACATGAAAAATTTTAATTAAAGAGAATACAAAAAGAGAAATATGAAATGAAAGGAAAAATAAAATAACCAATAACAATAAAAACAAAAATAACTGAATAATTTATGAAGCGTTAGCGAATAAATTACGAAGTAGTCTCCTTGGAGACGAATTTATATATTTAATACTTATTATTAGTTAATACTTTATTGAGTGCAGCGAAAGTGCAAAAATTGACATATTATCTCTAAGACACTTCAGATAATATGTAAAAAAATGCAACAAATTTTCACCTCGAATGGTTTAACTTATAAAAAATAGGAGGAAAACAATGGAAGAAAAAGAAATATGGAAACCATTATTTGAAGAAAATATCAAAAAAGATTTAGGAAGATTAGACGGTGTATTTCTAGTGAGTAACTTAGGAAGGATAAAAGATGGGTTAAATGATAAAATTCTCAATCCTAGTATTTGGGAAGACTATCAAGTTGTTACATTATACCATAATTTCAAAGATATAACGGGAATTTCTGAAATATGTACAAAAACATTGTCTGTACACAGGATAGTTGCAGGTGTGTTTGTTCCAAACCCTGATAATTTACAATATGTTAATCACAAAGATGAAAATAAATTAAATAATAGGGCTGACAATCTTGAATGGTGTGATCCTAAATATAATAGACAATACGGAACTGGTTCAAAAAGAATGGTAGAAACCAAAAAGAAAAATGGAAGTATACAAAAGATTCATCAACTTACATTAGATGGAGAATATATAGCAGAGTATGAAACGACAAAAATTGCATCATTGGAAACAGGAGTTAGTGTATCTGCTATATATCAATGTTGTAGAAGATTTTGTAAACAAATGAAGGGATATGTCTTTTTATTTGATAAAGATTATAAATTTCTAAAGAATGATGATAGGTCAGTTGACGTTGAACTTCTTCGTAACAATAGTGCTTTTAGAATTAAATTATCAGAGAAACGAGGTGGATTATCATACAAAGAAATCAAATCTCCATCTTAATTCCAAAATCAATAAGCGAGAGTCATGAATACTCTGACTATGCTCTCACAGTTTATTGCTTATTACAAGAACTATCAGTGCCGTCTCTACTACCAATACAATGCGTGACATGTAATCAACTTGTCTACTATCTTACTGGTGAAACATCTCAACAGAGAAATAAGATAACAGATTACATTAAGTGTGGAATAAATGAATTAGAAGAAAAAGGAATTGTAATTAAACAAAAAGAATTTTCTAAGCACTACATATTAGATTGTAATAATTTATGGATTGATACTGACAGTGGAAACTTTACAAAGATTTACTTTAATGAAGTGCAACAGATATTCAAAATTAAAAACATTAATAACTTTACACTATTAAGATACTTCATATTTATTATTGGTACTATCAACTGGAATATTACTGTTTATCTTCCTAATGGAGAATATAAGAATGGGGTAGTTGGTAATTTTACAATTGACTATCTTGCTGAGAAAGTTGGTATATCTAAAAGGTCTGCAATTGAATATAACAAGATATTAGAAAAAGAGAAATTATTATATATACATCGTCAAAACGATTTTGTAATTGATGATAAGAATAATATTAGATCTCTTTCAAATATTTATGGACGAGCTTCAGATATTGAGTACATAAATACTTTTGCAAAGAATCAGCAAAAACATTACGAGTCGTATCGTTATTTAGAGAATAACAATAAGAAAGCAAATACTAAACGCCGACTTGCTCAAATGTACCAACAATTACTCAAGGGAGGTGGGAAAGACTATACAGAAAAAGACATTGCAGATATTTATAACTATGTTATTGAAGAAAATCAAAAGTATGAACGAATGTATGAGAAAAATAAATGTGAAGATTATTTAGATAAAATACGTGATACTGATATTTTTGATAAATATGAATTTATAAAAGAGAAATGAATATATAGGAAGAATGGTCAAATGTGCTTTTACTGATAAAATTGCGAAATTATTATTATCTAACAGATAACAAAAAGAGAATAAGTATATGTAACCACCACACAACTACACTTACACCATCAATTAATTATCTAACCAATTCACTCACAAAGGAGCGAAAATTATGAAAAACAAATTTATTAAAGATGAAAAGGAGAAACTAAATATTGAGAAAAGAAAACAACATAGACGAGACAAGTAACACATTAACCATTCCTACTCGTGAGGAATTTCACAGATATGCATCTAATGTATTGAATGAAAATGATTTTTGTACAGATTATCCTGGAAGTTCAGGTTATCAAGTAAATAGAGTTGCGCAATCCCTCAGATGGTCTGTTACAAATAGAAACTATGATCAATATTTCATAAGGAGAATTAGCTAATGTGTGAAATTTGTGGATTTGAAAAATGTCCAAGCAGTTGTCCAAATTACATACCACCAAAAACTACCTATTACTGCTCTATTTGCAATGAAGGAATATACGATGGAGAAGAATATATAGAAAATGATATTGGAGAGTATGCGCATTGGGAATGTGTTAATTATGGCAGAGATTTAGTAAGATTCTTAGGATATGATATTAAAACGATGGAGGAAAGATGAAAGGAATAATAATGTACATAAAATCACTATTCGGCAAATACGAACCTGGATATGAATATTGGGTTTATACGAAAGATATTAAAGTGCCAAAGTATTTTAAGTGCACAAAAATTAAAGAAAAGAAATGGAACCATAAAATGGGATATTGGTTAAGAACTGGCGAATTTGAGTCAGATATTCTAATTGATAAAGATTTTAATTTGATTGACGGTTTCTCAAGTATGAAGATTGCGCACATTAAAAATATTGAGAAGGTGCCGGTTTATTTTGTGAATTAGATAAATTAGAAATTTTATTTGGATTGATAGGCATTTGGTTTTGTTGGCACAAAGTCAGATGTTTTGGAGAAGTAATAAGTAGAATATACATATAAGTTCAAAATTTCACACTATTAAAAAATGAATATAGAAAGGATGAGTTTATGAAGAATAACTTTGACAATATTGATGAAATGATTGAACTCATACAGGATGAACTACCTGAATGTGAGTATGATGAAAATTTCAATTGTAACGAATGTTCTGAGTTAGAAGAATGTTATTACAAAGCATCTACCAAATCTGCGCACGAGTTTGCAGAAAGTATAAATAATGGTGGATATAACTCAGAAGAAGAATTTTGGGAGAACTTGGATTAGGGGGTATTGCATTTTTGGATAATAAAGGAATTTACATACCGTCTATTGATGCAAAGGATATTTATTTATCAACACACTATATTGAGAAAAATCCAGAAGGATATAATTTAAAACTCAAAGACGGACAGTATAATTTACGAAAATTTATTAATAGTTTCGATTATAGTTTGGATTTAATCGAATTATTAGATGTCTATTATAAAAAATATAGACGTAATGATTTTTATTTCAAAGTAAAAAAACACAAGTACACTACTAATGTAATTAATCTTACTTTTAAATATTCCGTAAAAGAATGGAACCAGATGAATAAGAATACTTTTGTAAAGTTTGGATATGATTACAGAAATCTCGTTTTTGAAGATTGTATTGCAAAAAATGAAAACGGAGAAATTGTAGGAATACAGATTAGTGACAAGGTACTCTCTCCTATCTCTGAATTGCCAAACTGTTTTTGTGTTGAAGATGTGGAAATTAAAGATAAAAAAGATAAAGCCAAGATAAAAGAGATTCAAAAACAGTATAAAAAAATAAAAGAACCAAAAACATTGAAAACAAATGCAGAATTGCGCAAGGAATTATATAAACATGGATTTATTTGCAATGGTGTAAAGTATTGCAGAATGAAAAGATCTTCCGGTTCTTCTCGTGTTGGAAAATGCTTATTTATAAATGAACCGTTATTTAAACCGATTTTGAAATTTAGTTCAGGTGGAATTGAGTTAAAAGATGGACAAGAAGTTGATTTGGCAGCATATGAAAGCTATATTTCTCTTCCATCAAGTAGTATTATTGATACTCTTCCAATTTCAGCAGAAAATATTTTGCTTATTGATGATTACGAAAGTGTATTTAGAGAAGATGTAATTGAAACACATAATGAGAATGGATGGCTCACTACTTCTGAAAAGAATTGTGAAATTTCAAATAGTATTTGGGATGGACAATCTCTTATTGATGTATCGCTTATGGGTGATTATTCTTGTTATGGTATGGTGCTTCTTAGAAATCTTATGTTTAAATCGTGCTGTTTTAATTGTAATATTCAGCAATGGTTCAAAGATAATAATATTACTGATATATCACAATTAAATGGTAAAACAAGAGCAAAACGAATTGAAGATGTTAAATTGATTACCACTCCTAATAGTATTAAATATTTGAAATTTGATACATTGGATAATTGGCTAGATAATTTATATCCGAGATTCGGAGTAGTTAAACATGATAAAAAGACACATTTCTTTGGTGGTAGATTGGTTCAAACGCATTACCAATTAATCAATACTCTTCAACTTTCAAAAGATGAAGTGCAAGAATTTTTACAAGAGTCTTTAGATTTTGCACAGTTATTAAGAGATAATCCTGCTGTTGTAAGATATTACATAAAATATCCTGATATTGATGAATTTGAACCAATGCAAAAACCAATGCTTGATAAAAATGATGTGGTATACAATTTAATGTGCATCAATGATAATTTCACCAAAACAAAATATTACCAAGAGTTTTTACATGATTTACTTGCATCTTATTATAAAAATTTAAAAAATGGACATGTGTATGTAAATGGTAACTACTCTACTCTTTTAGGAAATCCAATAGAAATGTTGCAACAATCTATTGGAGTATTTAATGGAGAAAGTCAGATTGGTGTTGGAAATATACATAATATTCGTTTTGAATATGATAAGACGTTACTTGGATCAAGAAGTCCACATGTAACTATGGGAAATATATGGTTAGCAAATAACAAAGAAAATAAATTAATTGATTGTTATTTTAATCTTACAGAAGAAATTGTTTGTATTAACTCTATAGGAGAAAATGTATTACAGAGACTTTCGGGTGCAGACTTCGACAGTGACACAGTATTATTAACAGACAATGAAATTTTAATAAGAGCTGCAAAGCGAAATTACAATGTATTTAAAACACCAACATCATTTGTTACGGCACAAAAAGTAAAAAGATATTATACACCAGAAGAACAGGCTGACCTTGATATTAAAACTTCAGTAAATAAGATTGGAGAAATAATCAATCTTTCGCAAGAACTTAACTCGTTGCTATGGGATAAAATGTATCACGGAAGCTCATATAATGATATAAAGGAATTATATTATGATATTTGTCAGTTGGATATTATGTCTGGAATTGAAATTGATAAAGCAAAAAAAGAGTTTGATGTTAATAACAGTAAAGAACTCGATAAAATGAGAGAAAAATATAAAGAGGAATTAAGTGACGAATATAATAAAAAGAAAATTCCACACTTCTTCTCTCATATTGCAAGACAAAAGGGATATTACAATCCAGAAAAAAAGAATTATTGTAAGTATCACACTTCTATGGATTATTTACAGACTATTGTTAATGGATTTAAGATTAAGAATCCTTATAAAAAAGATTGGTTGCCGTTTGTATCAATATTGGATAATTCATTATTTAGGACTTCAGGTGTAAATCAAAATCAAATTGATAAAATTTGTGCAACACTAAGAAAATATATATCTGATAGAAAAAATATTTTTGGTTCTGATTTAGATAAAGATGATAAATTTTCAAAATCTAAACTTTTATATGATAATTTAGTTTCTGATATTGAAAGTGAGATTATAGGATTTTCTACTTTATTCAGATTACTTAGTTCATTAGAAGACAAAGAAAATTCTCAGATTAAAAATACATTGCTTCAAGTTTTATATCTTTGCGGAAATGATAGTTTTAATAAAGCTATTATAGATTCTTCAACAAAAATTAAACAGTTAGAAGTTGATGGAAATGATATAAAATTGTTTAATATTGGGTATAAAATAACAAAAAAAAGCGTTAATTCGGAAATTTAGACCTTAGTTGATTACTCATATGAAAGCCAATTTAATTCTACATAGGAGGGGGTAGTTTTCAAACTATTATTCAACGACTGCTACCCTACTCTGTATGTAAATTTTCTATGGTTACTATTATATCAGAGGAGGTATTAACATACAAGAGGAAAAAAAATATTATAATCAAAAAAATGTTATTTCTGAAATACATAATGTGACTGGTTGTTCAATAGATGATATTTCAAAAGTGTTAAATTCATTAGGTAATGTGGTAAAGGATAAATTTAGTGATAGTGATGATTATGTTGAAATCAAGTTATTTCCTGGACTAAAAGTAACTTCAAGATATATACCACCTGAACAATCTAAGTCAAATTTAGATATTTCTAATTTGGATTTTGTATTAAGTTTGAATGCAACATTTAGTGATAGATTCAGAAAAGAAATTAGAGAAAAACATAAAAACGTAGATAAAATTTAACTTTTAAAGGAGATTCACTACCATTAAGTGTGAAACGATAATGCCAAATTAAGAACAATAATCCCGTCCCGACCGATATGGACGTAAATAAAGGTCGGCTTGAGGAAATATTTCCAGTTGTGACTACTGTGAATAAAAGTACATCGCCTATTGGATTTCGTGGCGGTTCTGAAAAATATCATAATTCTTTTTTTCATAATCATTACTCTCCTCGAGATGGCGGTGTTGTATAACAGCATCGCTGTCTTATTTTTATTTTGCTGGTGGCAGGTTGGTATCTGACTGTGTTTTACGAGCATGGGTAATTTGGTTCGATTCCAAGAATTCAGTAATTTCATCCTAAGAGTAGAACTTGACCGTCAATCGAGTGGACGCTTAAAAACCTGTTGATTACTGATGGGTGACACCAAAGGTATGAAAATAGCCCAAGGTTTCCTATATCATTTTGACTATTCACATAACCTCTCATGGAAGTAGTCCTTGTGGATGGGTGTTTTGGAGGGCGCAGGGAGAGAAAGGCACGTAAGTAAAATGAATTCTTGTATGATTGAGTGGAAACATGATATCTGACTTGGAGACAAATGAAAGCGTGTCTGATCAACCTGTATTATGACTCTTCCATTTTGGAAGAAATATATTAAGAAAGTGAGTGAAAACTTATAGTTAAATTAAACAATATTAATGAGGTCAAATATCTCATTGGTAAAGGAATTAAATATGGCTATGAAGGTATAAGTCATACCACAAGTAGACATAGTGGAATTACATATTATTTGACGGAAAGTCGGTATAATATGAAAGTTCTAAATGAATATCGCAGAAATATTATTGCGAAATAACGAGGGAAGGACGGTATCAGATATTGGAATGTAAATTATTCCTAGATACCAATGCGTTATTAAATCTACAAGAAAACGCATTCAAAGAATCTTTTGTTATAGCACAAAAGACATTAGAAGAAATAGAAAACATTAAAATATCTAGTTATAAAGATGGTGAAATAAAATATAAAACTCGGCAAATTTCAAGATTGTTAGATATTCATGATGGAGAATACGAAGTTATTCCATATCAAAAAGAAATCAAAGATATTATTTTAAATATGTATTTAGATGAAACACCAGATAATATCATATTGGCATCTGCTTATTATTATAATAAAGGTAACTCACCTATTATTGTATGTACGGATGATTTGAATTGCAAATTTATTTCACGCAAAATTTTTGGCTTAACCACAAAAGGTACAAACGAAATAAATCTTGTAAAAAATATAGATGAATATATTGGATATAAAGATGTGACTCTTTCTGATGAAGAAATGAGTCATTTTTATTGCAATTTAAATGAGAACGCATTTGATTGTTTGTTAAATGAATATTTAATTGTCAGAAAGTCAGATGGCGAAGTTGTTGATTATAGAAAATGGAATGGAGAAGAATACTCTCCTATTTCATATAAACAAATCAATAGTAAATTTATGGGAAAGATAAAGCCAAGGAATCCACAACAGGTTTTGGCTTTTGATATGTTACAAGATAAAAATGAAACGATAAAAATTATCTCAGGCAAATTTGGATCTGGTAAAGATTTTTTAATGATAGCAAATGCACTTAAACTTATTGAAGATGGAAAGTTTGACAAGCTTATTTATGTTAGAAATGCAATTGGTGTAAAAGATGCAAGCGAAGTAGGATTTTTGCCGGGATCAAAATTAGAGAAGTTATTACCATATGCTATGCCATTAGCAGATCATCTTGGAGGAGAAACAGGATTAGAAATGCAAATGGTCGCTGGGAATATTGAAATTGAGCATCTTGGATATATTCGTGGAAGAGATATTAAAAATACAATTATTTATGTAAGTGAAGCTGAGAATCTTACCAAAGAACATGTACAATTGCTTATTGGGCGTGTCGGAGTTGGGTCTTCTTTATGGATGAACGGAGATTTTAAACAGACCGATAGTCCAGTATTTCGTATGAATAATGGTTTACTTTCTGCTGTTCAAAAACTTGCAGGACATGAAAAATTTGGTTATGTTCAGTTACAGAAAACGGAAAGAAGTGAAACAGCTGCGATGGCAGATTTATTAGATTGAGAAAGAGGTGTCTATTATACAAGAACTACAAATTGCTTTACCAACAAATTTAGAAGATATTAAGTTACCAGCACCAGAAATGGTGAATTATTGGAGACTTGCAGAAAATAGAATCTTCTATATTGATTATGAAATAGACGAAAGTGTCTTAGAAATTCAGAGGTCTATTATGGCAATTAATATTGCGGATAAAGATATTTCTATTGAAGATAGAATTCCAATTAAGATTTATTTGGATACGCCAGGTGGACTGTTATCAGAGACAATGTCATTGGCTACAACAATGATAATGAGTAAAACACCTGTGATTACAGTAAATATTGCAGAAGCATATTCTGGTGGTTGCATATTACTATTGGCTGGACATAAAAGATACACATTCCCATATGCAAAAGCCATGCTTCATACTGGTTCAGGCGGCACAGTAGGAACTTATGAACAAACGGAACAGGCTCAGAAGAATTATAAGAAACAGATTGAAGAAATGGGTTCTTATATTCTTGAGCGAAGCGGAATGGAAGAAAAATTGTATAAAAGAAATAAATCAAAAGACTGGTATATGGACGCAAATGAACAAAAGGCAAATGGAATTGTTCATGAAGTTGTGACCAGTTTAGATGAGATTATTTAAGGAAGAGTTTATACTCTTCTATTTTTATGAATGAAAGAAAGAAGGGTTTTATTTTGGCTAAAAGTAAGCTTAGTTTTAAAAGAAACATTACAGACAAATTATCAGTAAAGGGAGTTTTATCAGAAGACGGAATTTTTATCACATATATAGATGAAAATGATATTGAACAGGAAGTCAAAATTTCTGACTTGCTTAACGCATTTAAAAATCAGGAAATTGAATTTGGCGTAGCGTTGAAATCCGATGAAGATTTGGATGTGATTACATCTGATGATGAATAAGAAGGGAGTGCTCTAATATAGATCAGAACGAATTTCTTAGAGAACAGTTAGACCTTCTTCAAAGAAAGAAAATTGATGAAAATATTGAGTGGCAAGATGTAGCAGATTTTAGGTCTGAATATATTGGGGATTTAGAGCATCGAGATACTGTTCGTAAAGGTAGCAAATTACTTTATGAATATATTGATGCTGGATGGGTAAATGAACCAAGTAGTACTTCTGCTATTTCTGTTGACTTTGGAAGTCCAAATGAAAAAGTTGCTGCACATAAAGAACGAATAAAAGCCCAAACTGAACGACTAGAAACCAATAGATGGCTCCGTGAATTATCAAGAGATGAGATGATTACTCAGTATATTGTTGAAGCAATACACAAACTTCATCCGATGAATATACCAGAGTATATTGAACCAGTTCATAATAACAAATCTTATTTATTGGCGTTTGGCGACTGTCACTATGGAATTGAGTACAAAATACTCGATTTATTTGGTAATGTTATCAATGAATACAGCCCTGAAATTTTTGAAAAAAGAATGTGGGATTTGTTCAATCAAACTGTAGAACTCATTAGGGACAATAACATTAATGAATTAAATGTTTGGGAGCTTGGTGATGGACTACAGGGAATTATCAGACTCAATTCTCAGCTTATGAAATTAAGATATGGAGTTATTGATTCAAGCGTTTTATATGCAAATTTCTTGGCAGAATGGTTAAATGAATTAAGCAATTATGTAAGAATAAGATTTCAGATGGTAACTGATTCAAACCATAATCAGCTTAGAATCTGTAACGCTCCTAAAAATGCATTTCCAGAAGAAAATTTAAGTAAGACTATGATGGTTCTTATTAAAGAGCGGTTAAAAAATAATCCAAATATAGTATTTGTTGAAAATTGTACTGGTATGAATTATTCATTATTATCAACATATCAAGTATTGGGATGCCACGGAGAAATTAAAAATTTTGATAATGCTGTAAAAGACTTTTCAATAGCATTAGATACTCCTCTTGATTATGTTATTGGAGCGCATGTTCACCATTCGTCTCATAAAGATGTGGGGGTAAACCGTGAATACATAAGTATAAGGAGTATGATTGGTGTTGATCCGTATGGAATGTCATTAAACAAAGTATCAAATGCTGGTGCTTCTCTTTTTGTATTTGAGCAAGGAAAAGGGAAAACTATTGAATATTCTTTAAAAGTTGATTAAATAAATTACTAATTTTATTTGACGCACGTCAAATAATATGGTTGCTTTTTGTATTTTGTAATCATTTTCGTTTGCATTTAGATAAAACGAAAATTTGAAAAATAGGCATATTTAAATTTTGTGAAATGCTTATAAACCAATGGATTTTGTGAATTTAGATATTACATTTTTGGCTGACGAAGCCACTAAACACATGTGTTGGAGAGTATTGCATGGCTTACTCTCCTATTTTAATATAATTCGGCAAATATCATAAGTGCCGAAAATAATTGAGAATGAAAGGAATTAATTGAAATATGACAAAGAATGAGTTGATTAAGAGTATTGGAACAAAGGTAGAGAATGTAAATCGTAAGGACATTGCTTCTGTGTTGGACGCACTTTCAGAAGTAGTTGTTGATGTAGTAAAAGCAGACGATGATGTCTCTATTCCTGGTATTGGTAAAGTGTCTGTAAAGACTGTTCCTGAACGTAGAGGAAAGATTATGCTAGGAGATAGAAAAGGTGAGGAATATGTAGTTCCACAGCATCGTGAACCAAAAATTAAGTTAGCAAAGAATTTTAAGGAAGTTTTGCTGTAATTTGATTGGTGGTGTTTATATTGAACAAACAAGAGAAAAATATTGTAGATATTCTAACTTTTGATGAGATTGAAGATATTGTAGATATCTTTATTGATAAGGTTTATCACACAGATAAGACTGTCGCATTAATTACGGATAAGGAACTTGTTGAATATGCAATGGATGAATTGCTCAATGATGACTGCATTACTATCAAGAGAGTTGATTTAGAGTTAGACAGCGAAGATGCAGAATACATGATTTCAGTTGATGATGACGGATATATGGTTGTTCAACCAGTAGAATATTATGATGATAAGTATTTCAATGATATTGAGTATGCTTTCGTAGATATGGATGGATGTGTAGAACAGATGACTATTGATAATCTGTTGAATAGAGATGTAGAAATCGAATTATTTGGATATGAAGATGAATGTGGTTGTGACGATTGTGATGACTGTGAAGAAGGATTTACTGTTAATGGCAGACCTGTAAGTAAGGAAGAATTTGATAATTATGTATCACAGTTTAGACATGATGAAAAACCTGCTACTACTTCTACTGCTAAATCTACTTATAAGATTAATGGCAAGGAATGTAGTAAAGAAGAGTTTGACAAAAAATATGAAGAATTCGAGGAAATGTATCTCGACAATATTAGAGATATGCTTTTATCGTATAGTGAGTTCATGGATGAAGTTAATGAATGGCGAAGTAGAATGCTTCTTTGGTAATTAAATAATATTGTTTGGAAAGGGCTTATGGTTGGCGTAGTCGGCTGTAGGCTCTTTTTATTTGGAGAATAAATATGTGTAACAAATAATTGGTCTGTCAGTTAGACAGGTAAAGAGAATTACAGTCAAATGACTATCTCTACCTTCAATTATAAGAATTGGAGGAATTAAAATGAACGAAATTATTTTATCAGAAAAGAATGGTCAAGTATTAGCAAGCAGTCGTGAAGTTGCTGAGAGGTTTGGGAAGGCACACGATAAAGTAAAACGAAGTATTAAATCATTTGAAAAAGATGTCGCCATTTTTGGCGAGATGTTTATTTTGTCATATTATGATGACTCTTATGGAAGAAAGCAAGAAGAGTATTTGATGACACGAGATGGATTTTCACTATTATGTATGGGATTTACAGGCAAGAAAGCACTTGAATGGAAATTAAAATACATAGATGCTTTTAACCAAATGGAAGACAGATTGAAGAATGAAAATCAACTTACAGAAGAAGAAAAATTAAAATTACAGTTATTCAGTAAAGACGCAAGTGAGGTTGCTTATGCACATAATAGATTGATTGAACTTGCTACTGCTCCATTAATTGCTGAAAATGAAGAATTAAAACCAAAAGCAGAATACCATGATGAAGTTTTAAAGAAAGATGGACTTATCACCACTACTGTTGTTGCTAAGGATTTAGGATTTTCGAGTGCGAACAAACTTAACAAAGTTATGAACGCAAATCATATTATTTTCAAAAATCAGTCAGGTACTTGGTGTCCTTATGCAGAGTACGAATGGTTAATTGAAGATAATTATGCAGATTATGAAAGTTATACAAATGAGCATTCTAAGCCTTGTCTTAAATGGACTGAAAAAGGCAGAAAATGGATTGTTGAAAATTATAACCAGTGGGTTATGAATTTAGCAAGTTAGTTCTATTTGTGGTTTACCAGTTTGGTAAGTAAAGAGAATTATAAGCATTTGCTTATCTCTACCATAATGATGTTAATGAAAGTTAGAAAGAGAATATATAAGTATAGCCCAATTCGGTTTAGTGGAAACTAAGTCCGTGTGTTTCGATGCGAGATTGGGATTTTGGAGAGATAGTTAGGAAGTCATGAGCCTGACGAAAGTGTAACCTCATTCGCACTTCTCTCCTATTGTTATTGAATGAGGGGAAATGAGGAAAAAGTTATGGTTGAAACAAAAGTGAGTCCTGAAATATGGAATCAAGAAGTAGAAAAATTCAAAAATGCATGTCACGAATTAGGTCGTACAATTAAAGGAACAGAATTAAGAAAACATTTTATGGGATTAAAATGTAGAAGTTGGTATCCAGATAATGCACCAGATTATTTAGATTTAAAGTCATTTACAGATTTTATAGAGTATCTTGGTGAAGACGTATTTTATAAAAAACGACCATCTAAAGATTTTGTATGCGATTACATTAAATCTTTACATGACAAATTGGGACGCAATGTAAAATTGTCTGATTTAGAAAATTCAGAAGTTCAAAGAAAAGATATTGAATATTATTTTGGAAATATTAACAAAATGAACAAAGAATTAGGATTTTCTGAAAGTGGTACATTTCGTGGTCATGTATATTCAAAAGAAGAACTGATATTGCTACTACAGAATTTTGTAAAAGAGAATGGTTTTGTACCAAATATGAAATTTCTTGATGAACATGGAAAAGAATATAATATGCCAAATCGAAAAACATATAATAATAAATTTGGTAGTTGGAAAAATGTATTGCATGAATGTGGTTTTGATGATGAAATAAAAAATCAGAATTATATAATTGATGATGATGGAAAATATGTTTTACGACATGACAATAAAGATTTTTTACAGAACTTAGTTCTTGAATATGTGGATGTAAACGGCACTATACCAACTATGGAAAAGTTGGAAATATATTATGGTACATCATTAAAAGATGTAGTTAAAAAACATTTTGGTGGTTGGAATAACTGCTTAAAAGAATTAGGATTATCATTAAATTCTGTACAAAAATACACGGATGAAGAATTAGATAATGCTTTTCTTGGATTTGTTGAAGAATTTGGTCGAGTACCATCAATAAGAGATTTTAATAATACTGGTAGACCGTCATTTTGGTGTTATCAAAATAGATATGGTAGTTGGGCAGAAACATGCATTCATTATGGTTTTGAACCTAATTGCAGAAAACCACATTATTACATGGATGATGGTGAAAGATGTGATAGTCGGTTTGAATATGATATTTCAACATGGCTAAAATCAAAAGGAATTACATATGACAGAGATGTTCCATATGTTGATTTTACAAATAATTATAATGGAAAGATGAATTGTGATTATCGTTTTACATTAGATAATGGTCAAGTATGGTATGTTGAAATGGCAGGATTTATTGATACAGATGATTTTACAAAATTAACAAGTCGTGAAGAGGAATTATACTTCTTTAAATTAAGATACAAAAAAAAGCTTTTTAGAGAGAATAATTTGAATTATAAAATTTTTCATCCTAGTGATTTGAAAAACTATACTATGGAAGAATTATTCGATTTTTTAAATATAAAGAAAACAGCGTAAAAGAAGCGGTTTAGTGCTACACTATCGCTTCTTTTTCTATTGGAAAGGAAGTGATAATTAGTGGCAAATACGAGAAAAACTGTATATAACAATATTTGCTCTCCTGAGAAGTTAGCACAAGTCAATCCAGAGAACATTCAGTTGGGAAATGATTTCCTAGAATATCTCACTTCTATTGACCGTGCAAAAACAACGATTGAGAGTTATAGACATGATCTTGATGTTATATGGGTACTAATACTTGAACTATTAAATAATAAATTCTTTGTAGAATTATCTAAGAGAGATATAGTAAAAATACAAAATCACTGTTTGAATGTGTTTGGTTGGAGTCCAGCAAGAATGCGTAGAGTGAAGTCCACAATGTCTTCACTTTCAAACTATATTGAGGCGATGTTAGATGATGAATTTGAAAACTATCGCCCTATTGTACGAAAAATTGAAAATCCAACTTCAAGTCCTGTTAGAGAAAAAACAGTTTTTGAAAATGAACAATTACAGAAATTATTAGATTATCTTGTAGAGAAAAAGAAATATGACAAAGCTTGCATGTTGGCTATGGCTATAAATAATGGACGCCGAAAATCGGAATTAACGAGGATGAAAGTATCATATTTTACAGAAGATAATGTAATTTATGGTTCATTATATAAGACACCTGAGCTTGTAACTACAAAAGGTAGAGGTTCTCGTGGCAAGTTATTAACCGTTTATACTTTAAAGAAAGGCTTTCAACCATATTTAGATTTATGGTTAAAATTCAGAGAAGAAAACAATATAACTTCTGAGTGGCTAATTCCAAAAAAAGAAAATGGTGTTTATGTAGATGAACAAGTACCAATTACAACTATGGATAGTTGGGCAGAAAGTTTTTCAAGATTTTTAGGAGTTCCGTTTTACTGGCATAGCCTTCGCCATCTCTTCGTGACTAATTTATCTGAAGCAAATATTCCGGATAGCGTTATACAAGATATCATCGGATGGGATTCTGCTGAGATGTGCCGTCTATATTGCGATACATCTGTTGATTCTAAGTTTGGTAAGTATTTTGGAGAAGAAGGTATTAAAACTGTAGAACAAGGAAATTTATCTGACTTGTAGATAAATCTCCAATTTCATATGCACTCTCTCCGCATAATCCCAAATTATGCACAAAACATACATATTCAAAAGAAAACAGTGAGCATCGGTCACACAGCTACCCGATTAACAAATTGCTGAAAAATTGAGTGTGAACTAACCGTCACAGGCTAAAAAATAACGGTTTTCGCTACTGCTCTATGGCGAATTTCTAAATAAATGGCAACGACTGAATCCACAATAGGTTGACGACTACCATAGTAAGTGTCGAGAAGTCCGTTTCCATCTACGTAAAGATGAATATTTGCATGAATGGGTCTTATGCGCAAGACCTATTCTAAATAACTGGACAATGCGCAGTCCAAAATTGGCTAGTTGTATGCTTCATGCCAATATAATAATTCTTAATAGCAAAGTCGGTTATCTGATAAACAACGGGCTATAGGAATTATCAACCTATTATTAAGAATTATATTATGCGAGAAGCCTGATGCGATAGCCTATTAGTGGGATGCATACTGCTTCTAGGTGTGAGTGGTTCATCGCCCTCTCTCGCTTTATTGGGAGTGAAATTTGGTTAATGCAACCAAACAGAAATGTACGGTGAGCATATGGAGTTCGATTCTTCACGCTTCCATTATTTCACTTGTCATATGACAAGTATGGAAATTAATTCGCTGTTTGATTGGCATTTTTGTCGTCTTGCAGACAGTTAGGACATTGTATTTAGCTTCGCTAAATCCAAGTCCTTTGTCTACGCTTGCAGCGTAGCCAATTATAAATTTTATAACTTAGAAATTTAAAGTCTTATGAGATTTCTCATAGGGCTTTTTATTATACAAATTTTTACTCAAATGATTAACACAAATGATTATTAACGCAAAAGGAGAATAAGTAAATGAAAAAACAAGTAACAGTTTATGCAGATGGTGAACATGAAGTATTAAATACAGAAACAGGAGAAATCCATTGCTCTGATTCTGAAACTCTTGTATTTAGAAAAATAACCGTTGAGGAACTTTTTGATGAACCAGAAGCAGAAAAGGAAGATTTAAGATTTATGGATGATACTACATACATCAGAAATTTTAGAGGAAATGGTGTTCTATTTAGAGAATTATTAACACCACAAGAAACACAACTTGCTTTATTCTTGCAAGACTTTGTTTGCTACAACGATTGTATTTTAAGAAAAAATGGAAATAAACAGGCACTACCATTAACCATTGAAGACTTATATGTTCTTTATGGTGGCGGATTAAAGTTTGGCACTTTTAGAAAGCAAATGGGTTCTTTGAGAAAGAAAGAAGTTATTGCTTATCATAATTCAGGCATTCCTGAACTTGGTAATAAAATGAGATGTATTACATTGAATCCATATATATTTTGTCGTGGAATGAATGTTGACAAATGGATTAGTGAATATTTCTCAAATAGTCAATGGGCAAAGGTAACACGACAGAAAATAAAAAAGTTTCAATCTGAATAGAGAATAATATAGTATCAAGAGTTACCTAATGCGAAAAACATAAAAAATAACGAATATATAAGTGATTCGTGAAATTGCTAAAATGACATATTTGATAAAAATGTCAGCTCAAATGCAACTCGTGGCATTCACAGTAAACTTGATACCAAAATATTTGATAAAGGGTGAAATGATATGAAAACAAGACTAGTGTTCAAAGTAAATATTGCGAGAAAGTTGGTTCGTATGGGCTATAGGATAGTTGATCTGAAACCAGCAAAAACAAAAGATGGTAAAACAGATTTTAATAAGAGCATTTATGTTTTTGCTGATGAAAACAACATCTCAGAAGAAATTGAAAAATTAACAAATAAGTAACTTAGAAGGTAAATAGATTGAGATTTTTATTGGGAAAATTGAATAGGTAATTTTGAAAAGAGTCATGTAGTGATACGTGGCTCTTTTTGTATTGTGAATGGATTTGAATGGAGAATAAATAAATAGCTGACTAAGAGGATTGTAATTCGTGTCGTTGCGAATGGTCGGAATTAAGAATAGAGGGTCTAAGGAGTAGCTACCTTGGATTTGTGGTCACTCAACCTACCACTCCTCTATTCTGATAAATAAATGGTTGAGAGAAGGTTGAGGAAATAAATATGGGATTATTAACAAAAGAAGTTGAAGTAACTTTACATCCTGCAAATATCGACTATTATGAAAACTTAGGATATATAATACCACGATATAGGAACAAAAATGATAATCAAGGTATTATGAGGGTTAAAAGAGGGACAACAATAGTTGTTAAAACAAATGATTTGTTACCATCCTCTTCTGTAATGGTTGATATTGAATGTGATGGTTGCAATGAATTACTACATAGGTCTTTTATTGATTATAGTCGTTCTAAGCATGGCGATAAATATTATTGTCAATCATGTGCTTGTAGAATGTTTAATTCTGGTGAAAATAATGTTGCTTGGAAAATTGAAAAAACTGATGAGCAACGAGTGGACGACAGAACAACAGAAGAATATGGTAGATTTATTAAAAATGTATTAAAACGTGATAATTATACTTGTAGATGTTGTGGAAAATACGGTGATGGTACAATATTAGCAGTTCATCATCTTGACGGTTACAACTGGTGTGTAGAAAAACGTACTGATGTTAGTAATGGAATTACTTTGTGCGAAAAATGTCATAAAAGTTTTCATGCCTATTATGGTAATGGAGATAATACAAAAGAGCAATTTGAACAGTGGATTAAAAAACCACTAGAAGATTTAGATGACTATATTGATTACATAGATGAACAACGAAAAGTAATATGTTATGAAACAAAACAAGTTTTTGATTCTCCACATATAGCAGCAAATTCAATAGGTGTTAATCCTCAAAGAATTTTTGGTTGTTGTAATCGTAGGGTAACAACATTTGGCAATAAAGTTTCAAAGTGGCTCACTGCAAAAGGTAAACATTATTTTTGGTTAGATGAGTATGAAAAAATGACACAAGAAGATTTTGAAGAATATTTTGAATGGTGTATTGCCAGAAAAGGAAAATTTGTTGGAGGTAAATCATACGCTTCAAAACAAGTTATACTTTTGGAAACAAATGAAATTTTTGATAGTATTGCAGATGCTGTAAGAAAATATTCTCAGACAAATACTGCTAATATAAGCAATTGTTGTAAAGGAAAACGAAATTATTGTGGTATTTTAGAAGATGGTAGAAAAATGCATTGGAAATATTATAGTGATTATTTAGAAAGCACTGCTTCTTAATTGAAGTGGTGCTTTTATATTGGAGTAAAAGGAGGTGGGCATTTGGCTCAAAATATAAATGTAAAAACTAAGGAAGAAAAAGTAACGGAGAGTATGAATGCTACTCCTGTTGTTGACATCAATGTTGATATAAACATTCCGCGTTCCGCTACCCCATTTGATGAAAAGAAACATAAGTTTATGTGTTCGGCATGTGGGAAGGGTTTTACAACGCAGAATGGTAATTTTCAAAAAACTAATGATGTATTATTCCAAGCAAACAATGGTTATTTGACTTGGTGTAAAGAATGTACTGATAAATATGTCGCTCAGATGACAGCTTTTTATTCAAATAACGAAGAACACGCTATGAGAGATTTTTGTCAAAGAGCTGGATGGAATTATGACTTAAATGCTTTAGTTGCATCAAGAGAAACATATAGCGGTCACAAGGATAGGACTAGAATTTCTCATTATGCTGCAAAGAAGAATCTAAATTGTGGTGGGAGAAAAACATTTATTGATTCGATTAAATATAACTATGAACAAAAACAACACGAAGTAATTACATCAAGAGAACAAGCAAAATCAGAAGACTCTACTATTACTGCTTCTGCTGTTGATAGATGGGGAGTTGGTTTTACTGAACAGGATTATAAAAATCTTGATGAACACTACCGTATGTTAAAAAAAGTGAATCCTAATATAGACTCAAATCAGGAAATCTTTGTTAAAGATTTATGTAACATTCATATGCTTAAAATTCATGCCTTGCAAAATGGAGATTCTAAAGAATATGCTGCTTTGGTTGAACAGTATGCAAAAACATTTAAACAAGCTGGTCTTAGAACTGTTGAAGAGAAAGACGCAAGTAATGATGAAACATTTTGTATGACTCTTGGTTTCATTTCTGATTATACACCAGAAGAGTTTTATCAAGACAAAGAACTATATGCCGATTGGGATAAAATCGGTGAATATATGGAAAGACATATTCTTCGTCCAATGATGAATTTGGAAACTGGTAGTGATGTTAGAGATAAAGAATTCTTCGTTCCAGAGGTAGATGAATATGAAGAAGAATGATTTAACTCAATATGCAGATAAAAATCAGCTCGAATTATATAAAAACTTTCCTTCTACTCATTATTTAAGTAATCAGAATAATGTTTTACACGTTTTAGCATGGTCAACTTTTTTTAAAAGGAATTTGCATCGGTTTGTAATCGACTACTTAAAAATTTCTCTTTTTGAGTATCAAGCCATTGCTATTTATATGATGGGTATTTCTAACCTTATTTGTATTATTGCAAGTCGTAATGATGCAAAATCTTTTATAGTTGCAGTATATGCGGTTGCGAGATGCCTATTGTATAAAGGAACTAAGTTTAGGATCGGAGCAGCTACAGAAAAACAGGCGAAACTTATCGTCTCTGAAAAGATTATTGATGAATTATGTGATTGGTCACCTGTTTTAAAAAAAGAGATTGAATCATATGGTACAAGAAGCAATGATATTTATGTAAAGTTCCGTAACGGCTCGAAAATTACCGTATTTGTAGCAAATGAAAACGCACGTGGACTTCGGAGCAATGGAATCTGCCGCGAAGAAACGAGGCAAATAAAGAAAAAGGTTGAAGATTCAGTTATTTCGCCTTTTCAGACGCCACGAAAACCTAAATATATGTTTAAGCCAGAATATAAAGATAATAAGGCTTTAAAAGAACAACCTGTTGATATTTATATTAGTTCTAGTTGGTATGATGATGGAAATTGGATGTGGGGAATAGCAGACCAAGCATTAGACGAAATGAAAAAGCATAACGGAGGTCTAATGTTGGCATTTGACGAAAGTATCGCTCTTAAACATGAGCTAAAAACTATGGAGCAACTGATAAAAGAAAAGAAAAAACAAGACCCTGCTACATGGAAAATAGAGTTTTTAAATTTGAAATTGAGAGACTCTGTATCTTCTTATTTCACATATAAAATGTTAATCAATCGTCAAGTTTCTAAACATGTATTCTACCCTCGTACCACTATTGATTTCAAGAGTGGTAAGAAAAATAAATATGCAATACCGAAACTGGATAATGAAATACGAGTTATTTCAAACGATATTGCATTTGTTGCTGGTACTCAAAACGATAATTCTGTATATTCATGTATTCGTGCAATACCTGAATCAATTACATATAATACAGAAGCAAATACTGTTGAAATAAAACAAGGATATAGACGTGAATATCCATATATTGAATCAAATCAGATTGGTGACACAACTTTACAAGCAATTCGCATAAGACAATTATATGAAGATTTTTCTGCTGATTATATTGTACTGGATACCAGAAATGGTGGTTTACAAATTGCATATGCATTACAGAAAGTTCTTTATGATGAGGAACGTGGAGTTGAATACGCACCATTAAAAGTTATGAATAATGATGATTATGCAAAGGTATGTCAAGACAGAACTGCAAAACCTTGTATTTATGTAATTAATGCTACCCAAAACTTAAATAGTGATATTGCTATTGCTTTCAGAAAGAATCTTGTTGAAAATAAAATCGACTTCTTAGTAAATTACAATACTGCAAAAGAAGATATTTTAGGTGGAAATAAAGAGTACGTTGAAAGTTTAGTTGAAGGTGGAGAAAATCAAATAAAGTTTGAACTACCTTTCTTAGAAACACAGTTGATGATTAATGAATGTGCTGAATTACAGTATGAAAAAATGCAACAGACTGGTATTATTAAAATCTACGAGCAAGGTAGCAAACGAAAGGATAGATATACGAGCTGTTCATACGGATCTTATTTTATTGATAAGTTAGAATTGGATTTGTTTGGTAAAAGGAAGATTGATGGTTTCGACCCATCAGCACTTGCATCACTAAGCAGAAAACCAAAAATATATAAACAATAATCTCAGGAAAGGAGGAAAACATTGGAAGTCAAAAATTTCACAGAAGCAGAAAAAAATGCTCTATTAGAACGATATGCAAGAATGTCTTTTGCAAATCTAAAAAAGAACATTCTACAAGACCTTAGAACAAACAGTAATGAAAGTGTTCTATATAAAAAATATAAACGTGAAGAAATCATCAAATTTCTTGAGACTCCGCAAAAACACGAAAAAGAAATTCGTGAATTGAGTTGCTTCTTATATATGGTATCTAGCCATTATCGTAGACTTGTAGACTATTATGGTTTAATTCTTCTTTACAATTATAATGTTGTTCCATCAAGAATTCCTGAGAAAATTGATAAAAAGAAATATAAGCAATCATATCTTAAAATAATTAAGGAATGTGATAAATATGGTCTTCGTCAAGAAGCAATTAAGGCAACTAAAATTGCTATTCGTGACGGAGTTTTCTTTGGTTTGGAATATGAATCAGAAGATTCCTACTTTATTAAACCAATACAACCACAGTATGCAAAAATTTCTGGTATTGAAGACGGAACATATACATTTGAATTTGACTTAAACTATTTTAATAAGAATAAAAACCTGTTGGAAATGTATGGTTCTGAATTTGTCAGAGCATATGAGCAATATAAAGGCAATAAAGATAAAGATATTAAGCCAAACAAAGACAAAAGATGGTATGAGCCGAAAAACGGTATCTGTATCAAAGTAGACGAAACAGACCCATACTACTCTCTCCCACTGTTTACAGGTTTGCTTGTAGAGGTATTTTCTATTGATGATGCAAAAATGTTACAGAAAGCTAAGAAAGAGAACGACAATTACAAGGCTTTATCGGCAGAAATCCCTACTGATGAAAATGGAATACCACTATTATCATTTGAAGATAATCAAAAATGGTTTAATCATATTTGTGATAATGTAGACAATTCCGGCATCGGTGTGTTTATGAGTCCATTCAAGATTACAGACTTCAGCTTTGCATCAACAAAAACATCGGATGATGATGATATTACTGCCGCACAGGAAAATTTTTGGATGTCGTCAGGAACTTCATCTCTTATATTTGGATCAGCAAAGGCGACATCAAGTTCATCTCTTACTCTATCAGTCAAACCAGATGAACAGATTGCTTACGATATTCTTTTACAGTTTCAGCGTTATATAAACAAGAAACTTAAAAAGATGAATATGGAGTATGGGTTTAAAATTGAATTTACTCAGCAATCAATATTCAACAATTCAGAATATGTGGATAGATATGCAAAGGCATCATCTAGTGGATTACCAGTTAAGTCATATTACGCTACTTCTCTCGGATTATCACCGTCTGATGTTTGGAATATGACAATTCTTGAAGAAGACATTCTGTGTCTTGCAAAAGATAAGTGGGTTACACCATTAGTATCTTCAAATACTATGAGTCATTCTAGCGAAGAAGGTGGTAGACCTACATCTGAGGAATCTGGAACTCAAATTGGTGATGCTGGCGAAGCAACTAGAAACAGTGATGGAAATGATAACAGATAAAGGAGGAATTTACTATGGCATGTAAAGGTGGTTCAAAAGGCGGTGGCTCTAAAAGCAAAGGCGGTAAAAAGGGCGGTCGTAAAGGCAAGTAATTTTGCGAAAGCAGGTGAATAAATGGAGAACAATTTAATAAAGGTATTCGATTCTAATAAAGCACAAGAACTAGCTGACTTAGGATTTAGATATACACTAGACCGCATAAACAATCAAACTGTTTATGCTTTTTTTGTATCAAAAGAACTTATTGATTATCTGAATAGTAATTTTGATTCAAAAGATTTTCTTATGAATAACACACTCCATTTCTAGTGTGGGAAAGGAGGGAAAATGGATTCAGAAAAAGAAAAGATTTCACTATTATCTAATTTAAAATTCTCTTCTTTTGAGAAATTAAATGAGAATTTCCTAAAAGCAAAAGCTTATGTATTAGCATTAGGAAAAAACGCAAATCGGTCACACTTCTCAAAAGAGAATGTGGATAGAGCATATCCTAGCTTGGCATATGCGCCGGTAATTGGTCATTTAATGGTTGATGATAATGGTGTCTATCATTTAGGTGGGCACGATTATTATTTAGATATGAAAGATTTAAAATTAAAAAGTCAATGCGTACCATTCGGGGTAGTTGTTCCGTCTGAAACACCAGTATACGAAGATGTTACAGAAGAAAATGGAAATGTATCGACTTACTTAACGTGTGAAGTAATTCTTTGGATTAGTAGATATCCAGAGTTGGCAGATGCGTTTTATAGTGATTCTGTTTTTACAAATCAGAGCATGGAAATAATCTACTCAAACAGTACACCATTAAAAGACGATCCAACATATACAGATATCATTGATTTTTCTTTTGACGCACTCTGTATGCTTCAGAAATCAGATGATGATAAATTCAATGTAACTCCTTGCTTCCCTAGTGCATCTATTGTGCCTATTACATATAGCATTGATAAGAATGAATTTTCATCTTTGATGGGAGAATTAAAAGAAGAATTATCTTTATATTTTAGTAAGAATAATAGTGATGAAAAAGGAGGAAAAGTAAATTTGGATGAGAAGTTAGAAATCCTCCAGAAGTTCAATAAAACTATTGAAGACTTAGATTTTTCTATTGATGATATGTCTGTAGAAGAACTAAGTGCAAAAATGGAAGAACTTTTTGGAGAGAAAGAACCAAAAGCAGAACCTATCGCATTCTCTGCTACATATAAGGAAAAGAGACAGGCTTTACAGAATGCTCTTGACCCAATTGTTGTAAAAGATGCGGAAGGTAATTATGTTGAAGAGACATATTTTTATATTGAAGATTTTTCAGATGAATATGTATTCGTAGAAAAAGACCATTGGACTGCAAACGATTATGATTGTAAGTATGGTAGATTTGCTTATACATTTGATGAAGCAACACGTACTGCTACTATTTCAAGTGAGTTTGAAGAGATGGTGAAAGTTTGGCTTACTCTTGATGAAAAAGCAAAAGTCGATGAGGAAAGAGCAAGCTATGAAACTAAATATTCTGACCTTGAGAAAGAGTTTTCTGATTATAAAGCAGAACACTCTTTTTTAGATTCCGAGTTTAATGTGCTTAAAGAGTACAAAGAAAACAAGGAAGTTGAAGAAAGAAAATGTGCAGAAGACGCACTTTTTGCTGATTACGAAGAGACGATCGGTGAAACTGAAGAGTTTAAATCTCTGAAAGAGAAGGCTTCTGAGTTCTCTTTGGATGCGCTCAAGAAAGAATGTTTATGTATCGTTGGAATGTATTCAATGACAAACAAAACAAAAGAAACAAACAAATCAGATTCTTTAAAGTTCTCTTTAGAACCAGAAGTGTCTGAGGACGAGCCTTATGGTGGCTTGATGAAACGTTATTTAGGAAAATAATCAATTTTAGAAAGTGAGGAAATTTAATTATGGCAAAACATGCAATTTTTAGAGCAGATAATTGTGCTTTCACAAAGAATCCTGCACTGTTAAAGAGTGCAAAGTATATGGGTAGTGGTTCTGCCGCAACTGCTATTGATAATGGTAATTTTGTAGCAATCGGTGGTCTTATGGATGGTGAGCGTGAAGTTCATACTGCAACTACTCCTGCTGCTTCTACTACATATTTTGGTATCGTAAAGACTCCTGAAGTTATGTATGATCAGAGTGGTGTTGGTGATAATTATCTTGCAAACTTCGAGAATGAAGCAGGTGCAGTTATTACTGTCGGTATTCTTCAGAAGGGTGACATTTATTCTGTAACTGCTGAGGCACTTGATAAAGCACCTACAGTTGGTAAGTTTGTTGAGTTACAGGGTGGTACTAAGGGCAAGGTTGTTGATTCTGCTACTCCTAGTTCTACTCAGGTTGGTAAGGTTATCGCTATCGAAGTTTCTGGCAGAGATACTTACTATGTTGTAGAGGTTCAGTAATTATTTATTAAACAAATTTATAACTATTAGTTGGCGTTTATCTAAATAGATAAACGTCTTTTTAAATTACAGAAAGTGAGGAATTTATAATTATGGCAGATAAAAATTTGGTAAAAATCGCAGTAGATGCGTATAAAGGTCATGTTGCCGGTAACTACTCTGTAGACGATTCTATGGAAGTATTACGTCAGGCACTTGTTGAAGCAAATGGTGGTTCTACAAAGTTAGATTATAGAGCAATTAGAGATGGAAAGTGCAACGGTCTTTTCGCAATCGTTGAGGAAATCATCAATAAGACTGTTATTGAAGGTCTTCCTGAGTCTTGCCCTCTCTTCAACTATGTTGAGTGGAGAAATTTAGCAGAGGGAGATACAAACGTATTTGAACTGAAAGACAATGGAATTTTTATCGTTTCCGATATCGCACAGGGAACCCAGGGTCTGAGACGCCAGAGAATTACTGGTGGTGAAGAAATCACTGTTAAGACTCAGTTAAAGGGTATCAAGATTTATGAGGAACTTCGTAGAGTTCTCGCAGGTCGTGTAGACTTTAATGAGCTTATTGACAAGGTTTCCGAAGCATTCCAGAAGAAGATTTCTGATGATATGTATGAAGCTGTAGTTACTGCATTTGATGGTCTTGTTGCTCCTTATAGCAATGGTACTGCTGGTTCTTTTGATGAATCTAAGTTAAGTGAAATTATTGACCATGTTGAAGCTGCTACTGGTAAGACTGCTGTTATTCTTGGCTCTAAACAGGCAGTAAGAAAGATTACTGGTGTTAAGGGTGCAGATTCTACTTCTGCAAAGGAAGACCTTTATGCTATGGGTTACTTTGGACACTTCTACACTACTCCAATTATGGTAATGCAGAATGGTCACAAGGTTGGAACAAATGATTTCATTTTGAAGAATGACCTTTACATCGTTGCCGGTGACGACAAGTTTATTAAGGGTGCTACTGAGGGTGAAACTCTCATCATTAATGGTGATCCTCTTAACAATGCTGATTTGTCTCAGGAATACATGGTTGCTATGGCTTATGGTCTGAAAGCTGTTCTTTGCGAACAAATGGGTATCTATAAACTCAGCTAATTGTTTATGAGAAATATATTGGAGAGAAGTTATTTACTACTTCTCTCCTTTTGAATTAAAGGAGGAAAATAAATGGCAAATCTGACAAAGGAAGAAAGAGCCAAAAGAGAAGCCGCAAAAGAGGCTGAAATGAAAGCAAAAATCGAAGCAGAAATTGAAGCAAAGATTAGAGCTGAATATGAGAAAAAGTTAAAAGATGCTGAAGCAAAGGTTTCAAAATCTGATAGAGAAGAAACTTCTGCTGTAGCAAAAAAGATTCAGAGTTCAGTGAGAATTCCATTAGATACTATTGTTCCTGTTATTTGTAATACAGTAGGCGGTGCTTTTTATTCATCTAAGAAAATCATGGGATATACAGTTGAATGGGAAGATATTGGTTCTGTTGAATATATGGAACTTGGTGAACTGTCTTCTATGAAAAACACAGATAAGCGTTTCTTTGAAGATAACTGGATTGTGTTTGATGATACAGAAGAATATACTGCTTCGGAATTATACGATTTCTTAAAGGTGTCTAAGTATTACAAGAATGTTTTAACACCAGATAATATTGACGAAATTTTTACTTATCCAAAAGATGAGATTGTAAAAACTATCTCTACACTTTCTCGTGGTATGAAAGAAACTATTGCAGTTAGAGCAAAACAGAAATTAGATGAAAATACATTAGATAAGAATATCATTGACATTCTTGAATCTTCATTAGGAATCCAATTCACTATCTAATGGATTGGAGGTGCTAAATGGCAAACACAAATTATGAAACAGTATTTGCAGAATTTAAAGATAAAATAACAGACCCAGACCTTATTACTTTTGCAGAAGAATTACAGACTGAAATGCTTACTGCTTATATGAAAAAGGCGATTGGTAAATGTAAACGTGTTATTAAGACGGTTGATTTGTCTAATCGTGATGATGAGTTAATGCAGTTTGGCGTAGAAATACCTGATGAAGTAATGGATATTATTACAGAATGGATGACAGTTTTTTGGTTAGAACCATTTGTAAATAATATTGAAAATTTACGCAACAATTTATCTACAAAAGATTTCTCAGTCTTCTCTCCTGCTAATCTTCTTGAAAAAATCGGTGATAGATATGATATATCTTATAAACGGGCAAGAAGTATTACAAATGAATATTCTTATATCATTGCAGATATGAAAGGATTGAAATCTTGATTGAGGTAAAATATGGTCTGTTACCGAAAGAGAATTTTTGCAAATACTTTGAATTTTTAATAAATAAAACATATAAGATACTGCCACTTAAAGAAGAAAAATCAGATACCTTAAAATCATATCTTGAAAGTTATCTTCGTGAACTTATTGGCAATCAGGAACTTGTATCGGTTTTGGTTGATGAGCCAAAGTTTATTACAGTATTGAATACTATGCAGTTTCTTATTTCAGAAGAATATTCTGATAAAGTTTGTAAAAAAGAAGTCTTTAAATGTATTCGTATTTTAGAAGAAATTAAAGAGAAGTATTTCAAGGAGGATTGATTGTATGGATAGATATACTGCAAGAATGACTCAACATGGTACTACTCAGAGAGAGCGAATTGTAAATCGTTTAAAGACTAATTTGAACAACAAACTTCAAGATAATCCATCCTACAAAACCGTTAAACTCAACGGAGAAGAAACCAATCTCATTATCAACACAAGTACAAAACCATATTATAAAGAATTTCAGTCATTACCAGACCAGAAAATATTAGCTGGTGATTATGTTGAATGGGCTGATTCAATGTGGCTTGTATTAAATGCAGATAGCGATGATGAAGTATATACAGATGGGAATTTGCGTCAGTGTCAGCATTGCATTTATTGGCAGAAATCAGACGGAACGATTGTTTCTCGCTATGCTTACACAGAGAATGCAAGTGCTTACAATAACGGTGAGGCAGGCAACCATACCATTACATTGCAATCCAATCAGTTTATGGTTTATTTACCATACGATGAAGAAACTGCTGAATTAGATAATGGTAAACGTGTTCATATGTCACGAAGCAATTCTAAGTGTAAACCTTATGAGTTGACAAGACCTGATGATGTTACTTATGGATTTGGTAAAAAGGGTGTGTTAAACATTATCTTTACACAGACACAATATAATCAGGGAAATGACAAACTCATCACTTTAGAAGATGGTACACAAGCATGGATTTGCGACTATATCGATTCTTCTTCTACTCCTACCCCACCCCAACCATCAAATCCAGATGAAACGGAAGATTTATGGAATATGAAAATAAATTGTCCAAATCTCGAAATTAAACCAACTGGATATCCAAAAACTTTAACAGCAATTCTTTATAATACAAAAACAGGTGAAATAATTCCAGATATTGTATATGAATGGAATATCCAATCTGACATATCAGAATTTATTTCATATACATTTGTTGATAATGTATTGAAGATTTCTCTTTCAAAAGAATATGGGGATTTTGGAGATGAGATTGCTATAACATGTAGCAGTAAATATACAGGACAACAAAAAACAATCGTGATAACAACTAAGGGGGTATTTTAATGGCTAATAAGAATTACGAATATCACGCCCTTGGATCATACAAAAATGAATTATTTCAATTGATAATGAAACATGAGCTATCAGAATTTTTGATTGATATTTTAATGCCGTCCATTGAAGATAATAGATTTGATAAGATTGATAACTTTATTGGTGGATTATTTGAGTGTCATGGAAGCGATGGAATCGAAAGAGTAAATTTAAAATCACACTTATTTGATGTTCCATTTATATATTCTACTGTAACAGATACAAGAAATGTAATATGCATTGACACCAACATATCCCGTTGCGGAAACACATTAAAAGAAATGTCAGTTGTAATTGAAATAATGGCTCATAAAAATAGTTTACAACTTGATTCAGAAACAAGAATGAAATATAAAAAGTTGGGTTATATTGGACGAAATCGAATTGATATTGCAGTTGCAATACTTGGAGACATATTAAATGGAAGTAAAGATTTTGGAATTGGTAAATTAGTCCCAACTCCATCAGTTCCAACTCAGTCATATTTTCCTAATAATGATTTTTGGGGAAAGATATTAAAATATTCTTGCACTGATTTTATGAAAGATTATACAAAACATGAACAATAACTATTATTTAGATTTGGTAACGATGGATATCATTAAATATCAAGGTGTATCTATTTATCCAATATCGTTTAAAGAAATAAAAGAAACCATTGGGTATGAAGTATTTTCACAATGTATGTTCCCATTTTGTATTACGAAAGATTACATAGAATATGTCAATAATTGTGAACTTGATAGTTCATTTAGTTTATTTGAAGAAATCATATTAAAAGATAAAGATATGATCAAGCTTGTTTCAATTATACTAAGTATTTTCTGTAAACCAGAACATATTTATACTGATGATAAAAGAATAACATTATGTGACGATAAAGATAATGTGATGTTTGTTTTAAATCGTGATAATTTTGAAGAGTTTTCTGAAATACTTTTAAAACTTAACGGTAAATCAAAATTAAAAGTAGAAAAACCACCGAAAAATATGTCCGATAGACAGCGTGATGTATGGGAGAAGTTACAAGCAGGAAGAAAACGAGAAGAAAAAAAGAATGAAGTACATTTCTATGATATATTAAATGTTTGTGAATTTGCAGGACAATATAGAATACCAATAAGTGAAATAGAAAGTTGGACAATATGGAAAATACTAAATTGTTACAATGCAAAAATAGGGTTGAAATCATATGACGACAACTTAGCAATAGGACTTGTCGCTCATGATTTAAAAGACATACAAGGTAATAACCATTGGTTAAAGAAATTAATGATTCGTGATTAATTCACGAGTCATTTTTTATTACAATTTTAAGGAGGAATACATATATGTTATATGGTCTTAAAGACTGTGCAAATTTAACAGTCAAATCAAAAGAAACAAACAAAATTAAATTATATGCCGATTATGCGAAAACGTCTACAATCGAGTTTACGAGTGAGAGCGTGTATGCATATAACAAAACTACAAAAGCAGTAAGATGGGATAAGAACCGAGAAGGTACATTTAAAACAACAATGGAAATCTTCAATATGGATATTATTGCCATGTTGTTTGGTAGTGAACTTGAAGAGAAGCAGATTCCATTTATGAAGAGAGAGGTATGTCAGGTTAAAGGTGGAAAGGCAACTTTAACTACACAGGACACAATTAAAACAGGTACTCTTGCTGTATATAAACTTGATCCTTCAGATATGAAAACAAACTTAAAAGAACAGACAGTTGGAACTCCTACAAGTGCTGAGAATACATATAGCATCTCAGAAAAGGTAATTACCCTTAATACAACAACATTCCCAGACGATACTGGATATATAGCTTGTTACTACATGGTAGATACAAACGCTCAGACATTTACTGTAGATAATGTATCATTCCCTGGAGGATATGAGATTTATGGCGATACAGCTCTTAGAAATACAGATCAGGTAGACGAGTTTGTTCAGTTTGAACTTATGAATGTTAAACCTCAGTCTAATGTTACTCTTACTATGGATGTAGATAACGTATGTTCACTTGAAGTAACATGGGACATCCTTGCAGACAAGAGCGGAGACATGATGAGATGGAGCAAGATTGCGTAAGGAGTGGTTCTATGGTAACTAAAATGATTTATAGTAGTGTGGCAACACCGCCAGATGGTGTTGTCCTTACTAACAGATACACATTAGAGAAAGATTCTAAGGGGTATTTTTATTGTGTTGGTAAGGAAAAGATTTATCAGGATATTGAACTGATTAAAGAACTCTTCTCTCCTATTGAAAAAACATGGGATGAAGTACTTAAACCATCCTCTAAAAAAATCGCTTCTAAAAAAGAAGAAAACTAATTTTGAATATTGATATTATGTAAGAGACAGGGGCATATAGATGTATTCAAAAAATTAGATATATTTATATGTCCCTATTTTTTACGATTTTAGAAATGTACTTAACAGATAAAATAAACTTATAAAAAGTTATAAATAGTTGTTGACTTTTATAAGTTTTTGTTAAGGCTTTCGACTGTATTTCGATTATGCCTTTGGGATTAAACTGTATTTTTAATCTCTTACTTAATATAAAAAGAGAATATGTAAGTAGGAGGTGAAGACAATGATAAAAACAATTCGAGTAATGTTACTCCCAAATAACAAACAAAAGACTAAACTATTCCAATATGCAAACACTGCTCGCTTTGCTTATAATTGGGCATTAGGTAGAGAACAAGAGAATTATAAAAACGGTGGGAAATTTATATCTGATGGAGATTTAAGAAAAGAATTTACGCAATTAAAGAAAACTGATGAATATGCTTGGTTAAACGAAATTGATTGTGATGTACCAAAGCAAGCGATTAAAGATGCTTGCGAAGCATATAGAGATTTCTTCAAAGGATATACAAAATTTCCTCGTTTCAAAAGCAAGAAACATTCAGTGCCAAAGTTTTATCAAGACAATGTAAAAATAAAATTTACGGATACTCATGTAAAACTTATGTTGGTAGCTGGTAAAGGCAAGGCAACAAGTAAAAGAAATCAAAAATTTTGTAGAATAAGACTTGCTGAGCATGGTCGAATTCCTACAGATTGTAAATATTGCAATCCACGTATAAAGTACGACGGACTCAATTGGTATATTACAGTTGGAATTGAATATGAAGATTCTACTACTCTCTTATCAAATGAAGGCATTGGGATTGATTTAGGGATTAAGGATTTGGCAATATGTTCTGATGAACATAAATATCATAATATTAACAAAACTAAAAACGTTAAGAAGTTAGAAAAAAGAAAACGTAGGTTACAGCGTTCTATATCAAGAAAATATGAGAAAAATAAGAAAGGAGGAAGTTACTGTAAAACAAGTAACATTATAAAAAGCGAAAAAGAACTTTTAAAATTAAATCACAGACTAACGAATATTCGTCAGAACTATTTACATCAAACTACTACCGAGATAGTGAAAACCAAACCATCTTATATAGTATTAGAAGATTTAAATGTAAAAGGAATGATGAAAAATAAACATTTATCTAAAGCTGTTCAACAACAATGTTTTGGAGAATTTAGACGACAGATTGAATATAAATCTGCGTGGAACACCATTCCTGTAATTATTGCAGATAGATTCTTTCCAAGTTCTAAATTATGTAGTTGTTGTGGAAATATCAAGAAAGATTTAAAGTTATCAGACCGTATTTACAAATGTGAATGTGGTAATGTAATTGATAGAGATTATCAAGCTGCTTTAAATCTAAAAAGATATGGAGAAAATGTCTTAAAACAATCTGTAACATAACACTTTCAAGTTACTACAGATATGTACGGATACGTTAGTCCGGAATTTACGCCTATGGAGTGTACAAGAACTTGTGAGTAGATGTTGTAGAAATACAAATCAAAAGCATACACTTTGAAGTAGGAATGAAACATAAAAGTTTATAACTTTTTATAAGTTTTCAGTAACGGAATTTGAATTTTGACTATAGAAGAATATGCTAAATCAAATTATAAATTTCTAAATAGATATCAAGCAATGTTATTTATCTCTCACGGTGTTCAAATGAAAGGGGCATATGTCTCTCATGATAAAAAAGATGATAAATATAATCTTATATATGTATTTGAAAAAAATGAAGAGACAGAAGAATTGCTGAATAAATTTAGAAATTATGAACTTGAATGGGGAGATAATATAATCGAATTTGAGTTATCTCCTACTCTGATTGAAAATAAAGGAGATGAAACAAAATGAAGAAAATTAATTTAAAAGGAATTACTGCTGAAGCGGTAACTGGTGTTCTTGTGCTTTTAGTAGCATTAATCAATGCTGTTTTGCAGATGGTTGGTTATAATACACTTCCGATTGCAGACGATAATATTTCAAATATTGTGTCTATTATATTTTTGATTGTTACTACTCTATATAATACTTATAAAAATAGGAATATCTCAACAGCTAGTCAGGTTGCCCAGAATATTACAGACGCTATTAAGAATGGGGAATTGCTTATTGAAGATGTAAATACACTTTTAGAAAAGTGCAAAGAAAGTAAATAATCTAGGAGGTGTATTATGAATGAAAAAGATTACACCGATTTGGCTGTGCATCTTCAAGAGGTCGATTCACGATGTAAGTCAAATGAGCATAGATTAGATGAACACGATGAAGCAATTAAAGAAATGCGTGATGACCAAAAAACATTAATTAAACTTACAAATAGCGTAGAAAATATCGCAAATTCTATGCTTGACGTTAATAAAAAAGTAGATGTAATCAGTGAAAAACAAGATGAACTAAATAATAAAGTTACAGTGCTTGAAAACAAACCTGCCCAATCGATAAAGAAAAGATGGGATTCTATCTCAGATAAATTGCTTTGGTTATTTATTGCAGGTGTAGCTGGGTATTTATTAGCACAAGCATTGCCAGGAATATTTTAGCCATGAGGGCAGTTCACATATAGAACTGCTCTTTTATTTATAAAAAGACTTTTACACATGTAAGTTCAGTCCATGTGTAAGGGTCTTTTTGTTATGCGGAGAGTAGTAACAGACTGAACAGCTACTCTCCTGCCCCTTAAACAAATGAGGTGATAATTATAGCAAAACAAAACGAGGGCAAAATTTTTGAAAAGGCGTTTGTTGCATCTATCCCTGATTATTGTTGGCATAAACGTCTTAACGACAATGCAGCATCATGGGGAAATGGAACACAAACAAGATTTACTTCTACAAATGAATGTGACTTCTTATTATTTGATTGTAATACTAGAACATTAAGTGCTTTGGAGTTGAAAACCACATCTGGCTCGATTACATATTGGCGTGAAGATTTTGAAATTGACGGAAAGAAAAAGAATTATCAGATTAAGAAGAATCAGATATTAGGGCTTCAAAAATGGAGCAAGTATCTAATGAATTGTGGATTTGTATTAAATTTTCGCAATAAAGATAATCGCACATTTTTTGTAATGATTGACGAGTTTTTAGATTATACTTCTACTCTTAATAAGAAGTCCATTAATATAGACGATGTTTTAAAAATGAATCCGATAGAAATAGAGAATAAATTATTAAGAACCAATTATCGTTATAATATCGATAATTTCTTATTGGAAACGAGGTTGTAGTAATGACAAATGAAGAACTAGACTACTATATTCGTTCCAGATATAGACAATTATCATCTGATGAAATTTTACAGGTGATAGATACGTCAAAGAACCCACAGCTAAATCATATTGTATACGAAAATAATTTGTGGAAAGTTTGGGATACGGATGGTAACTATTATGAATTCAGAAAAAGAAATTGGTAAATGGAGGAATTGTTAATGAAGAAAATTAATCCACAGATCAAAAATGAATTTACATTAAAAATGCAAGATGAAATTGATGCTATCGAAATGATTGCTGATATGTTTTTTAGAGAAGTAACCGATGAAGATGGAAACACCACAACTAAATATACTCCATACCTTGAGAAAATTGGGCAGGTAAATGCCATTGTAAGATATTTTCTTGAAGGTATCGAATTTGAAGATGGAGAAGATGTGTATGATGCCGTAATGGATGATAAAAATATCGAGCCACTCGTCATGAAGTTCATGATTCCTTATGGTGATAAAATTACAAGTCCTACAAGAGAGCAGAAAATCATGGGACAGATTATGGACAAGGTATACGATATTGTAGAGTTTAGAAAAGCTAACATTCTTGCGCAGGTTCAGAATGAAGCAAATTCAGTTCTTACATACAAGATTCTTGAATTGATTGAAACAGAACAGGAAAAGACACTGAAAGAAATTGAAGCCAATGAAAATTTGAATGCTTGGATTGATGAGCAGAGAAAACAACAGGAAGAATTGAATAAAGTTGTAACTCCTGAGATGCAGAAGAACTTCATTGAAAACTTCAATGCTAATGATATTGTAAAGGCTGTTTATTCTCAGATTAGCGAAGGTGATATACATAAAAAGAATCAGGAAATCGTAGAATTATCTCGTCAGAATAGAGAAAAGGATAATAAGATTATTGAATTACAGACTGCTTTTGCAAAAGAACAGCAGAAAGAAAGCGTGAAAAATGTTCTTGCTGATGATAAGAAAGATAATGCAGATAAACCAAAGACAACTCGTAAACGTACAACTAAGTCAGCAAAGACTGATGAGAGCAAGGAATAAAAGAGGAATTTCATATGGGAAAGATATTTCAAGCAATAGATAAACAGATAATCAAACCTAGAGTTGTTGCTGCTGAGCGAGAAGGATTTCAAATGACTAAGGAAGATATTGAATCTTTTTATATGCAAGGAGATCCAAAAAGATATGAACGTACAGGTGCTTATGGCGAATCTCCTGAATCTACTGGTGTATCTGGTGGTAACGGAAATTATGATTATAATATCCATCTAAATAGACCAGCATATTCAACGGGAACTCCAGGATTTCCAGTTCTTGAAGAAGCTCAGTATCATGGTTCTGGAATTTTAGGACGTGCAGGAACATGGTTTGAAGCACAGCAAGATATTGAAGAAGCATTAAAAAAGAATTTTACATAATATTTCTTTTAATAATCAAAAACTGCTCCTTTCTAGGAGTGTTCTATTAACACACTACTCTTCTAGTGTGTTCTTTTTATTCTAAATAATTCTAAAAATCATTTCTATGAAAGGAGTTGATTATATGCCGATGGATTTTGATGTTAACGTCAAAGTCAGAACTACTGGTGCTGAGAAAATTGATGCACTTGAAAAACAAGTAAATTCGTTAAAAACAGAATCTATAAAGGTCAAAGTTGATGTAGATAAGTCTAGTTTGTCGAAAGTAAAATTAAATACAAATGGATTGAAAATAAAACCTACGGTTGATACGTCTGGAATAAAACAAGTAACAAAAGATTTTCAAATGGTGAAAAATCTTGCGACTCAGATATCACAAACAAAAATAAAAATAGCAGGACTAGATACATCTAAAAACGCAAATGAGATATCCGTTTTACAAAAACAGCTTAGACAAATGGAGTCTGATTATCGCATCTTAATGAAAACTTTTTCATCTGGATTTGATAAAAATCAGTTAGGTAGTTTAGAAAAAATCTTTGGAAACGCAGATGATAAAATAGAGCAGATTAATGCAAAAGCTAAAGATTTAACTAAATCTATGCAGTCTGCCGTTAAACCATTCAATACCATAGATGCTACGACTGCTTCCAATAAAACTTTGACTTGGCTAAAAAATAATTCTAAAGCAGCTAAAGATTATGGCGATAGGTTAAGAGAGTTAGCAGAATTACAAAGAACAGCTACTAACGCAGATGATTTAAAGAACTACACAAAACAGGTAAATGAAATAAAAACTTTGGCTGCGTCTCAAGGTAAAACTGGTGCAAGTTTTGGTGCAGAATTTAAACGTGCGTTTGGTCAGATAGGGCAATTTGCGACAATTTATGGTACGATTCAAAGAATTCCTGAATATGCAATGAAAGCTGCTAACGCAGTATTAGAAGTTGATACTGCGATGACTGAATTGAGAAAAGTCAGTAGTGATTCTGATGATGCTCAAATCGGAAAATATTTTGATCATGCAACAGAAAGTGCTAAGAAGTATGGCGCTACAATTAATGAAGTAATTAATAGTGCAGCAGATTGGAAGCGGCTTGGGTATAGTGTTCAAGAAGCTGAAAAATTAGCGGATGTTACTACTCTTCTCGAAAAAGTTGGAGATAATATGACACAAGAGTCTGCTTCGTCTGGTCTAACTTCAACTTTAAAAGGTTTCCAAAAAAGTGCTGATGAAGCCCAAAAAATCGTGGATGCCGTAAACTCCGTATCGAATACTCAACCGATTGCAACCGATGGACTATTTTCAGCTTTGGAACGTTCTGCATCATCAATGAATGCAGCAAACAATAGTCTTGAACAGACTATAGGATTAATAACAGCAGCAAATAGTGTCGTACAAGATCCAGAGTCTGTAGGGACGGCATTCAAGACAATTTCGATGCGCATAAGAGGTGCAACAACAGAGCTAGAGGAAGCCGGTCTTGAAACAGACGGAATGGCTGAATCTACAGCCAAATTAAGAGAAGAAATTATGGCTCTATCAGGTGTTGATATCATGATAGATGAAAATAATTTCAAGTCAACATATGATATACTTGATGAATTATCACAAAAGTGGTCTGATTTAACTGATATTCAGCAGGCAAGTATTACTGAACTTATTGCCGGCAAACGTCAAGGAAACATAGTGTCTGCCTTAATGACAAACTTCGACATTGCAAGAGAATCGATGCAAACAGCAATGAACTCAGATGGATCAGCAGAAAAAGAATTAAGTAATTATCAACAATCACTCCAATACTCTTTGGACAAGATGAAGGCTACAGCACAGGAATTTGCTAATGTAACATTAGATTCATCTTGGCTTAAAGCTGGTGTCGATGGTGCACAAACACTATTAGAAATTCTAACTCAGCTTATGGATGTAGGTGGTGGAATACCACTTATGTTAGGTGCTATCGGTGGAGTTAAATTATTCAAAAACCTAGATCAGCCAAAATCCTGGCTGCACTCGTTTACTATTGAGTGGGTCTATTTTTATGGAGAAAATTACATGGTGGCGTAATGGACAACATAGAGAGATGATGGTTTTAAAATAAATAGAGGAATAAATCATTGAACCTACTATTCTACTTTCGTAGTGAATCGGATGAAATAAAAGTTTGACTATTCAAGTTCCGTAGCAACAATGAGCCAACCTTATATACGTTTAGTCATATGTGAATCCGTTAGTAGCAGTTACGTTAAATCGTGATGACGGGATAAACATATAAAATATAAGGAAGTGTTGAGAGAGCACCCTTCCTCCATAGTAAATAAAAGCCTTATTTTATTTGCTATGAATGCATGTTCCAAGGTAAACAAAAAATAGTGGTATCCCACTAGGATTCGCAATCCTCAATTTGTTTGTCGGTTTCTGTTCCGAGCGATAACAGAGAAATATCATAATCTTTTACGATTCGATAAGCTATAGCGTCTATGAATTCACTGTTAGACGGACATTTTGCAGTTTTATATCCGAGAATGGTTTTTACTGCTTGTTTGTCATTATCCCAACATGCTTCGACAATTGTGCGGATATTTCTTTCTATTAATGATATTGGCATATTGTATTTTTTAGAAAGTATTGGATAAATATCTTTAGTGATTTTAATACATTCTCCGTATTTATCAATATAAATATTGATTGCATCTATAATCAATGGATAACCTTTATATTTTGAGGTAATGTGGAAATAACGTATAATTTTTCGTACCATAAAAACACCTCCGAAATAATATTATAAGTAGTTAATGAGATTTTCTTACCATTATTATACAATAAATTATAGATATTTGCCATAATTTAATGAATATTTATTTATAAAATACTAATAATCGGATAATTGTTACAAAAAATACATATTAACCAAAAATATTAAACAAAAATTATTATGAATGTAAAAATTTCATTCATTCGAAGAATTAATTGATAAAAGAGATTATTAATCATATGATGTGAACATTAATAAGTATTTTTACAAAAATGTGCGAAAAGCCCACTCCTTTAGGTGTGGGATGGATAGCACAAAGATAAAAAAATAATGTGTATGTAGATATTGAAAACATACACATATTATGATATAGTATATGTATGGAAAATAAATATAGATATACAAATACAACAGTATCTTTGATAAACTACCATTTTGTATTTTGTCCAAGATATAGGCGTAAAATTTTTCTGATACCAAATGTAGAGAAACGATTTAAAGAACTGGTCAAAATAAAATGTAAGGAGTTAGAAATTGAAATTATTGCAATTGAATGCGATAAAGACCACTCTCATATGTTCTTAAATTGTCTACCAACATTAAGTCCATCAGATATTATGCAACAAATTAAAGGGTATACAAGCAAAATATTAAGAGAAGAATTTTCAGAATTATCTAAAATGCCTAGTTTATGGACAAGAAGTTATTTTGTATCAACAGCAGGTAATGTATGTAGTGAAACAATTAAAAAGTATGTAGAAAATCAAAAGAAAAGATACTAAAAAGAGAATATTATATTAGAAATCGAGGTGAATATTATGGCAAACTTTATTGTTGAATTTCCATTAAAAACAGAAAAATATCAAGAAGATATTTTAGATAAGCGTTTTGAAATCGGAAGACAGATTTATAATTCATTAGTTAATGTAACTCAAAAACGTTATAAAGAAATGATTAAAACTAAGAAATATCGTACTCTTTTATCTTTATTAACTGGTAATAAGAAATGCGATAAAGAAATTTGGAAACAAATAAACGATATACGAAAACAATATGGCATGTCAGAATATTCATTTCACGAAGATGTAAAGCAAATGCAAAAGCATTTCAAAGATAATATTGATTCTTTTACTGCACAAAAGATTGCAACTACATTATGGAAATCTTATGATAAATTATTCTATGGAAATGGAAATAAAGTCTATTATAAGAAGTATAGTGAATTAAATTCACTTGAAGGAAAGTCTAATAAAACAGGAATCCGAATAATTAATGATACTCTTGTTTGGAATGGATTAGAAATACCATTTATTATTGATTATGATAATTATTATGAATATCAAGCAATTCAGTGTGATATTTGTTATAACAGAATTGTTAGAAAATATGTAAGAAACAAATATAAATACTATGTGCAAATTGTTTTTAAAGGCAATCCACCTGTAAAAGTAGATACTGAAACTGGTGAAATCAAACATTATATTGGAAACGGTGATGTCGGCATCGACATTGGTACAAGTACCATTGCTATTTCAAGCAAATCTGATGTAAAAATATTAGAACTAGCTGACAGAATTCAGAATATTGAAAACCAGAAACAGAAACTTCTCAGAAAAATGGATAGGTCAAGACGAGCAACTAATCCAGATAATTATAATGAAAACGGAACTGTTAAGAAACAAGGTAACAAGAAAGTTATATGGAATAAATCAAAACACTATATCAAATATCAAAACGAATTAAGAGAATTATATAGAAAGCAAGCAGATATAAGGAAGTATCAACATGAATGTTTAGCTAATTATATCATATCTCTTGGTAATAAAGTATATGTTGAAAAAATGAACTTTGCAGGACTTCAGAAGCGTGCCAAAAACACTGAAAAGAATGATAAAGGTAAATTCAAGAGAAAGAAACGTTTTGGTAAGTCGTTAGCCAATAAAGCACCTGCTATGTTATTAACTATCATAGATAGAAAATTAGGATATTATGGTGAAAAGCTAATTGAAATAAATACTTTTGAAGCAAAGGCAAGTCAGTTTAATCATTTCGATGGAACATATATAAAGAAATCATTATCACAGAGATGGAATGATTTTAATGGAATTAAAATACAAAGAGATATTTACTCTGCTTTCTTAATAATGAATATAAGTGATGATTTAAAGAGTTTTGATATTGATAAGTGTAATGAACGATTTGAAAATTTCTATCTACTTCATAATTTGGAAGTAAATAGATTAACAGGTAAGAAAAATTTAAGTAGTATAGCAATTTAAAAAGAGAATATATAAAAGGTTTTGACACGATCCTTATGCTATCGCTAATGGATACAGAAGTATCTTTGGTAGTGAAAGTCTTATAGAATTTCATTAGTCTTATATGCTTTCGAGTATATTTGGAAGTGAATGTATATAAGAACCCAACGTGCTTTAGCCGTTGGAGTGTCAGTTTTTTATAAAACTGTGTATAATATAAGTAAGAAATCAGAAATGATTTTTCCCTTTCGCAATGTAGGACAAAAAACATTGTACTTTGTTTCAAAAATGTTTCGCAATGTGCAACAAGTAACATTGTATTATGACACAATTTCCTTTCGCAATGTAGGACAAAAAACATTGTAAGCCCTATATTTTTATATAGGGCTTTTCTTGTACAAAGGAGAGAAAATGGAAGAACATGGAATGTACTTTGGTAAGAATGAATTTTACCAAATAATAAGAGATAATGGTGGTGTTTGGAATGACTCAAAGGAAAGACCAATTATATGTCTTATGAAATCTGTAGAATATAATGATTTATATTGGGCGATTCCAGTCGGCAATTATGAGCATCGAGATGAAGAACAAAAGAAAAGAATCGAAAGATATATGAATTACGATAAAAAGGATATTCGATCTTGTTTTTATCATGTTGGTAAAACAAATGAGAAGTCCATCTTCTTTATAAGCGATGCCGTCCCTTTCACAGAAAAATATGTTGATAGAGAATATAAAAATAAATCTAAAAAGATACATATCGTGAAGAATAAAATTTTATTAGCTGAATTGGAATATAAACTATGTCGTATATTAGAACTTGAAAACAGGAAACCTAATCATTTTAGACAACATATTACAGATATTAAGAACTATCTAATAAAAGAATTAAAATCAGAAATTAACAAAGACACCTAATAAGGTGTCTTTCTCTATTATCACTCTTCTACTATATTATTTAAATTCTGAACATATGTTTATCTAAAAATCACTCTTACAATTGTTACAATGCCACTGCTTTCCTATCTTATTAGATAGAATGCCAAACCCTATAACAGACATTGCTTTCTTGGTCGAAGATATTCTATTTACGTTTGTAGAATTGCAATATGGGCAGTGGACTTTCGTTTGTTTTAGTAATAATTCTTCATGCTGTTTAACATAATCTTGGTTAAACACATAACCACATACAGAACACACTTCTTTGATATTATCTTTGATAATATGTTGTTTATTTACTTTACAACATGGACATTGATCATCTGATAATTGTATGTCTACATTGTTATTGTTTGGTAATTGTGATAAAGGATATCCACAATGTATACATTGATTTGCTTTATCTGATATTTCTTTCCCACATTCAGGACATTTGATTAAAGCCATAAATATTACCTCTTTTTATTTTTAATTTTATCATATAAAATCGTGTCAAACAAGCGATTTAATTATGTTTTTGTCACTCAAAGATACTTATACTTGGCTAAAACAAATAAATGAAAATGGTGGCAGTGTATTATCTGCTGTTAAATTCAAAGGTATTCAAGGATTAAATTCTATTCTTGATTCGTTTGTGGGAAAAGCAACTATTGCTACTACTGCTACATATACATTATATAAAGCAATCCAATACTTTTCCGATAAATATAATTTATCTTATGCTTCGGCTATTAAAAATACAGAAGAATCATTTAGTAATTTTTCTTCTACAAAAACAGAAGTTGAAGATTTAAAATCTCAAGTTGATACTGCAAAAGATTCTTTGACATCTATGGCAGATACTTATAATATCGAGATTACTGGTACAGAATCTATTACTGAACTTATAGACAAATTAAAATCTTCTGATTTATCATTAGAAGATAGAGCACAAGTTTCTCAGATTGAACAAGAAAATGCTAGTATTGAGCGTCAAATTGCATTAAAAGAAAAACTTTTGGAATATCAGCAAAAGGAAGCTGCATCTAACGCTATGGACACGATGGGACGTGGTGAACAATCTGTAGCTCAACAGGTTGCACAAAATGTACCTGGTGGCAAAAGAACTTATCAAGGAATGGTTGACAATGTAGGTGTTGTTGATGCTGTAAAAGAAGATATAAAGGCAATTAAAGATTACGAAAACAAAATAGCCGAACTTGAAAAGAAACAAGCTGGATTTGACGTAGGCTCTAAAAAATGGAAACAAGCAGAAGAAGATATTAATTCATATAACGAAGCTATCCAAACTCTAACTTCTGATTTAGATAGTAAGCAAGCAGATTTAACTACTCTTCTCAAAAGTTTTTCTGCCGATGGGGAAGGCACAACCGCATTATCTGGATATGAAGAACAATTCAATGCAATAAAAGATGCTCTCAATTCCATTAACAACATCGACTTATTTCCTGACGAGCAGCAATTAGCAGCTATCGAATCATTTTTTGATGGTTCTGCCGGAACAAACTTCTTAAAAGATGAGTTAATCGAAGTCGCAAAATCAGGCGAAATCACAACAGATACTCTTGCCGATATGGGTCTGACATTAGGAGATTTGGGATTATCTGGCAAAGATGGACTATCAGCTTTGAATAAATACTTTAAAGATTTAGCAAGTTCAGCAGATGAAGCAAATAGTTCTGTAAAAGAATTCGATGGCTCTTTGCAAAGTATTACTGATGCAAGTGAATCTGAAAATCAAGATAAGAATTGGAATACTGTATCTGATTTATTTGATAAAGCGAAAGAGCTTGACAAAAACAAAAAATGGGGAACTGACGATTTTCAGTCAATGGCTCAGTTCATTGCTCCTGAAAGTGCACAAGTTAAGACAAACAACGTAAATCTTAAAGCAACCGATTATAAAAACCTTTGGGATCAGTATAGGGGTAATTTTGAAAAATATTTTGATATTGATAATCCTTTACAGAGTGCTATTAATGCACAAGATAAATTATTAAAATCTGGTCTTGGCTCAATGGATTCAAGTGGAATCATCAAGTGGTCAGACAGTTTCAAATCTTCTGCTGATGCTGCAAAAGCATGGGGAATTAGTGTCGAAGCAGCAGAGGTTGCAATGCATAACCTTGAATCTTATGGTGCTGAATTCGATGGTATTACATTTAATGCCGAAGAACTTGAAAATTATAAATCATCTCTTGATGGTATCAGGGCTATTTATGACCAGATGGATGAAGGTTCAGATAAAGATAGACTTGGTAAATTAATCGAAGGTTGGGATGAGGAATATGCAAAATATGAACAAGATATTTCTACTCTTTCAGAAGATCAAGTTGTAAAAATCAAATTTGAATATGATTTGGCAGAACTTCAGCAAAAAATCCAAGAAGCCAGAGATGCTGCCGAATCAAGCGATAGTAACGCCGATTGGGCAAAAGTTGTCGCTGGTCAGAAACAAGAGCGTTCTAAATTGGAATCTCAAACTGGATATACAAAAGAATCTGATTCTGGATATGCTGTTTCATATGATAAGTTAGATAGTTTACGTAAAGAAAGAAAAAAGGCCTCTGGTAATGCCAAAACTGAAATTACTAAAGAAATGTCTGCAATTGGTGATTTGCAGAATGCCTTCCAACAATTCAGATTAGAAGGTGGAAATCTAAATTGGGAAGATTATTTAAAATCAGACCAAGCTACTGCAACCCTTCAAGATATTATGGATTCTACTCAGCTTACAGAAGAGCAGATTGCAAGTCTTTTTGGTATGAAACCAGAAGACATGACATTTGATATTGATGCCGATGATTCTAAAGCAAAAAATAAATTACTTGGTATATTAAGTAATGATGGTAAAACCATTGTTATGAGAGTTGATGCCAACACTGAACAAGTTCAAGCTCAAATTGATACCTTAAAAGATGGTCAGACATTAATATTTACAGCTGATGTAGATGGGGTAGATACACAGATTAAAGCCGTTAAAGATGAAAATGGTACTATTAACTATGAAGCAAATATTGATGGTGTAGAAGTTCCAGGTGAGATAAAAGAACAAGACGGAGAAATAGTTTTTATACCAGATGCAAGTGCAGTAGAAGCCGAAGCATCCAAAACTGATGGTGGCGAAAGAAAGACTAAATTTAATCCTGATACTAAAGATGTTGATGCTGAAACATCAAAAACATATGGTGGCGAAAGAAGAACTAACTATACTGCCAATACATCTGGACTACCAACATCATTTCCTCCTATAACAAGAACGGTAAAATATGTTGCTACAGGCGCAGCCACTATTGGAGGAACTGTAAGTACTGGTAAAAATATAGTTAACCAGCTTAAATCTAATTTTTATAATGGTACTCTTCTATCTCCTGCTCATGCTTATGGAACTGCACGTCAATTGGCAACGCAAGACTTATTAGCTCCTGCTTATGCAGATGGGAAAGTTTCATTGCCTAATGATGAGTATGCTTTGGTAAATGAACTAGGAACTGAAAGTCGAATTAGAAATGGTGTGTGGAGTCTTTTACCACCTGGAATGCATATGGAAAATCTCAAAAAAGGAGATATTATCCTAAATGCAAAACAAACGTCTGATTTACTCAAATCAGGTAAAACAACTGGTACAGCTCGTGCATATGCATCTGGTTCATTACTTGCTCCAGCTTATGCAAGCGGTATGTTATCTCTTGGTGGAAACTATGGAAGTAGTTATGGTAAATCTTATGGCTCAACAACTACAAAGTCTACCAAAGCAAAATCATCCACTAACACCGCATCCCAAGCAGCTCAAGCAGCTACACAGGCAACCGAAGATTTATTTGACTTCGTAGAATTTCTTTTAGACCGTACAAAAGAACTTACAGAAAAACTTACAGATGCAATCGATGACGCAGTAAGCCTTTCAGATAAGATGTCTAAGAATTCTTCTGCACTATCTCAGATTCAGAATGAAATTTCTGTAAATCAGCAAGCATATCAAAAATATCTTGCACAGGCTAATGCAGTTGGGTTAGCTGAAGGTTATGCTTCCCAAATCCGCAATGGTAGTCTGAATATTGAAAATATCACTGATGAGAATTTAAAGAAGAAAATTGAAAATTATCAAAAGTGGTATGAGGAAGCCAAAAAATGTCAAGACACTATTCGTGGCTTACAGAAAGATGAGAAAGAATTAGCTCTTGACAGACTCGAATACATTGAAGACTACTATGACTCAATTATCAATCTGAATGAGGCTTATCAGGATGTTAACGATGCAAGAATTGAGTTCAATGATGCTATTGGTAATACTGCTATTGGGAAAGAAGTACAGGATTATCTCAAATCATCTTATGATAAACAGTATGATTCCTATAATAAAGCTCTTACCCAGCTTTCAGACTATCAAAATGAGTTCAACGAACTTGTCAGGAATGGATATATTCACGAAGGTTCAGAAGCCTGGTATGAAGGTCAACAAAAAATCCAAGAGTTCACAAAACAAGTAGATGAGTCTGCTACTGCCCTGATTGAACTTGAAGATAAAATTCGTGATATTGACTATACTAGATTGCAGCAAATTATAGATGGTTCAGACCGTAGAACAGACCAACTTAAAAATGCACAATCTCTTGCAGAAGCTAGAGATGAACAGATTGTACGTGATGAATATCAAAAGCAAGTCGACGAATTATCTAAGAGCATCAATGCTAATTATGCATTACGTGAAGCTAAAATACAGGAACAGAATCTATATGATGTAACATCTACTAGATATCAAGAAATCGCAGAAGAAATCTCAAAAATAGATGGCGAAATTTACGGCTCACTTGAAGATATTGAAGATTTGAAAAATAAGATATTTGAAACTGAGTTCTTTAATTACGAAAAAGAACAAAGCAATCTTGAATATTATATCGGTGAACTAGATGATTTTGCGAAACTGTTAAACAGCGATGCTTACTTTGACAAGACGGGTGCTTTCACTGACGAAGCATATGCGAAGATTTCATTAACTGCTGATGCAATGTCTAAATGTAAACAAGCAACTGCAAATGCCACAGAAGCATTGAAGAAACTTGATGAGATGTATCAGAATGGGCTTATTTCTGAGACTGAGTACACGGATAAACAACATGACTTGTTAGATGTCATTCGTAGTAATATCAGTGCTACTGATGATTATAAAAAAGAGCTTATTGACTTATATAAAGAGCAGATGGAGAAATCCAATGATGCACTTAAAGAAAATATAAGACTTCATAAGGAGAGGTTGCAAAGTCAGAAAGATTATTGGGACTATGCAGATTCGTTAAAAGATAAGACAAAATCTGTTAATGAATTGGACGCACAAATAAATGCCTTGCAAAATGTAAATAACTTGCAGGCAAAAGCAGAACTCAAGCGTCTTATGGCTCAAAGGGACGATGCACAGAAAGAACTTGATAATCTGAAGAAAGACCATACCTATGACCTTATGCAAGACGGCTATGATATTATGAGCGATAATTTGGATAAGAGTCTTAAAGATATTGAGTATTCAATTAGTCACTCATCAGAGAAACAACTTCAAGTTGTTCAGTCTATGCTTAGTCAGATGGTGTCTAGTTACTCTGATGCTTACAGTAAAATAAGTTCAATCATTTCACAGACAGGATTTATAGGCACAGGCTCATTTGACAATACGGTAAGCAATATAAGTTCTAGTACAGGTTCATCTTTTATTGCCAGCGGAGCAACACAATCACAATCTACGATTAAACCAAGCGATTCGGCATCTAATATCAATTCAGACAATATATCGAATGGGGATCACGGTGCAATTGAAACAGAGATTAAGAAAGAGCCAAATGTAGATAATCGTCTTTGTGCAGAGCTGAAAATCAACTCATCTTCTGTGACGATACAGGAAGGAAATCAGACTTCTCTGACTGCTTCAATCAGACCAAATGATGCCAAGAACAAAACATTGTCTTGGACTTCAGCTGATTCGTCTATTGCGTCAGTTTCATCAGAAGGTAAGATAACTGGTGTTAAACCAGGTAACACTACTATTACAGTCTCTACAACTGATGGTAGTGGACTTATGCAAACATGTAAGGTAACTGTTACAAAGAAACCAGACCCACCAAAACCAACACCTCCAGTTCAACCAAGCAGTCCGCAAGGAAATGGCGTTCCTGATGTTGGCGATAAAGTTACGTTCGTAAGTGGTATTTACCATGAAGACTCATATGGCGGTGGACGTTGGGGAAATTGGGAACTTGGTGGTTCTGTATATATTACAAAGATTAATCCAGGTGCGCCATATCCAATCCATATCAGTAAAGGAAACAGACTTGGAAGCAGTGACCGTGGCTGGCTGAGATTAGACCAGTTAAGAGGTTATCGTAATGGATCAAGAAGAATTAATGGTAATCAATGGGCATGGACTCAGGAAGATAATAAAGAAGAAGTTATCTTTAGAGCTTCTGATGGAGCAATGCTTACACCATTAAATGATAAGGATATGGTATTCAATAATGAGCAAGTTCAAAATCTTTGGGAAATGTCAAAGGGGAACCTTTTCCCTATGATGAATTTGAATACTGAGAATATGCTTGGAAGATTACCTAATATTGTGAATCGGAATGAGATGAATCAGAATATATACATTGGAGATAATATGGACTCATTGTTTACAATCGAAGGTAATGTTACGAAAGACGCAATACCTGGACTTGAAAAAACTATCCGAAAAATGATTCCTGAAATATCTGATAGATTAGGTATTTATATTAGAAGCGAACTAAAAAGATAGCTCGTAAGACAGTATCTCGTCATTGGGATACTGTCTTTTTGTGAATAATTTGAAAGGAGGATGAAGAATAATGGCGATTATATATAAAGATTTTGAATACATGGACAGAAGTCTATCATCTATGGGACTGATGTGTGTTGATTTTGAGTCAGAAAGTGAAATTCCTTTAGGACTACAAAGGAGTATTCAAAAAGGCGAAACCAATCGTTATCGTGTAAAATCTAATCATATATACACATCTTACGATAATCCATTGGAATTTGAAATAAACATTGTAAAAAATATTTGTAATACAGGATGTTCCCAGTCTGAAATGGCTTTTAGTAGAGACGAAATAAGACAGGTTACTCGTTGGTTGTCTTCTACTACTATCCCACAATTGCTCACCACAACAAGTGAAAATGATGAATTACTAAATTATTGTGGAATATTTACAAATATCGAAAGTTTTGTAGTTGGTGGAGATGTATATGGATTTGTGCTTACATTCACAAATGATTCTCCTTTTGCGTATTCAGACACGATTAATACAAAAATTCAACTTAATGGGAATGTTGAAAGTACAGTTTTAAATAATAGTGATTTATTGGATGATTATTTATATCCAGTAATACATATCAAACCAGAATCGAATACAGATTTCTATATGTGTAATTTATCTGATTGCACTATTTTAGATGATGGGAATATTGCTAGTGTTACTGATTCTACTACTCAACTAGAAGCTTTTCTATCTGCAATAAATACGTTTGCACAGAATAATAGATATACAGTTGAGTATTATTATGACGAAGATGGTTATACAAAAGTATGGGCAAATGATACAGCAATGAGAATTAAGCTCATCGAAAGAGATGGTACAGAACATTTTTGCTTTGCATATCATGATTCTAATGGCAGATATAAAATTATTGAAGGTGGATTTATTACTCTCAAACTTTATTCTGATTTAAATGTAACTATAAATTGTGAATTACTTACAATTCAAGATTCTATAGGCAGAATGGTTCATTTTAAAAATATTGGTCTTAATGAAGAAGATTATATTTACTGGCTCAGATTTTTGAGTGGATATAATAATCTTCTCTTTTATGGAAATGACTGTACTGTAGAAATTGAATATAGAGAGTTATTGAAAGTTGGTGCTGTATAATGCGATTAAGATATGATAAGTATAATCGTGTAGAACCATTTCGTATTTATCTTGGAACATTAGATAATAAACTTGTATGCTGTCTTAATGGTATTCAACCTGATTCTGTAGAACTTAAGTTAAGATTAAATAACACATTCAATCTCTCGTTTACAGTAGATAAATATGTTACATACTATGGTAAACAGTATGAGTCAAATGGATATGAATGGCTTGGCAACTTAACTCGTATTTATGTTGAAAATATTGGTTGGTTTATTATGACTCAGCCTGATATTAACCATGATGGAATATCAGAAACGAAAGAAGTAAAAGCCGAATCATGCGATATAGAATTTGCACAGCGAGACTTAGTAGGGTTCAAAATAAACTGTGGTACGACTGATTCTTATGAAATGCTTGATTCTGATAATGTTGAAAAAGATGAATATACTGGCATTGAGTTTGCAAAAGAACAGATTAAATTTTATAATCCAAATAATCCGAAATTAAGTCTTTTAGATATCCTAATCAAAGAATCTGGAATGATCGATTGGACTGTTGGATATGTAGATACTATTGCTAAAAAATATACTGAATATATAGATGGAAACATCGTTGAAACAGAGGTTTTATTAGCAGATGAGATACCATATTTCGACATAGACTCAACAAGTGTACATAGATTCTTTACCCAAGATGTAGAAAAATACTTCGAATGTTTGATTTTATTTGATATAGACAAAAAACAAATTAATGCTTATCGAGTTGAAAATGTCGGCAAAGATACCAATATTCATATTGGATTTAGAAATCTTCAAAATACAAATAGCATTTCTGTAGACGAGTCAAGTATTTATACTAGATTTAATGTACGTGGTGGAGATGATTTAAATATACGATATGTCAACTTCGGATTAGACCAGATTGAAAATATTGAATATTTCTTAAATACAAAATATCTGCCAGAAGAACTAATTGAAAAATATAAATTATGGTTGTCTGACGTAGAAAATGTTAGATATGATTACATAGATTTATCCAGAAAATATAATGAACAACTCGAAATAATTTCAGAGTTAAAAGATAGAATCCCGTTGGATGCATGTTCAACCGATTGGGATTCTTTTTCTTTGGAAGAATTACAGCAAAAGAAACAGGATTATGAAGCACAGAAACTTGCAATTGAGAAGATGTTTACAGACGCTGATGGTAATGTTGATTATAATGCATTGCAAGCATCTGATTTAGCATCTGATTATGATCAGATTATTAATGTAATCATTCCAAACATTGAATCTGCGATTTGGAATAAAGATATTACGTCCGATGAAGATAAAAAAGACGCTGTAGAAGATACAGATTGGACGCATTATGGATTAGATGAACTGTATGCAAAAATGCAGTTGTATGAAGGACAACGAAGTGCGTTAACTAAATCTGGATATAATGTACCGTGGACAGAAGAATCTAACAACGCTCAAGATTATCACGAAGCTCGTTATCAAGAATATTTAGAATTGTGTAATCAACTTGACCCTACTCATTCAGGAAGTTGTGCTGAAGCATATGAGCAACGAAAACAAGAAGTTACTGATGCTGAAACATTACGTGATCAATATAGTTCTCAGAGACAAGAAATTGCATCTTCTGTTCAGAAAGAAACTTGGAAACACTACTCTTCTATTAATGAATCTGAATATAAAAGTTTTTCAGATAAAGATTTAGAATTATTAAATAAACTATATTACGATACTGATTATGTGAATGATAATATGTTTTTAGTGTCATCCGATACACAAGTTACAGCTATTGATGAACAGCAAAAACTATATGACGCTGCAATTAATGATTTGTCTTCTACTTCTCAGCCGCAGTTTAAGTATTCTACTTCACTAGACAATTTCTTAGCCATTACCCAATATAGTGATTTTTCAAAAGAATTAAATATTGGAAACTACATTCGATTAGATGTACGTGACAATTACCAAGTTAAACTCAGAATTATTTCTATTTCGTTTAATCCAATGGTGTTTGATAATGATTTAGATATTGAATTTTCTAATATGGTAAGGTCTAAGTCGAAACGTACAGATATGGAAGATTTGTTGAGTTCGTCTAGTAGTATAAGTAAAAACCAGATATCTGGAAGTTCAAATGGTTCTTCATCAAACATAGACGATACCACAATGAGAGCAATTTTAAATAAGTTGCTTAATTCTAGTGCACTAAGCAATAAAATCAATTCTAGTGTATCTATTAATGGTGGCGGTGGCTCTGGTGCAACAATGTCGTTATCTGAATTAGAAACTAAATTAAAAAAGATAATTGACCTTGACACAGGCGATGGCTTCTTTAATTATTTACAAGCGGAATTAATATCTACTGGAAAAATTGTATCTGATAGTGGTGAGTTTAAAGATTTATCTGCTTTGGTTGCGGCTATTGATACATTGTTATCTGGTAGCGTATCGGCAGAACTAGGACATATAATTTCTCTCACAGCAGATAATGTTTCTATTTCAGAAGCCGTTATCAAAGACCTTATTGCTGCACAAATTACAGTGTCTATGCTTAAAGCAAGCAATATTTCAACAGATACATTCCATATTATATCAGATGATGGTGGTATTGAAATTGCTGGAAATACAATGCAGTTTAAAGATGCAAATAATATTGTTCGTATTCAGATTGGTCGAGATACTAATAATGAGTTTACATTCTGTTTGTATGATGAAACTGGCGAAGGTGTATTAATTGACTCTTCTGGTATCCATGAATCCGCTATTTCTGATGGTCTTATTAAAAATGATATGATTGGCAATGGAGAAATCTCTAAGGATAAACTTGGATTCTCTATTGTTGAGGCAAACGAAGATGGAACAATTAATATTGGTCAGATTAAAGCAGATGGAGAAAGTTTTGAAGTTGTTTACAATACATTTAAAGAATCAACAACAAATAAATTAAATGAATTAAGTAACATGGTTCAGTCTGTAGAGTTGGTTGGCGAGCAAGTTTTCATCGATTCGGATGGTGCAATTAGTCCATCTTCTATTACGCTCAATGCCACATGTACAAATGGAGCAATTATATCTAAATGGTATATAGATGGTGTTGAGAACACGGATTATGTAAGTTCTGATAAATCTTCTATTACTATCCCATCATCTTATATGTCAGACAAGAAATCAATCGTTGTAAAAGTAGAATGCACTGATTCGTCAAAATATGATGTGATGAGTATTTATCGACTTGTAGATGGCTCAGATGCTTATTCAGTAATAGCTTCAAGTAATATTGGTACAATATTTAATGCAAATGTAGTTAGTATTGAGACAACTTGCACTTGTAATGTATACAAAGGAGCTACATTGATTGAGCCAATTTCATATACATGGCTATATTCAAATTTGAATTCAGGCACTTGGAATGTATTAGGAACAGGGAAAACATTGACTACTACTATTCCAAGTTCAATATTAAGGCAACAAGTAAAATGTGAAGTAAAAATATAAAAGGAGGGCGTATATATGTTACATAGCAAACATACGTTTACCCCCCCCCACGTAAAATTTCAATATTTGTATTACCCGATTCATCGAGTTCTACATATTGGATTAGATGGAGGAGGTAAACAATAATGGCAGAATATATTAGTAAATTCAATACATCAGAAGGTGCAAAGCAAGTAGATTATAATGCATTAGGAAATCTTCCGAGTATTCCAAGTAAAACCTCTGATTTGCAGAACGATAGTGGGTTTTTGACAGAGCATCAGGATTTATCTGGATACGCAACAAAAGACGAAATTCCGAAGACAGCATCGGAAGTCGGAGCTGACGCCGCTGGTACAGCAGAAAGCAAGGTGTCAGAACATAACGTATCAGATACAGCACATAATGACATCCGCCTGTTAGTGCAGGGATTGACGGAAAGGCTGAACGCATTAGCAGACAGTGACGATACCACACTTGACCAGATGTCCGAAGTGGTTGCATATATCAAATCCAACAAATCATTAATTGATGCCATTACGACCAGTAAGATTAATGTATCAGACATCATTGACAATCTGACTACAAACGCATCAAATAAGCCATTATCTGCCGCTCAGGGCGTGGCTTTAAAAGCACTGATTGATGCGATTGCGGTACCGACAAAACTGTCTGAACTGGAAAATGACAGCGGATATGCGAAGGCTACAGATATTCCGGAAAAACTTCCGAATCCGCAGAAGCTTACCTTTACTGGTGCGGTAACGGCAGAATATGACGGAAGTGCGCCACTGAGCGTAGAGATTCCGAGCGGCGGAGGTGGAGTCGACAGCTGGGAGCTGGTAAATTCTGTTACAACGTCGGAAGAAGTGGCAACAGTAGAAATATCTACCAACAGTAGCGGAGAAACTTTTTCCCTTGAGAACATTCTTGTAGCTATCTATGTACCGTATGGTGCGTCGATAACTGGACAGGTGAGCTTTATCAACCAATGGAATACATTTAACGTATTCGGAATTGCGCTTAGCACAACAATATTTAACGAGAACCGTAGAAACTTGGTCGAGCTCAGAACGGAGTATTTCAGCGGCATAACTTTTATTTACACAAGGAAAAATTTGGGCGAAGCAGTGTCGCATATTTCGGAAAAGACCAACAAATATCCGATTAGCAGCGTAAAAGTTATTACGTCCAACAGCGCTATGCTTCCAGTTGGAACGTTCGTGGGGGTGTATAGGAAATAATGAGAAAGTATGTTAATGGTCAATATATCGACATGACAGCGGACGAAGTGGCGGGCTACGAAATGGCAGACCGCACCCGTCCCATGACTGCGGATGAAGTCACCCGCATGTTAATCGCCAAGCAGATTAACACTATAACCGTAGATGACAACACAGCCTTGCGGATGGTGGATTTTTACCCAGAGTGGTCGGCAGGACAAGCTTACGCCGCAGGATATAAGGTACAGCACGGCGGCGTCCTATACAAGTGCCTGACCGCCCATACATCACAAGATAACTGGACACCGGATGTATCACCTTCTCTCTTCACAAAGGTATTAATCCCGGATGCATCTGTGATTCTAGAGTGGGAACAGCCGGATTCTACGAATCCATACATGGTAGGAGATAAGGTAACTCACAATGGAAAAACATGGGAATCCTTGGTGGATAACAACGTTTGGGAACCAGGAGTATACGGATGGACGGAGGTAGTGTGATGGGATATGTAGCGAGCTTATATTAATTTATTTCAAAGAGCTTTGATTTTTAAGTCAAGGCTCTTTTTTAGTGCAAAATTCTAAAAGAAAGGAAGTGATGATAATTGGTCTTAGAAAGTAATACTCTTGAATTTTTATTTTTAAAAGATGGAGAAAAGGGCGAACCTGGTGTAAAAGGTGACGATGGAAAAACATTATATACATGGTTTAAATATTCTCAAAATGCAGATGGTTCTAATATGACAGATGATCCAACAGATGCTGCATATGTTGGAATTTCATATAATAATGAATCTTCAACTGAATCTATGAATCCATCAGATTATAATTGGACAAAGATTAAAGGAAAAGATGGTGATGCAGGCTCAGATGCTTATACTATTGTATTAACAAATGAAAATATATCATTTGCTACAAATATAAATAATTTGCCTTTAAGCAATCAATCTAAAACGTGTGAAATAATCGTTTTAAAAGGTGCAGAAATTAGAAATGATTTTACGATTGGTACTATTACAGATGTTGAAGGAATTACGACTTCTATATCAAATCATGTTATTACATTGTCTGCTTCTACTTCTGCTGCTATAACTTCCGATTCTGGAGAAATTTCTATACCAATTACAGTTGATGGAATACAATTTGAAAAAGTAATTTCATTTAGTGTTTCTAAACAAGGGATACAGGGAGAAAGTGGTGACAATGCAAAAAGTTTAGATTTATACTCTTCTTCTTATATTGTCGCTTTTGACTCAAATAGTAATTTAAAAGACTCATCTGACATTATTCTTACTGCAAGTCAACAAAATTACGATGATGGAATTATTTGGTCTACTCTTCCATCGGTTACGCTTGGAACAGTTTCTGGTAATACTAATCAACGTACATTATCACCTTCCTTATTTTCAACTAACACACAAATTAAAATTACTATTACTTCTGGGGAATTATCAGATGTAGTTACAATTGTAAAAGTACAAGATGGTAAGATTGGAGAAAAAGGCGAATCAGGTAACGATGCATATACAATTATATTAAGTAACGAATCTCATATTTTTGCAGGGAATACTACATCTGCACTTCCCACAAGTACAAAATGTGAAGTAATTGCATATAAGGGTACGACCCAGATACCAGTTACAATTGGTACGATATCTGGTTTACCTATTGGTATGACAGCTCCTATAAGTAATAATGGTGCCAATAATCCATACTTCTCTCCTACTGTTACGTCTGAAATGACGACAAAAAGTGGAACGTTAGAAATCACAATAACAGTTGATGGAAAGACATTCACGAAATATTTTTCATATTCATTAGCTTTACAAGGGGAACAAGGTTCCAATGGAATATCAGTTTCATCTGTATCTGTTCAATACTATCAGTCTACAAGTGCTACGGAATTAATTGGTGGTTCCTGGTCAACGGATAGACCTACATGGGAAGATGGAAAATACATTTGGAGTAAACAGATTACAACATTAAGTAATGGTACTTCTTCTGAAACTGACCCTGTATGTATTACTGGTGGAACTGGAAGCGCAGGAGCAACAGGACGAAGTATTGAAGATATTGTAACAGAGTATTATTTAAGTACAAGCAAGACAGAGCAGATTGGTGGTTCATGGTTAGAAACTCAACCAGATTGGTCAAGTGGTCATTATGTATGGACACGTTCAAAAATCATTTATTCAAATCCTTCTTCTACAGAATATAAAAATATTATATGTGATACTACTTGGGAGTCAATGCAGTCTCAAATTGATACAATCACAGAAACAATGTCTGGTGTTGAGCAAAAAGTAGATGCAAATACTAAATCCATTACAGGTAAAGTGTGGCAGACAGATATCACTAATTCCATTAATAATTATGACAACACTACAACAAAGGAATTAAGAGATAGAGTTACACAAACTGAAGCAGATATAACAGGAATTCAAAATACAGTTTCAGATGTACAAACTACACTAACAACAAAAGCAGATGGATCTACGGTCACAGAATTGCAAAAAACTGTTACAGAGAATAAACAAGATGCGGATTCTTTTAAAACTACTGTAGAACAGACTTATGCTACAAAAGATTCTTTAAATGATTATTCTACAACAGAACAAGTGCAGTCTGCAATTGAGCAGAAAGCAGAATCAATTCTTGGGACTGTAACCGATAGTGAAGGAAACACATCAACATATCAAGGGACACTCGCTGGTCTTGCAACACAAGTAAAAGATGCTGAAGGTAATATTACTCAATTGCAACAGACTAGCGAAGAAGTTTCTATTAAAGCAGGTAACGCAGAAAAACTTGCACTTGAATCAAAAGTATTAGCTGTAAATCTCTCTGTAGAAAGTATGAATGTAGCAACTGATACAGATGGAAATAACGGGTCATATTCTAATTGTAAAACAAGTGTTAAGGTATTTTATGGTATAGAAGATGTTACTGCTTATTCTACAATTACTTGTACTCCATCTACTGGTGTAACTGGAAGTTGGAATGCTACTTCAAAGGTATATACTGTTTCCAATATGACTGTTGATAATGGTATGGTTACTATTACTGGTACTTATAAAGTAACCATTGATGGGTCTGAGCAGACTTTAACTGATACTAAAACATTTTCGATTTCCAAAAGTAAACAGGGTATAGTAGGTAGTAAGGGAGATAAAGGAGAAAGTCTTACTATTTCATCAAGATCTATTACTTATCAACGTTCATCATCAGGTACAAATCCTCCAACTGGAGAATGGACAGAAACTATTCCTGAACGAACAACTGGCTCTTCTGAATCTGCTACAACTGCAACATTAGATGATAACGGCGTGTTAACATATTCAGACGGTGCAACTTTAGATGATGATGGTGTCTTAACTGTTAATAATACTGATATGCAATTATCTTCTGATGGAACGTTATCTACTGCACTAGAGGATTTAAAATATTTATGGACTAGAACAATTGTGACATATTCTGATGGTACAAGTACTACATCATATAGCGTATCTTGTGATGGTGATGATGGTAAAGGTATAAAAAGTACGGATATTACTTATCAAGCAAGTTCATCAGGCACATCTGAACCAACTGGAACATGGGAAAGTTCTATTCCCAATGTGCCTGAAGGAAGTTTTTTATGGACTAGAACTGTTTACACATATTCAGATGATACTACTTCAATTGCATACAGTGTAAGTAAAATCGGAAAACAAGGAGAACAAGGAATTAGTGTAAAATCCATTACGCCTGAATACTATTTATCTACATCAAGTACAGAAGTCACAGGTGGAAATTGGGTTACTATACCCCCAATAAAAACAAATTCTACGTATATTTGGAAACGTGAACACACCATTTATGAAGATAATACTGAAAGTTATTCAAGTGCCGTATTAGACCAGAGTTTAAATGAATTATTCAATGTTACATCTGAACTAACAGTTGGACAAGAAGAAATATCTGCTGAAATTAAAGATGCAAGAGGTAGTTACACTTCATTAAAAGCAAGTTTAGAAGGTGTTAAATCAACTGTTACTAAAGGATATACTGATGCGGTGAATGAGATTCAGGTTGGTGGAAGGAATTTGCTACCTATAAAAATTTGGGAAAATGGACATTGGTGGGGAAGTTCAACAAACGAAAATTATAAGCGTACAAATATCACATTTCCTGCCGGTACTTATACATTTACTAAATATAATGATATATCAGAATATGTTGATCATAATAGTCCATTCATATTTATTAAGTATGATAGCGAAACAAACACAGGTGATATAAATAATTTAAAATCATCAAAGGCTTATGCAGGAACACAAACATTTAATATGACTTATCCTTTCAGAATATATATTCAAAACAATATAACATGGGAAAGATTAAATTTGATACTAAAATCTGTTAAGTTGGAAATAGGCAACAAAGCAACAGACTGGACACCAGCTCCAGAGGATATAGACAATAAAATTGATACTGTAGAATCCACTATTAATCAACGTGCGGATAATATTGAATTAAGCGTTGCTCAAAAAGAAAATATACCGGTTACTGCCGTCCGTTATATTCGTGATTGGTTAAATGGAATAAAAGGCGCATCATCTATAGATAATAAATGGGTTGAGTGTGATGTAATCACACAGGGTACAAATATCGCTTCTGGTATTATTCCTACTTATAAAAATTCATCTCTCACTACTCTTACAGTATCAAATCCAGAATATTATACAGATGAAATGTTATTAGATGAAGCATTAGAGAGATATATAAGTTCCACAGAAAATAGCTGTTTAGAGATAGATTTGGGTGATATATATTACAATATAGATTATATTCGTGTATGGCACTATTACGAAGATAACCGAGTATATAACCATAAAATGCAAATTTCAACTGATGGTATAAGTTGGGTAACGATTTATGATAGCGATATAGCTGGTGGATATGCGGAAACAAGTTATGGAAAAGTATATTATCTAAACAACGCCGCTATTGCTGAGAATATCACATCATTAAATATTTCATCCAATCAAATTGAAAGCCGTGTAGAAAATATCGAAGGTAATTTCTCTTCCATTAAAGAACAAGCTGATAAGATTGAATCAATCGTAGGTTCAGAAAGCGAAAATGGAGCTACTGGTTTAATAAGCAGTATTAACAACTTGGATAATCTTATTGTAAAATTAAGAAGTGAATATGAACAATATAAATCTGATAATGGTACAAGTATATCTACACTTACTCAAACGATGAATGAAATTACAAGCCGTATTGCTACCGTAGAAGGAAATACGCGTGATATTTCAGAAATTAGGCAAGATGCAAAAGGGTGGCAAGCGTTATTTGCTCAATTAGATATGTATGATATGCCAGAGATAACTACAAACATTAGTATAGATATTAATGGTATAACAGTAACAAATCCAACCACAAAACAACAAACAAGAATTACAATAGATGAATTTAGTGGTTGGTATAATAACGAAAAGATTTTTTGGATAGATAAAGATACAACGAAAACCAGACGATTATTATGTGAAAAGGGTTGGGATACGGGAGCCGATTTTATTAAAATGACAACAAATTCATATACGTATTCAGATGGAAGAACTTTAAATGGAGTTGCTTATGTTAAATCTGGAGGGTCTAGTTAAGAGATGGTTGTTTAACCATCTCTTTTTTATTAATGAAGAAAGGAGATGGTTAAATGGCTAGTGGTTCATGGACATTTGGTACATCAAATCAATATATTCAAGGTTTAGTTGAATGGTCTTCTTCCAGTAATGGGTCTAGTGCAAATAGCTCAACTGTAAGTGTATGCGTATATTTCAGAAGAACAAATACAGGATATACATCATATGGAACGATTAACACTGGCGTACAATGTGATAGTAATGTTTATTGGGAAAATGGGTTAAACGTAACAATTCAGAACAGTTGGGTATTAACTAATGCTCGTTCATATACAGTACCTCATAATAACGATGGTTCGAAAAGTTGTTATATTAGAGCAACTGGTAATGCTAACTTTAGTTTGGGAAGTTTTGATACAAGTACAACTGTTACATTAGATAAAATTCCTAGATATGCTACGATTAAAACATTTAATGTTTTAGATAGCGATATCACACAAACGTCTGCACTATTTTCATGGTCTACTGATGTAAATGTAGATGAAGCTCAATATTCTTTAAACGGTGGCTCATGGACAAGATTTGCTCAACCAAAATCTACAAGTGGTTCTTTATCTTTATCAAATTTAAAACCAGGCACTACTTATTCTATTAAAATCAGAGTTAAAAGAACAGATTCTCAGCTTTGGACAGAATCTAATACAAAATCTTTTACAACAATTCCTATTGCTTCAATTTCAAATGACTCTATTGATTTTAATATAGGTAGCGATTTAGTAATCAATTTCACTAACTCTGATAAAAATAAAAGTTTCCTTGCGCTTCAAATTGAAAAAACTGATGGTACATGGGAAGAAGTTATAAGAACAGATGAAGTGTTGCCATTAAATGACGAAACATCTTACACATGGACGTTATCTAATAATGCAATATTATTATATTCAAAAGTACCGACACGAAATAAAGCAAACATTCGGATAATATGTGGAACAACAATTAATAGTACTGTTTATGATAATTCTGAAAGTCCAAAATTAGGAACAATGTATGTCGTTGATAGTGATCCAATATTTTCTACATATTCATACGGAGATGCCGATACTGTTACTCAAAGTGTTCTTGGCAATACATCTTATATGCCAGAAAAATATGGAGATATGCAAGCACATATTTCTACATCGAATAAAGCAACTGCAAAAAATCAAGCTACAATAACTAAATATGTTGCTCTAGTTAAAAATTCAGATGGTAAAGATGTTGTTTCTAAAGAGGCGATATATTCTTCTACTTCTCAAGTTGATTTTGCGTTTGGATCGATTGCAACGTCAGGGACGTATACAATTAATATCTATGCTGTAGACTCAAGAGGTAATACAAGTTCTACAATTCAAAAGACTTTTTATGTATTACCATATCATCAACCAACAGCAACGATAGAATTAAGTAGGTTGAACGATTATGAGCAAGAAACAGTTATTAAAATTACCGCTTACTATTCTAAGTTAAAAGTTGGGTCTACAAATAAAAATACTACATTTAATGTTAAGTATCGTTATGCTGAAGTAGGGACAACTTTATCTGGTGGTTATACCACTATTACAGGATGGTCAAGTAGTGATTATGGAGATTCAGATATTAAAGTTACGATGTCTCAAAATCCATTCGTTAATCTTAATGATAACTCGAATAATTCTTACACATTTGAATTCCAAATTACTGATAAACTTAGTACTATTATAGATACAAAAGCAATCGAACAAGGCATTCCTTTAACATTCCAAGGGACTAACGGTCAAATGTCTATTGGTATGTTACCTGATATTGATAGTTCTGCGAAATTTCAAGTGGCTAGTGATATTATGGCTACTGATTCAGATGGTACGAGAAAATTAATTCTTGATGAGATTAATAAGACAAATGACGGTTTGTCTCAGACAAATAATGATTTGACCAATTGTATTGCCGAATTAAATAGGAAAACGATGAACCTCGCATATGGTAGCATCAAAAGACGTGTAGATGCCACGTCAATTGCCGTGGGTAAGGAATATACATTCGAGCAGGACTGCTATGTATACTTCGTTGCAAGTTTTACATCAACAAGCGGTTATTGCAGAGTATATATTGCAAATGAAAATGATGAAATTGTACATTATGTGCAAATCAATCCTGCCCAAACACCTGCAAATGCACAAATAACAGGTGAATATTTCGCTAAAAAGGGATGGAAAATTAAAACAGGTTCATACGGAAGTTTGTATAATAATGTGATTTCATATTCGCTGGTATATTAAACTATAGGTTATTCGATTTCTCCAATTATTATAAATCTTGCAGCCGTTTTCGATGTGCTTCCGGGAGTGCTATCCGCTTTAAATGATGTAGTAGATATCTCCGTTATTAATGGATTAACATTTGACGATGCACTAGATTCTAACGTAACTGATGCAGATGGTGTGAATTTAAACGCAAACGGAAATGTTATGCTTATATTGTTGTTGTTATTCGCAGCAAGATTCCCAATAATAACCGCAGTTTTACCAAATTTAACGTATCTGTATTTACAATATTGATTATTCCCAGTGAGTTCGTCAGTCCATTTTAGATTTAGCTTATCAAAAGTTCTTTAAGGAACACGCAGGATATCCTAAGTTTAAATCAAAGAAAACACATAGGTTTTCATATAAATCAAAGTGTGTAAATGGTAATATCCAGTATTGTGATAAGTATATTAAGTTACCAAAACTTGGAATGGTAAAAACGAAAAACAAGTTAATACCACAAGGGAGGATTCTTAATGCTACTGTGTCACAAGAACCAAGCGGAAAATATTTTGTATCACTTTGTTGCACAGATGTAGAAATTGAACCATTTGATAAAACTGGTAATGTAGTTGGTATTGATTTAGGAATTAAAGAATTTTGTATTACATCTGATGGCGAAATGATTCAAAATCCAAAATATTTAAAGAAGTCTTTAGATAAACTTGCCAAATTACAAAGAGAATTATCTCGAAAATCAAAAGGTAGTTCTAATCGTAATAAAGCAAGGATAAAAGTTGCAAGACTTCAGGAACATATTGCAAATCAGAGAAAAGATTTCTTGCAAAAGTTATCGACTGAAATTATCAAGAGCAATGATGTGGTATGCATTGAAGATTTACAAGTAAAGAATATGGTTAAGAATCATAAACTTGCAAGGTCTATAACAGATGTGTCATGGTCTGAATTTGTAAGGCAACTTGAATACAAAGCTAATTGGTATGGTAAACAAGTTGTGAAAGTAGATAAATTCTATGCAAGTTCTCAAACTTGTAATGTATGTGGGTATGTAAATAAGGATACAAAAAATCTTTCAGTAAGAGAATGGAAATGTCCTTGTTGTCATGCACATCATGATAGAGACATAAATGCTGCTGTCAATATTCTTAATGAAGGATTGAGGATATTAGAAGTAGCATAGCGAATAAAAAATAACGGTAGGAACTATCGGGATAGCTTGGTAAATATCTTTTCAGTAGAAAGGAGTTCCCAAGAATCTCGTGGCTTTAGCCATGAGAGATTCAAATTGCTTATTTTTAAGAAAGGATGTGTTTTTATGATAATTCAAGAAACAAATTTAGCATTTGGTAGTTTAAGTGTACGGAGTAAAACACTTAGAGCTATTCTTCATCATGCTGATGCGTCTGTATGTGATGCTGCTACTATTCATCAGTGGCACAAAGCTAGAGGATGGGCAGGTATTGGATATCATTTCTTAGTTCGTAAAGATGGTACGATTCAAAGAGGAAGACCTGAAAATACTATTGGTGCACATGCATCAGGAAGTAATTCAGATTCAATCGGTATCTGCTTTGAGGGTAATTATATGAAAGAAACAATGCCTGCTGCTCAGAAACAAGCTGGTAAAGAATTGGTATCATATTTGAAAAATAAATATGGAATTAGTAAAGTTCAAAAACACAGTGAAGTTTATCCTACTTCATGTCCTGGGTCAAATTTCCCATTTGAAGAGATTGCTAATGTGGTAGCAAGCAGCGTTTCAATTAGTACAAGCACGGGCAATACATCTTATGCAAAAGAAGACTGTCTTGGAAAAGGTGATAAAGGTGCTGATGTTCGTGAACTTCAAACTATGCTTAATTCTTGTGGGTATAACTGTGGAAGTGTAGACGGAATATTTGGAAGTAAAACTGAATCTGCTGTGAAAGCATTCCAACGTGATTCAGGTCTTGTTGTAGACGGTTTGTATGGATCAAAGAGTGACGCTAAACTTAGAGCGTTATATGCTTCTAAGAAAACTTCTTTTAATGTATCTACATCTGGAAATAATTGGGTCGCAAGATTACAGGCTGAATGTAACGCACAAGGATTTTCCAAGCAAAATGTAGATGGTATTCCTGGAAAGATTACTCTTGCTGGATGTCCTACTTTAAAACAGGGTGCTAGTGGAAACATTACAAGATTACTTCAAGAAAGATTAATTGCATTGGGATACTCTTGTGGTTCCGCTGGGGCTGATGGTAAATTTGGTGCAGGAACCAGAGCTGCTGTTATTGCTTTCCAGGGAACATACGCTTTATCTCAAGATGGTATCGTTGGTCAAAATACATGGAAAGCATTGTTAGGTTTATAATTTTATTATTGTAACGATATAGGGACAAGATTTTTGGTCTTGTCCCTATTTTTTTACGCCTTACTTTTCTGCTGTTTCTTTTTAATGAGTTCTTCCAACTCCTCTACCGTCACACCATTTTGTTTTAATAATGTGTAAGCTTGTCTCATGTTACGGTCTTCGATTTGTTTTTTAATTTCTACGATTCGTTCTTCCCATGACGAAACTTTTTCTTTCGCTTTCTGCAACTCTACTTCTGCTACACTTAATTGTTCTTCTAATGGTTTTTGTGGTCTTGCCATGATAACTCCTCCTTTAAATAATTACATATCATCTTCATCAAATACTTTAATTGAAGATGTTATACGCTTATTAAGAATATGAATATATATGTCATAAGTTGTACTAATTTTTTCATGTCCCAATAATAACGATACAACTTTTATATCAACACCCTCTTCTAATAATCTACTCCCGAAAGAGTGTCTTAATGCATGAAGTCCACAATGTTTTACAGAACAACTAGAATTTTTTAAGACACAAAGTAACGTTCTTCGCAAGTTTGATTGGTCTATTTGTTTTCCAGAATTATTTAAACAGACAAAATCATCTGGCTTATGTTTAGGATTAAATGTTTCAAATGCTTTTAGTGCAAATATAGATTGTTTACATAAAGGTATTACTCGAATACCTGCTTTACTTTTTGGAGAATTTTTAGGAACAATAATATTTTTCCCGTCATCATTTTTTACTTTTATTGCCGTTCTCTTAATAGATAATGTATTATTTTTATAGTCAACATCACTCCATCTAAGTTCTTGTAATTCACCTGCTCGAATACCTGTGTACATAATAAGAATTAAAGCGTATCCATTTTGCGCGTATTTTGGGGTTTTAGCCTCTTCAAATACCGCAGCCATATCTTCTTTGCATAAGAATGGAATCTTTCTTTTTTCAGTTAATACAGCGTTCTCAGATGGTGCAATAAATTCTTCTAATACATCTGGCGAAATCTCTTTATTTTTTATTGCGTCTTCAATTGCTTTTCTTACAATGCGCATGGTTTTTACGATGGTTGATCTGGCATATTTACTTTCAATTAATTTATCCACATAATTTTTCATATGCGATTTTGTTACTTGTGAAAGTTGTAAATCACTAATGCCAAATTTTTTTGGTAATACTCTTGTGCGGACAATATCTTCATAATTATTTTTAGCTGTCTTACCAAGATTTTTTGAACCTGTAGTTGTAGTATATTCTAAAATATATTCCCCCAATGTTATTGGAGATGATTCTACTAGAGTTTTTCTTTTTTCTTCGTATGCTCTTACTTTTTCATCTACCTCTTTTTTAGTTTTTCCAGTAAACTCTTTTCTTTTCTCAGGATATGTTTTTTTAAAAACATAATAAGTGTGTCCATTTATTGTTTTTTTACCCCAAGTTCCTTCTCCATTCATTCTTTTTGCCATACGTATCACCTCTTGGATTAATGATAGCATAGCCATAAAAATTTTTCCACAACTATTTCCACAACCCACTTCAACCTTAGAGTGATAAATAGGGAATTATCAGACAATTAAAAAGACTATAAAAGGCAAAAACAGAAAAAGAAAATACCCCGGAAACAGCGGTTTTAAGCCATTTCTGAGGTATTTTCTTTGTTGTAATTATTTAAGCTGCCTAGCGGAATCGAACCGCCGACCTCCGCCTTACCAAGGCG